>CAMAYN010000210.1 GCA_945862285.1 Akkermansia muciniphila | reverse complement strand
TGCTGCAACTCACTGCAGCCGTTAGATAAGCGCCGAGGCGCTGTGTTGTTGTTGTCGCTGTGTTGTTCAATTTCATTTTATGTTAGCGTATTGTGGTTGTGGGGAGAATCGTTTGCGTGTAACGCGAAAGCTGGGTAGTGGTGCTGCGGAGGAGGCTCTCAGGGAGGGTGGCGAGGGCGGAGGAATCATCGCCATCATCGAGGTGGTAGCAGAGGGAGGTGGGCTCTGGTAAGAGATCGTGGCCTTGCAGGGCGTGATGGAGCAGGGTGAGGCATGCGGCAGGTGGGCCGTTCAGAGCGGCAATGGTGAGCCGTCCATGCGCGTGCTGGGCGAGACAGAGGGCGGTGGGTGTGCCGTATTCGATGATCACGCCGGAGCAGCGGGGATCAAAGAGACTGGGCTGGTGGCTGGTGGCGGATTGGAATCCATGCGCTAGTTCGGTGGGGCGCAGGGAGCTGCCGCAAAGCAGCGGACGTAGGGCGGCAAAGTGCTCGCCGTGGGGCGGCACGATGGTGAACGGCGCGGCGGCGGGCGTTTCCTCGTGGAGTGTGGCAAGGGCGGCGCGCCAAGTGGCGGCATCCGCTTGGAAATAGGTGCGGGTGGCAGTGGCGGTGAAGCCGAGTTCGGCTAGCAAGGCAGTTGGATGCTCGGCGGGTTGCCAATCAGCCACAGCGATGGTGGTGACGCTGGGTTCAGCGGTCGGGATGTGGGCAATGAGGGCGCGGAGGAAGGCGGAAAGTTCTGCGGCTAGGGCGGGCAGTGCCGTCCACTGGATCACTGCGGTGAGGCTGCCATCCTTTTCCGGGATGGTGCGCCAAAAGGCCACAGCGAGCAGCCGCTCAATCGGCTGGCAACGCACAGCGACGAAGCATTGCTGCCGGCCCTCCCCAGGGCGAGCGGGTGCCGGCATACACAAAGAAGCCGCGCGACCGAGCTCATCGGGCTCGGCAGAGCGGAAGATGTACGCATGTGACGAAATCTGTGGGAAAATAGTCATAAATGAAGGAACTCAGGGTGTTACAAGCTCCCTGTTAAATGGATATGATCTCAATTTTATGACTAGGAATTTCCTATTTACGGAAAACGCTGCGTAAAAAAATATCGAACAGGTTCAATGTGCATAATTTTGCTGTTACGAACATCGGGATTTTGCCCTTATTTTCAGTAAGGATATTCCTTATCGAATTTTGAGATGTTCTGACGCCTTCCTTTGGTATGTCGTTTTGAATAAAGTATGCAATCCATGGCTTCTCAAGCGATAAGATGCGTTGTCTTTGCGGCTCTCAGACAAAAGGAATCATCCTTAATAGGAAAATAGAAACGACGGATTTGACGGATTTACTGATTTCATAAGAGGCACGAGTTGATTTCTCATTCTTTTTTTAAGTGATCCGAAAATTCCTTCTTCTTGGAATCGCCTCATCCGCTAAATCCGTCGTTAATCATTGCAGTCCTGCATTCGCCCATTCGCACTTTTAGGATAATCGCTTGGGTTCATTGATAAAAAAAGCCTGCTCAACAGATGGATTCCCGCATCGGCATAATAGCGAATAAATTATTTTGTGACCATGACACTCATCTACCCTATTCTAAAGCAGGCAAGAGTCGGCGCAAAGACCTGATTAGTCACCCCATCGAGTCGAAGGCAAGCTGACCCTTTCTAGGCAGAAATGGCCTTCGTGGATGGGCGCACTAGAGGGGAATTTTTCCACCACGGATGAACACTGATGAACGAGGATATCTGGGGAAATCGTGGCGGAGGCGTCCTCGCCTCCCTGCCATTTTTAGGCAAGATGGGCTGGGAGGTCAGAGGACTCCGCCACGATTGACAGCGCATCACGCATCCAAGCGCCCGGCGGCGTAGGCTTGGAAGACGCGGGCGATCTCATCGCGCACGCGGCGGAATACCAGCATCTGCTCTTCTTCCGTGCCGGTGGCATGCGCGGGATCATCGAAACCCCAATGATGCCGATTTACCTGGCCGGGAAACATCGGACATGCTTGATCGGCATTGCCGCAAACTGTGATTACCGTTTCGACATTTTGCTCCAGAAATTCATTGAGATGCTTGGAGCGATGGGTGGAAATATCGATGCCGACTTCTGCCATGGCTTTGATGGCCAAGGGGTGAACGTAGCCCGCGGGATTCGAGCCAGCGCTGGCGACGATGAATCGCTCGTCCAGTGCCTGACGCAGCAGGCCCTCGGCGAGATGGGAACGGCAGGAATTTCCTGTGCAAAGAATAAGGATCGTTGGTTTCATAAGGTAGTTGGGGAAAATGTGGGGGTCGATTGTGCGAGTTCAGACAGGGCGGCGACTCCTACGGGTTCTTGCGCCTGCCACGGCAGCCATGCCACGCGCTGGGCATGGATTGTAGCAACCTCCGTAAGGTAGCGATGCTCGGCTTGCTCGCGGCGGCAAAGCAATGGATCACTCGTGCCGCTAGCAAACAAACTTTGGTTGATCACCCAGCCGTAGGGTTCGATCTGTGCACGGCGTAAATCTTCTTGCAGTGCTGCCGCTTCATGCACGGGCGTGGCTTCTGGAACGGCGACGAGAATCATGGCGGTGAATTGCGGATCGCGCAATCGCTCTAATAAATGCAGAACTTCCTCGGGTTGCGTGCTGCCGGTTTGGCGTTCGAGTTCGCGTTGGTAGGCTTCGCTGGCATCCAATAACAACAAGGTGTGCCCGGTAGGGGCGGTATCCAGCACCACGAAGCCGTGTTCCCCTAACGCGACTTCGCGGGCAAAGGCCCGGAAAACGGCGATTTCCTCGGTGCATGGCGAGCGTAAATCTTCTTCCAGCAAGGCACGGGCCGAATCATCGAGGTGTGACGATTGCTCGGCCATCACCCGCGCGGTGTAGGCTGCCGTTTCTGCTACGGGATCGATTTTACTCAAGGTCAATCCTGCAAGCTGACCATCGAGCGTTTGGGCAATGTGGGCGGCGGGGTCTGTCGTGCTCAGATGCACGCGGTGCCCACGTTGTGCCAAAAGCACCGCGATGGCGGCTGCGACGGTGGTTTTTCCCACACCGCCTTTGCCCATGGTCATAATGACGCCTCGCCCCCGTTGCTCCAGCTCGCTGATCATTTCCGCGAGCCGCAACATCGCCGGAGCTTGCCATGGTTGTGACTCTACGGCGGCAAGGGATGCGGCATCGTCTTCTAATAAAACCCGCAATCCTGCGACACCGAGGATATTCACGGCCTTGAGCGGTATGAGGAAACTGGGCAGGCTTTGGATGAAATCATGCGCTTGCTGCATGGCGGAGAGGCCGCGTTCTTGCATCGCCATCGCTACCTTGTCATCGGGGCAATCGGTAGAAAAAACACCATTGATCACCAGTTGTTGGCGCGACACGCCAAGGTGCCGCAATTCGTTCGATGTCCGTTCCGCCTCGCGTAAGGAAGCGCGTTGCGGGCGACTGACCAACACCATGGTAGTAAGCGCGGGATCGGCTAAACTTGCCACCGCTGTTTCGTAGATCGCTCGTTGTTTTTCTAAACCTGCCAACGGTCCCAAACAGGAGGTGCCACTCTGGTTATCATCCAGAAATTGATCCCACGCTTTTGCCAAACTCATTAAGCGCAGGGTGTGACCCGTCGGTGCGGTATCGAAAACGATGTGATCGTAGTTTTTTGCGGATTCGGCATCGCCAATCAAGCCGGCAAACTCATCGAATGCGGCAATTTCCACCGTGCAGGAACCGGAAAGTTGTTCTTCCATGCTGCGCAGTGCGGCATCGGGTAAAATCCCTCGCATCGGCCCGATCAAGCGCTCGCGGTAGGCAGCGGCTGCGGCTACGGGATCGATGTTTAGTGCATCAAGTCCGCGCACCCCAGGAATCGCGGTGGGCTGGTTGCTAAGTTTGATTGCTAACACTTCATCAAGGTTCGATGCCGGATCCGTGCTCACTAACAGAACCCGTTTGCCCGCATCCGCTAAACGCAATGCCGTAGCACATGAGAGAGAGGTTTTTCCCACCCCGCCTTTCCCGGTGAAAAAAAGAAATCGCGTCGCTGTGATGACGTCGGGTCGATAGAGTGGCAGAGTTTTCATGCCTCCTCCTCGTGTGAAACCAATTCGCGCACCCATTCGCGGCGTTCTTCTTGCGTGGGATAGCGTCCTTGCAATCGCAGAGCTCCATCACTATAAATCAAGGGCAGACATTCCGTGCCCTCGGTGCGGAGCTTTTCTTGCACCGCAGGATTTTTTGCGAAGGCGAGTGCTTGTTGGCTGAGATTGTATCGCTCGACCTTGATGCCGCGCTGCGTGAACTGCACTAACATCGCCGCGAAGTTAATCAGGTCGGGGTCGATGCTCGTGCCGCAAATACCCGTAGAGCAACACATCGGCGGATCGTAAACTTGAATATGGGTCGTCATATATCAGGGTGTTTCGTTAGAATGGAAATCATCAAGGCAGCAAAATAAATTCAACAAACATGGTTTGCGCAGGGAGTAAAAAACCTGTGTGCCACGACGCTCATCGGTGAGAATGCCCACACGACGCAGCACAGCGAGGTGAGCGGACACGGTGGAAATATCGAGCTGCACTAATTTTGTCAGATCGGCCACACAGCGTTCGCCCTCGGCTAAGGCATTGACGATCATCACCCGTGAGGGATTGCTCAAGGCCTTAAAAACATCCGCCGCGCGACGAAAGTCCGCCGTGCTTTTTAATGGAGTAGAATCACAAATGGTCACGAGCTTGTTATTTTGTTATTTGGCAAAATAAGCAAGTAGTTTTTTCTAGGGGGGGAATGTTTTGAGGAAGAACGAGGCTAAGGCACGATGTCCGTTTCGATTTGCCGATTGACGGCTCATGTAAAATGATCTATCCAAAGTTCATGAAAAACGCATTGTTTACGCTTTTGATTCCGAGCATGCTGTGGGCAAATGGTGGTGGATATTTCCGCCCGGGTCTTGGTTCTGCGGGGAGTATCACTTTATTCGAGCCGAAGGGCACGCAACATGTGCAGATGGTAGATGAAGTGCTCACGATCGACGTCGGGCCTGAATCTGCTGAGGTCAGTATTGATTATCGGATGAAAAATCTCCGCGATAAGAAAAGCAAAGTGGAATTTGGATTTCCGGTAGAGAGTCTGGTTTCCGATTATTATCCTGATGCCAAAACACCCTTCAAGAAAGTAAATTATTGCGAAAATTACAAAATCTCAGTTGGTGAGAAAAGTATAACGGGTAAATTGAAGTGGGACGATAAGGTTAATAAAATACCGGAGCCTAGTGTAGCTGACGATATGGGTGGATTTGTCGGTCTAGCAGGCTGGATGGTTTCGAGCGCGGAGTTTAAGGCTAATGAAGAAAAAGAAGTGAAAATTCGTTTTCGCAGTCCTTATCCGTTAGATATGCATTCCGTGAGTGATGACACGAATGTCGAGCCTAAGCAATTTGTCTATCGACTCAGTTCTGCGGCCTGCTGGGCTGGCACCATCGCCAAGGGGAAAATTACCATCAATATCCCTCAATATATCGACCCGAGGGAAGTCGTAGTCATCAAGCCCGTGAATCGATTCAAACGCAAAGGGAATCAACTTGTATGGGAGTTTGAGAATCTGGAGCCGACTTTCGCTGACGATCTCATCATTCAAGTAGAGCCGGAACTTTTTACTATAGTTCGTGATGATGATCGAATCTACTCAGAACGGGGTGGGAAATGGGAGATTCAGCATTCCAATTACCAAGTCAA
>CAMAYN010000209.1 GCA_945862285.1 Akkermansia muciniphila | reverse complement strand
ATCGTCGTTGGTGTGACTTTTTGAGCTTCTGGGGCTTGCTTGATTTCCTCCGCTGTCACGCAAAATGCTAAAAAATGACAAAAAATAATTGCGTCTCGTATCATCATGTTCTTTATCCGCATCCATTTTGACGCGCTGCGCATCGATATCTTCAAAATAACTGATAAAATTGAAGAAAAAAATGTTTCTTCGCAAGTTATTCACAATGGATCCATGTTGATTCGTCTTCCGCGTAGTTCCGAATCCTCGAAATATCGGTTTTTCAGGTAAGCCGACGGCGATCTAACGGAATTTCCGTGGTGTCACATAAAAAGGGTGATAAATTTATTGTATTTTCAATGATATCACAAACTCCTCTACATCGGTTAATCATTTGAATCTCTTAAAAAGAATCGCCATTTACCTAGTGAAATGTGACAAAATCGACACATAGACAATTCATTTCATTCATACGATGTGGCCAAATTGCCCTTTATTTTACAAAACTCACAAGTTATTCACAATCGCTCCACCTCCAGTGAAAAAGAAATGATTTCACAAAAAATAACGTCATTTTCATTTGATAGCTTGTCATTTCCCGTAACAATGCCACAAATGCCGCCTGCCAATTACCTAAAAAAATGTCCTACCAAAACATCACTCCACCCGCAGGCGAAAAAGTCAGCATCAAAGACGGCATTCTCAATGTGCCCAACAATCCCATCATTCCGTTCATCGAAGGCGATGGCACAGGGCGCGACATCTGGCGCTCCTCCGTCCGCGTGCTAGATGCCGCTGTAGAAAAAGCCTATAACGGCACCCGAAAAATATCTTGGTTCGAGGTCTATGCCGGCGAAAAATCCTTTAACATGTTCAAGGATCAAGTCTCAGACCTTGGTCAGGCATGGCTTCCCGATGACACCCTTACGGCCTTCCGCGAGTATCTCGTCGGCATCAAAGGTCCGCTCACCACTCCCGTCGGTGGCGGCATACGCTCGCTCAACGTCGCCCTCCGCCAAATCCTCGACCTCTATGTTTGCCTTCGCCCCGTGCAGTACTTCACTGGCGTTCCTAGCCCCGTCAAGCACCCAGAACTCGTCGATATGGTCATTTTCCGTGAAAATACCGAGGATATCTACGCAGGCATCGACTTCGAAGCAGGGAGCGATAAAGCCATGAAATCCCTGGCATTCCTCAAAGAAAACTTCCCCGCCGATTTCAAAAAAATCCGCTTTGGCGAAGAAACCCCAGAACTCGTTGGTGTCGGCTTCAAGCCCGTTTCCAAACTCGGCACGCAGCGCCTCGTCCGCTCTGCCATCCAATACGCCATCGATCAAGGCCGCAAATCCCTTACTCTCGTTCACAAAGGCAACATCATGAAATACACGGAAGGTGCTTTCCGTGATTGGGGATACGAGTGCGCCAAAAATGAATTCGGTGCCGTAGAAATCGACGGCGGTCCATGGTGTGTCATCCCCGAAGGCAAACTCGGCGCGGGCCTTGTCATTAAAGACGCCATCGCCGATATCACCCTGCAACAAGTTCTCACTCGTCCCACCGACTTTGATGTCATCGCCACGCTCAACCTCAACGGCGACTACCTCTCCGATGCCCTCGCCGCACAAGTTGGCGGTATCGGCATCGCTCCCGGTGGCAACATCAACTACATCACCGGTCACGCCATTTTTGAGGCCACCCACGGCACCGCGCCGAAGTATGCCGACAAAGACCAAGTCAACCCTGGTTCCGTCGTGCTTTCTGGCGAGATGATGTTCCGTTACCTCGGCTGGAACGAAGCCGCAGACCTTATCATCAAAGGCTTAAACGGTGCCATCGGCTCTAAAAATGTCACCTACGACTTCGCCCGCCTCATGGAAGGTGCGACTCAACTGAAATGCTCCGAATTCGGCGACAATATCATCGCCAATATGTAACATTTTACATTTTATCAGGCCGATGGGTTTTCGCCTATCGGCCTTTTTCTTTTCCCTCTACGCGAAAAAATTCATGGACGACTCACCCATCATCGACCTGCAAAGCGACGAATACTTCATGCGCCAAGCCCTCCGCGAAGCGCATAAAGCCCTCGCCGTCGGCGAAGTTCCCATTGGCGCCGTCATTGTCCGCGAAGGAAGAATCATCGCCCGTGCTTGGAACCAAGTCGAGACCCTCAAGGATGCCACCGCGCATGCCGAAATGCTTTGCCTCACTGCCGCGCAAAACGCCCTCGGCGACTGGCGACTGGAAGAGTGCACGCTTTACGTCACCAAAGAACCCTGCCCGATGTGCGCGGGTGCCATTGTCCACTGCCGCCCCGCACGTGTCGTCTTCGGCTGCCCCGATGCGAAAGCCGGTGCCTGCGGCGGCTGGATCAATCTCCTCCAATCCAATCCCCCGCTCAACCACGCCTGCGATATCCAATCGAATGTCCTCGGCGACGAATGCCTGCACCTCATCCAAAGCTTCTTCCGCGAAGCCCGCGAAAAAAAGAAACAAAACCTCCCCCGCCGCGAATACCGCTTTGATCAGGACTCGTAAAAGTAGGCATGCAATACTTGGCGATACGCTAATGTAACTTCCTTCTTGTAAATTCTGGCACGATGCCGCACCTTCCGCTCGTCATGTCTGAACTACACGCCGCTGACCTCCTGGCGCTCGATATCGACGGCCTTCGTGGTCGTCTCTCGAAACTCAGGAGGTATCTTTGACATCCCCACTCTCGAAAATAAAATCGCTGAGTTGGAGGCTGCTATGTCCCTGCCCGAATTCTGGAACAATCCCGATAAAGCCCGTGAGGTAAATGCCCAGGCATCCTCGATGAAAAAAAAGGTGGAAACCTACCTTTCCCTTGAAGCGAAAGCTGATAACATCGAAGCCGCCATCGCCCTTTCCAAGGAATTTGATGACCTCGATACCGCCCGTGAAGCCGTTCGCGACTTCTCGCAACTCGGCGAGGATATCACTTCCTTCGAACTCCTCACTCTGCTCAATCAACCCAGCGATCCCTCTTCCTGCTACCTCGTGATCTCCGCCGGTGCGGGCGGCACTGAGGCCTGCGATTGGGCACAAATGCTCCACCGCATGTATTCGCGCTGGGCGGAACGCAAAGGATTCGCTGTAGAAACCCTCGACTGGCAAGACGGCGATGAGGCGGGCCTGCGCTCCGCTACCATCAAAATCACTGGCGAATACGCGTACGGCTATCTGAAAAATGAACGCGGGGTTCATCGCCTCGTCCGCATCTCCCCATTCGATGCCGCTGGCAAACGCCACACATCCTTCGCCGCTGTCGATGCCACACCAGAGATTTCCAAAGAAATCAAAATTGAAATCAACGAAAAAGATGTCGATATTCAAACCACGCGCTCGGGCGGCAAAGGGGGACAAAACGTCAACAAGGTTGAAACCTGCGTGATTCTCAAGCACTTGCCCACCGGCATCATGGTGCGCTCGTCAGCCGCCCGCTCGCAAGGCGCGAACCGCGAACTCGCCTTCGAGATCCTCAAGGCCAAACTCTACACCATCGAAGAAGACAAACAAAAAGCCGAAAGTGAACGCTCTTACGGAGAAAAAGGCGATGTCTCCTGGGGCAACCAAATCCGCTCTTACGTCTTTCAACCCTACCAAAAAATTCTCGACCTCCGCACCGGTCAGGAAACAGGAAATATCCAACCCGTCATGGATGGCGACCTCGATGCCTACATCGAAGCCAAACTCCGCGGGAAAGTCCGTGTCAAAGGAGCGAAAGACGACGAAGATTAATCTCAAAAAACATCCTCATGCCAGCCAACGTCATCGAACTACTACAACACCTCATCCGTATTCCTTCCGTTAATCCCGACGATGCCTCCAGCGGCACAGCTACTGGAGAAAGCGATATCGCGGCTGAACTGGCGGCATGGCTCGGTTCATCGGGCTGCGAAGTCATGCTTGAAGAGGTCAAACCCGGGCGTCCGAATCTCATCGCTCGCTTCGCCCCGCGCGATGGCCGTCCACGTGTTTTATTTGGCCCGCATCTTGATACCGTTGGCGTAGATCAGATGACGATTACCCCCTTTAGTGGCGAGCTCCGCGATGGGAAAATCTGGGGCAGGGGAGCCTGCGATACGAAAGGCTCTATGGCCGCTATGCTCTGGGCCTTGCACGAAAATGCGAGCTATCTCTCATCCATGCCCGTAGCCGTTGACTTCGTTGCCTTCATGGGTGAAGAATCCGGCCAATGGGGTTCAAAAGATTTCGCACAAAAATACGCGAATGACTACGCCTTTGCGATTTGCGGCGAGCCAACCTCTCTCGATGTCGTTCACGTCAACAAGGGTTCAGCATGGATCACCGTAGAAGCGCGAGGAAAAGCGGCCCATAGCTCCATGCCAGAAAAAGGCGACAATGCAGTGATGAAATTATGCCGCGCGCTGGATTACCTGCAATCAGAACTTTCCGTGAATCTCCAACGTTTTCAGCATCCCATTTTAGGCAAAAGCACCTGCAATATCGGCACCATTTCCGGCGGTAGTCGTCCGAACATCGTGCCTGATTTAGCGCAAGCACAGATCGATATTCGCGTCACCCCTGACCTTCAAGCCCAAGGCGGGGCGGTGTTATTGTTAGAGCATCTGATCAAACAAGCAGACTTACCGATTTCGATTGCCTACGCTCATGAAAATCCGCCCATGGAGACATCCTTAGATCATCCCATGACGCAATTGTTACTCCTCGCCGGAGATCGCTCGAAAGCCGTTGGCGCGCCATGGTTTTCTGATGCCGCCCATTTGAGTGCCGCAGGAATCCCCTCAGTTTGTCTTGGCCCTGGCTCGATTGCCCAAGCTCACACCGCAAATGAATTCATCGAAGTCGAACAACTCCTCGCCGGCGTTGAGCACTTCTCCCGTTTCATCCAAATGCTCGCTCGATCATAGTGGGTGGCAGGGATGTAAGGAAAACGTGGTGAGAATATTTTTTAAACCACAAAGACACACAAAGACACGCAAAATAAGAAACGAGCAAGGATCGACATCCTTTTTCAAAGAGAAGCATAACCTATGGCAATGCAAGCTGAGGAAGATGAAAAGAGAGGCCATACAGAGTTTTTAGTGGGTAACGGTAAAGTTCGTGTTGATCTTGAACCCGCCTGCAATCCAGTAAGCGATGGCTTGGAAGTTGACGAAGAGGCGGTAGCCGCGCGCCCTTGCTCTGGCTTGTTGTAGTCGACTGTTGAGTGACTCCATGGCTGCCGATGTGGTGAAGTTTTTGTAATAGCCAATGATGCCGTCCCAGTGTTTTTTGAGTGTCTTGCCCAGCTTCACAAAGGGTGCCAAGCGGCTTCTACTCAGCCAAGAGAGCACGGATCTGAGATGCTCTTCTGCCGCTTCTTTGGTCGCGTAGTTCCATGTGTCTGATAAGTAGTCGCGCAGCGCCAATGCTCGTGCCAGCGTTTTGTATTCCTTGCTGAGTTTTGCCCTCAATTCCAATTGGTGTTCTTTCAGGTTTGCCGGGTTTCCGCGCAAGGCCCACATGGCTCCTTTCGGCAACGTACCTTCCTGCGCTACAACTTGTTTGCGAACATCTTCGATGGCTTGACCACAGAGTTTCATGACGTGGAAGCGATCAAAGCTCAGCACGGATGCAGGAAAGTACTCGCTCGCCGCTGAAATGAATGCGGGAGACATGTCCATCGCAATCTCCTCAATCTGCGCCGGCTCGACTTGTCTGGCTTTGAGTTCATCGACAAATCGAGCAAAGGTCTCCTTGTCCTTGCCCGGCGTGAAAAACAGCAAGCGTGTGACTTTGGCCGCGCC
>CAMAYN010000208.1 GCA_945862285.1 Akkermansia muciniphila | reverse complement strand
CTACACGCCCAAAGGCACTTCATAGGACGCTTACTAAGAAACGGGGTTCATTTCAGGAATCGTAGTGGATGGAAATCAGTCATCGTAGTGTCCCCTTGCTTGAGCGATTAAAAGACTATCGCCCTCGACGCGATAGATGAGTCGATGCTCCTGGTCGATTCGCTTCGACCACCACCCAGAAAGCTCACCTTTCAATGGTTCTGGTTTACCAATGCCTCCGAACGGCGCACGTTTGGTTTCTTCGATGAGCTTCATCACCGTCTTTGCCATCTTTGTATCAGTGCTTACCCAGTATTGAAGATCAGCAAAGGCTGTAGGTTCAAATTCCAAGCGCATCTTTTAGTTCATCAATCGTGTCAAAGACTACGTAGTCCTTCCTAGGTGATTTTATGGCCTCAAGAAGCCTCGCCTTGTTCTTGGGGCGGGAAAGTAATTTTTGAGTTGTGTCAACTTCTTCGTCTGTATTTTTCGGAGGTAGCGTACGGCTTAGAATAAATTCCTTAATCGTCATGCCAGCGAAGGTCGCCAGCGTTTTGATTTGGCGATGTTGTTCAGGTTCGATCTCAATGGTAAGGCGGTTCATTCACACAAAAATTATCAAAATCCCCAATTTTGTCAACCTGCGATTTTCTGCTATCATTGGCCTTGTGATCCTACTCGGCATCATCGACAATTCTTTTAGCGAATCCTTTCCTATGCGCATTTTTTTTGATTCATTCTTTCACTACTCGGCTCAAATCACTCTTACTGCTTCAATCCATTTATTCCTGCTCGGTTGTGGTCCTTGTCAGGGCGAGCCAGCCAAACGTCCACCAAACGTCATAGTGATTTTAGCCGATGATCTCGGGTATCGCGATCTTGGCTGTTATGGTCATCCCTCGATCAAAACACCCGTTCTGGACAAGATGGCAGCAGGAGGGCTTCGTCTCACGGGCTATCACTCTGGAGCCTCGGTCTGCACGCCATCGCGCATGGCTCTTCTTTCTGGAGCGTATCCCGTTCGCCTCGGATGGACGAAGGGCGTGGCAGGCTACATGATGGGAGTCCAGGAAGGAATGGCAAATGAAGCACTTACGATGGCGGAAGTTTTCCAAAGCGAAGGATATGCCACCGCCATTTCAGGAAAATGGCACGTTGGTGCAAAAAAAGAGACTAGGCCACAAGCACAAGGTTTCTCCCGCGCGTATTTCCTTACGCATAGCAACAACGAAAAAAATCAATCCCTGTGGCGTGCCGATTCCCCCGCCACAGATCCTGTGGACAATCGACTTTTTACGGAAAAATTTACGAATGAAGCCATCGATTTCATCAAAGAAAATCAGCAGCAGCCCTTCTTTCTTTACCTGCCCTACACCGCTCCGCATTTTCCGGTCGAGGCACATCCTGAATGGAAAGGGAAGTCAGCTTTCGGCACTTATGGCGATGTTGTCGAGGAACTGGATTTCCGCATTGGCACCCTACTTGAAACCTTGCGAACGCTCAACCTAGAGGAAAACACGATTGTCGTTTTTACCTCTGATAACGGACCACAAAAAGGCGAACAGTCCAGTGCCCATCCACTGCGCGGGATGAAATGGGGGAACCTTGAGGGCAGCACTCGTGTTCCATTCATTATTTCGTTCCCTAAAGTAATTCCTGCGGGGCGCGAAAGCGATATGCTCAGTTCATCCGTCGATCTTTTGCCGACACTATCACGCGCATGTGGAATCGATTGGAAAGCGAAGTCGAAGGGACAACCTAAAATCGATGGTCTCGAACTATGGGATGCGTTGCTCGGCAAAAAAAATGCGCCACAACGCACCGAACTTCTCCACTGGCACGGCACAAGCCCCATTCCGCTTGCCATCCGCAGTGAAGATTGGAAACTCGTCATGCAGGAAGATCCTAAGATTGCCGCAAAACCCGCATTGTATAACCTTCGGCAAGATCCATCAGAGAAAAACGATGTTGCTCATTCTCATCCAGAAATCGTCAAAAAACTCGAATCGCGCCTGAATTTTTTGTACAAGGAAATTCAGGAGTCTCCCATCCTACCGACAAACAAATAACCGAATTTTCGTTGCGATTTATCACGTCCTTCATCTTAGCTTCCCTCTTCGCGAAACGCGTCAAACTATCCACTTGCCAAAATGCTTAGGCATGCTTAACCATTTCCTGCATGACCACAGATCCAGAGCAACCAGATTCGCTAGGAGAAATGTATTCCGAGTACTTTCTCCAATACGCCAGCTATGTGATCCTCGAGCGCGCCGTACCGCATCTGAATGATGGACTCAAACCCGTCCAACGGCGCATTCTCCATTCTACCAAGGAACTCGACGACGGACGTTACAACAAAGTCGCCAACATCGTCGGCAACACCATGAAATATCATCCCCATGGCGATGCCTCCATCGGCGATGCCATGGTTCAGCTTGGTCAAAAAGACCTCCTCATCGACACACAAGGCAACTGGGGCAATATCCTCACCGGCGATAGCGCCGCCGCTCCCCGCTACATCGAAGCCCGACTCACCAAATTCGCCCTCGAAATCACTTTCAACCCGAAAACCACCGAGTGGATGCCTAGCTACGACGGGCGCAACAAAGAACCCGTTACCCTGCCGGTCAAATTCCCACTCCTCCTCGCCCAGGGCGTCGAAGGCATCGCCGTCGGCCTCGCCTGCAAAATCCTCCCCCACAACTTCATCGAACTCATCGATGCCTCCATCGCCGTTCTCCGTGGCGAAACATTCACCCTCGTGCCCGATTTCCCCACCGGCGGGATCATGGATTGCAGCGAATACCGCGACGGTCTCCGCGGCGGGCGCAGCCGCGTGCGGGCAAAAATTTCCACCGAAAAAAAAGGTCTCCTCCGCGTCACCGAAATCCCCTTCGGCACTACCACAGGCGCACTCATGGAAAGCATCGTCGCCGCTGCCGATAAAGGAAAAATCAAAATTCAAAAAATCGAAGACAATACCGCCGCCAACGTGGACATCCTCATCCACCTCCCCTCCGGTGCCGATGCCGAAAACACCCGCGATGCCCTTTACGCCTTTACTGACTGCGAGCTTTCCATCTCCCCGAACTCCTGCGTCATCCACGATGGCAAACCCCAGTTTCTGGGTGTTTCCGAAATCCTCCGCCGCAACACCCAACAAACCAAAGACCTCCTCGGCACCGAACTGCAAATCCGCCTCAACGAACTCGCAGAAAAATGGCACTTCTCCTCCCTCGAAAAAATCTTCATCGAAAACCGCATCTACCGCGACATCGAAGAATGCACCACCTGGGAAGCCGTCATTCAAGCCATCGACGATGGACTCAAGCCCTTTAAACCACTCCTCAAACGCGAAGTCACCATTGATGACATAACCCGCCTCACCGAGATCAAAATCAAACGCATCTCCAAATTTGACTCCTTCAAAGCCGACGAAGAAATCAAAGCCCTCGAAAAAGACATCGATGCCACCGAAAAAAACCTCAAACGCCTCAACGCCTACACCATCAAATGGTTCGAGGACTTAAAAAAGAAATACGCCGATGGCCGCGAACGCCGCACCGAAATCAGTTCCTTTGATCGTGTGGATCGCACACAAGTCGTCGCCGCCAACGAGACTCTCTACGTCGATTGGAAAAACGGCTTCGCCGGCTACGGCATGAAAAAAGACGAGGCTCTGGAGAAATGCTCCACCATTGACGACATCATCTCCTTCACCCAAGACGGCAAAATGAAGGTCATGAAAATCGCCGAAAAAGTCTTCATCGGCCAGAAACCCATCCACCTTGCCGTATTCCGCAAAGACGAACCACTCATCTACTCCGTGATTTACCGCGATGGCAAAGACGGTGCCATTTACGCCAAACGCTTCGAAGTTGGCGGCATCACCCGCGATAAAGAATACGACCTCACCAAAGGCAAAGCCGGCACCCGCATTTTATATTTCGCCGTTCACAAAACCGAGGAGGAAAGTGCCGCGCAAATGCTCATCGTCCACCTCAAGCCGCAACTACGTCTGCGCAACGTCACCCGTCCCTTCCACTTCGCCGAAGTCGGCGTCAAAGGCCGCAGCAGCGGTGGCAACCTCGTCACCAAGCACAGTGTCGATCGCATCGTCCGCGCCCCGAAAGACTTCGTTCCAGAGTAAATTTTCAATACAGGAAAAAGATGTCTGACTTTATCAACTATGAAAGCGAGCTAGCGCTGTTGTTCATGACGATTAGCGATTCGTTTTTTGAAGAATGGGTGATGCAACAACGGTGATGAAACGGCGACATACATACCTGACCGAATGATCGATCACGAAGGCGATAGAAATTCCCGCCACACTGCCGATGCCTGAACCTACCAGCAAAATCGAGCTCTTTTGTAAATGAAAGTCGAATAACCTACAGGCGAGCCAAAGCGAAACTATGCCGAAAGGCAAGGCGATGACAGCCAGTAATTGATAATGCAAAGCCCGAAAGCCGGCAGAGAATCGGCGACGAAGAATGGCAAAAATGACCGAAGATGACAAAATTCCGAGGGTGACGAATATCGCGATACAAGCCACGCAAAGGAGACCAATGACAATGCCAACACCAACGAGAACGAGTAACACACCGATCACAAAAACGGCACCAAAGAAAAGCCCAGGTGCCATGTCATCATCGGGAGGAAGGGGATCGACAACTTCGGAGGCAAATGACATCGTCGCCATGGCAAACGAGATCGCCAAGATGAGCAGCGCAATCGCATGATTCCCTGCATGCGCGCATCGATCGAACCTACTAGAGAAAAAAGAGAAGGAATAACGTTTCATTATTGCACACCGAACACTGTTTGTCTGACATGATGAAAAACAATTGTAAAGCGCCATAACAGCAAACGCGCGTGCCACAATGAAACGCTACCGAGTAAGTCGGCGCGCCGAGTGTGGCGGAGGCATCCTCGCCTTCCAGCCAATATATCAGCTACATGATTGGGACCCTTGAATTTTGCATATCTCGTTCATAATAACAAAATTCAAGGACGCTACATAGAACGCTTACAATTCTACGATCCCAAAGGGTTCACACATCAAAGCCCAGGGTTGGAGCGCGTCGCTCCTACCCTAGGATACCATCCACCCCATAAAAAAATCAACTCCAACGCTGGTTGTGCAAATGGGCGAAATCCATTCTACTATCCCAAAGGGATTACGCATCAAAGCCCAGGGTTGGAGCGCGTCGCTCCTACCCTAGGATACCATCCACCCCATAAAACAAACAGCCCCAACGCGTGTTGCGGAAATGGGTGGTATAAAGATCGTTATAAGAAATCGCCGCATGAAGGCAAAGATCATGCAAATAATTTCACAGAAGGTAACAGAGAAAACGAAGGGGTAAATACTTTGTTCCCTTGCTTTCCTTCTGTGGAAAATTGAAATGGCGATAAAAACCATTCTACTATCCCAAAGGGATTACGCATCAAAGCCCAGGGTTGGTGCGCATCGCTCCTGCCCTGGGGATACCATCCACCCAATAAAACAAACAACCCCAACGCGGGTTGTGGAAATGAGCGGACAAATGGATCGTCGTAGAAGTCGTGACAAGATCCACGTATGACGCAAGCCAGTGGCAGTCATGCCGCTGGCTTCAAAGGCATCGAGAATGGCTTCGCGTTGCGCCTGGGACATGCGTGTGCGACCAAGGGCATCGGTCTTGAGCAGTTGGCTCGGTTCTGGTGCGGGATTCTCGGCTCCGTCGGAATGATTCGTCGTAGTCATAAGCGTCGTAGGTTAGCACCTACGACGTTTATGACTAGAGGCGCTTCATAGGACGCTTACGATTAATTTGCAAAGTTTAAGGACTGATCCCAAAGATATGGCAGCACTGAGTGCCGCTCGTCACAACCCCACCTTAAGCAGCTACTATCATAGGCTAACGGCTAGAGGCAAAACTCCCAAAATAGCCCTCATTGCCGTAG
>CAMAYN010000207.1 GCA_945862285.1 Akkermansia muciniphila | reverse complement strand
CGGTTTCGGTCTGAAAGAAGACGGTTCGCAGAGGACGATCGGCGAGTGGTGACACGTTGCGAGTGTATCAATTCTGATACCTATGTCAACACAAAGTTGACTGCTATACGGGTTATGGACTCTCTGAAAATCCTCGTCACCGGCTCCTCGGGCTTCATCGGCACCCACACCGTTCGTCACCTAACCGCAGCAGGTCACAGGGTCATCGGCTACGACCTCATCCAGCCCGAGGACAGGTTTCCCGATGGCAGCATCTACCTGTGCGGCGACATCCGCACCGCCCGCCTACCACATGAGGGAATCGACGCTGTGGTGCATCTCGCAGCTTTGGCCGGTGTAAGGCCCTCGATGGATCGTCCGTTCGACTACCTATCGACCAACGTGACGGGCACCATGCGTCTCCTGGACCATTGCCGCATCCACGGCATCCCGCGTTTCGTCTTCGCCTCGTCTTCGAGCGTCTATGGCCCAGATTCACCAACTCCCTTCGCCGAGGACGGACTTACCGATCCATGCAGCCCCTACGCGCTCACCAAGCTCCACGCCGAGCATTGGTGCCGCCTCTACGCCCGTCAGCACGGCATTCAGGTGTGCGCTCTGCGATTCTTCTCCGTCTGGGGGCCGGGGCAACGTCCAGATCTGGCTCTTGAGTCATTTCAGCGAGCCATCGAGCAAGACCGCCCCGTCACAGTGCTGGGGGACGGCAGCCACCGCCGCGATCTCACCCACGTATCCGACGTGGTTCGCGCCATCGAACTCGCCATCGGATTCCAGGGAGGCGGATTCGAGACGTTCAACGTAGGAACAGGCCAGAACCATTCCGTGATGGACATGGTCGCCCACGCTGCCGCCAAGGCAGGGAAAGAACCAACCATCGTCCACCACCCCGCCCATCCAGCCGACGTCCAGCAGACTCTGGCCGATCCGCGCAAATCCCAAAACCTGCTCGGCTTCACCTCTCTCCACCCGTTCGCTGGTGGGTGACCCCATTTTACAAAACCGCTACAAAAACCACCGCCATTTTACAGAAATGGCACTTCTGAAAAGCCACAAAAACACCCAGCCGCCACACAAAAATCCTTGTAGTTATGTGGCTTTGCGGGCGTTCAATTTCGAAACACGACCCCAATCTCGATGTGAAAAAAGTGTAAAATGGAAAAAAAGAATATTCATGGAATTTGAGTGAAAGTCCACAGACCCAAGAACTTTGTCACCATCGTAAATAGATTTCCTCCTTGTTCCACATACGTTCCACGCGATTTCAAACAAGTGTTTTGTCACCATTTTTGGGAGAAATCTAGTGGGGGAAAACAAAAAAATTTTAATATTTCTGCAATATTTTGTATTGCTTAGCCACATGGACGAACTGCCTCTAAGTGGAATCTGAGAAAGGCGGTGAGTATGCCGCAAACAAGGCGAAACATTCGATGAGGCCAAATCGGTGTTCTGTGGCCAGAATGCGTTGATAGTTAGTGATCCAAAAAGTCCCGCCCCACCATCCAGCGTTTCTTGCTTGGCAGTTCCTCCATGGCGGTCTAAAAAACGCTCCATGAACGGAATTCCCAGAGAAGTATCCTTCCGTGCCGTATTTGCACCGGTTGAGCCGCACGCGGTTGTTACAGGGCAAATGCCGCACGCTACTTTTTAACGTTGTCCAAGAATACACACACATGGAAATCAACATTTACAGAGACGGTCAGCAATATGGCCCCTATTCACTGGAAGAAATCACAAAGCAAATTCGAGACGGAACCCTGACGGCGGATGATTTAGCATGGTATGAAGGCGCACCTGAGTGGATACCTCTCAAAACAGTTCCGGGTATTTTGTTGCCAACCTCACAGCCACCGCCACCGCCACCGCCACCAATCATCCAAGCAACACCGAAACTCTGGAATCCAAATGCAGCGGCCAATTGGTCTCTGCTATTCACTCCAATATTAGGGGCATGGCTTCATGCGAAGAATTGGAATGAACTGGACCAACCCGATAAAGCTAAAAAATCAATGATATGGGTGTATCTTGGTTTTGTCTTCTTGATTGCGAATTTATTTCTTCCTGACAATTATGGATCTGGGCCAGGTCTTATATTCATCTTCGCATGGTATTTTTCGAGCGCAAAAGGACAGGTAAAATACCTAAAAGAGAAAAAAATAATCTACAATAAAAAGGCATGGGGAAAACCTTTACTTCTAGGTCTCGGTGGATTAACAGCCTATTTATTGGTCGCAATCGCCATCATCTCATCAACCGAATCGTCTAGTAGCGAGGTTCTGGAGGCAGAGTCGGTTAGCCTCGTCACTCAAATTGTTCAAGAGCAACTTGGTGGAACGGCGACCTGTAAAGCCGTCTCTATTGAAAAGGCTGTATCAGACGGCTTTTATCACGCAGTCGCTTATTTAGACAGTGGTGAGGAACTCAAAATCGCAATTGAACACAAGGAAGACCAAATTTTTGTTACAATCCCAGAACAATGATGAGTAACGCCGAATCGGGTCCCGAGGAGCGTGGCTACAGAGTCCCACACCACCATGCATACGGCTCCGTGCTGCCCAAGGGTCTTTCCATCAGCGAGGATCACCCAGGGATGCTTGGAGGACTAGGAGAGGGATGAGAGCATCACGCCTGACAATCCATGAATTCTCCTGCAACAACTTACTGCTTGGCTCGCCAGCATGATCCAGCTATCCAGTCGGTCATGAACGAGAACGCTAAAATTTGTCCTGTCAGGTCGGGTTTTACCCTGATCACCGACCGATCGGTTAAAACCTATCAAACCAGACCGGTCGTTTATTAACTCTTTTCGGCAAGAACCTAAACACACATATCGACCAAAATGAGCTGGCTAAAAAAAATATTCGGGGGAACAACACAGACCAGAACGCACCTTGATCAAGTTCAAGAGACAGGGGGTAAATTGATTGTCTCCGGCTATCGCCGATTAGCGGCAAATCAGGGTTGCGCACCAACAGCAGTTACATCAGACCAAGAGATCATTGAGATCTACAAAAAGATTGGAACGGCATTTCGCGAAGCGTCGCAGCAAAGAGGGGAGCATCTTCCCGCAGGAAATATGAACTATATCGTCTGGAAATTCATCCAGGTCAAAGAAATGATGGGAATGGAGATGCTGGATTCTCACTTAGAATATGAATTGCAGAAGTATTTGAGCGAGGGATTGCGCCCAGATTATCGGCAAGAGCTTCACCTGTTTTAGAACCACCGAAAGTTCAATCGGATCCCGGGGAGTGATTAGCTCCCGAGTCCCACACCACCCTGCGTACGGCTCCGTACAGGGCGGTTCCAATCAGACTCGGCCTGCCCCGCCACAAAATAGATGCTGATCAACCCAACCACATCTCCAGATCCGCCATCGCCGCCCTGACGTTGCCTGCTGCCTCTAGGTCTTTGCGGCAGCGAGGATCATACGGGTGTGCTTGGCGAGACGGGAGCGGGATGAGACCAGTGTAGCGCTCCTGATGAATTAGTTCCTCGCTCCATCAGTTGCCACGGGAAGAAAAAACGCCTCCGATGAGCAAAAAGATTCTGTGCGCAGGCGAATACTTGGCGAAGGAGGTTGACGATTTCCCGCCCAGTTCGTAATGGTTATTGGAACCGACGAAAAAGAATATTCAGTGCCCAGCCTCAGCGATTCAACTTCATTAAAATATCTCGTCCGCAACAACGGCGCGATACAAGGTCCGTTCGTGGCTGAATTCATCGAGGCCATGATTCTCTCGGGGGTCTATCCTGACTCAGTGGACGTCCAGAAGGAGGGGTCAGGATCTTGGATACCTTTCACTTCAAACGTTGATCAATCTCACGCTACCGCTACGCAACAGGTAGGTTCTAATTCGAGCCACCCTTTGTCAATCCCGCCTCCGGCATCGGCTGCTTCCAACTTTCATGCACCCCGGAAAGAACGCGCGAAACCAGCAAGGAGAATTTCTTATGCCGAAAAGTTCTGTCTCGTAGTTCTGACCCTATCGTTGGTCAGTTTATTCTCCGCCTATATTCGCATTTCAGGTTCTGACCCTGTTAAGAACGACCAATTTACCTCTGCATCGCAGTCAGAGTTTGAGCCCGATTCAGATTACGCGGTTTCCAGAAAAACGGAGACGATACCGACTCGGGTAACCACTCCAATCCCACCGCCCGCTCCGGGTCCCAAGATAACCTACGATCCTCCGGTCGTCTCCAAGCCAATTGTCGATGCCAGTAGCCTTTTCAAAGACGCCGCCGGAAACACATACAGCGTGCCTAATCACGAATACAATCGTCTACTGATGATGAAGTCTGCACTCACGCCGAAGCAAGTTCGGATCGACACATTGCAGACGCAACAGGAAGCATTAGGTGCCAGCATCGACCGATCAAAGAGATCCCTAGACAACGCAAGCCAGCATCAGGTTGATGCCTTTAACCAGATGATCAGTCGATACAACGCCTTGAACGAGGAGATCGAGCCACTCATCAACGATTTCAACCGAGAGGTCGATCGTTTCAATGCCAAACTTGAAAGGGTTGGCACCATTATTCGCTAGAATTCCGAAATTTTATTTTTGCCACTGAACGGAGCATCTGTGAAACCTACAATGCAGCCACCACATCAAAAAATTCACACTATGAAATCTAATTTAATTACAGTCAGTGCATCTTCAGAATTTGATGCTTGTGAAGTCATTTATGCGCACCTGGAAAAATTCAGAAGCGAAGGTTGGACACCAGGAAAGATAAACGCTCTCGTTGATGGATGGAAAAATCAATATGAATTTATCCGGAATGAAGAGAAGTTTGTGCTGGAATTCGATATGCGGCCGTCACTTCCAATGTTTAGCAATGAACAAGTATTTACAATTTCCAGCATGATGCTGACGCAACCGAACGCGCTTCATATCATGAGAAGTATGCGCGACGGGAAACCAATTGATCAGCAAAATTATTTTTGGGGATATGTGTTCTGGGCCGCTATCGCCCTAATAATTATATACTTTATTAATCAATAGCTGCAAAAGTGGTAACGTAAAGTTACGTCGGTAAAAGCCGACTACCTCCCTCGCCAGAAATCCAAAGATGTCATCTTCGCCACTAAACGGTGAATCTGTGAAACGTGCGAGTCAGCAAGGCACCGCTAATTTGATTCCGGTTCGACAAAATAGGAGTTGATCCAACATTTTTGATCCCAGACCTTCTTTATTCCGGTATCAGCGTCTACGATACTCATCCTGAAAACACACGGTAGCCAATCGTCGGGGCCATTCATCACCGCGTCACCTGTCACTGTGACTTTAACGCCGTTCGGGATAGCACTGATGACCGAGTAGTTTGTTCCTGGTCCCGAGCGAAGATTGAGGGTGTCTCCGGGTCGCAATCCAGTAACCTTGTAGGATTGTCCTTCTTGTTGAACGGCGGGGGCCTTTTCCGTAGGACGCGGCAATTGAGCAACTTTGGAAGGCTGGGCGGCTGCCTGCAGCTGAGTTTTAAGCTTTGAGTTTTCGGAAGCTAGATCCGAGCGTTGGCTGGAAAGCTTTTTATATTCCTCAAGTAAACTTGCCTCCTTCCTCTTCGCCGCGTTTCGCGTGGACTCAAGTTGCTCTTCCATGCCACTTATCCTATCAGCCATGCGTGCCCTTTCGCGGCGGGCGACATCCGCGTCCGCTCGCGCTTTGGTTATTTGAATCTCGTAGTCCGAAGACGACGCAATAGCGGGCGGGTTGCTCTCTGGTTCTGAATTATGTTGAATAACAATGACAACAAGCAGGGCAGCTACAGCCACGAACAACCCAACTACGAGTGAATTTGATTTGGGCTCCTCTGGGCTATGCGTGGGGTATTCGTCGAGGGGAACATCTGAGTCGCCGCTGGGTTCCGGGGGCAGCAGTGGCTGGGTTGCAGTGGAGTGGTCTCCTTACCTTTGCCAGTAAATTCTTTGATTTGTTGTTGAGGGGGCTGGTCGTTTAGGGGTTGTTTGTTTGGGAGAGGGGCGGGCG
>CAMAYN010000206.1 GCA_945862285.1 Akkermansia muciniphila | reverse complement strand
CCCTCGGCAAGTGAGGCAATGATGCACAACCCGCGATGAACCGATGAAATCCATGAGGCCCATGAAATCGGTTCGCGAATGATCGGCAAGTGATCTTGCCCGCATTGTTTGCAAGCTTCCATCGCCACGCGTTGCCATTTGGCGGCTTTTTTTGCGGCTTCTGATGCATCGTACTGCACTACGGTATGGCGGGTGATCAGCGGAATGACCTCACTTACACCAAGCTCCACCGCTTTTTCGATAATCCATTCGAAGGTTTTCCCTTTCGGTATGGCTTGCACTAAAGTGATGCGTGGCTGCGTCGGCGGTGATTGCTCGGCGGGCGATAGTTGGATCTGCACTTGATTTTTTGCTGTAGCGGTAATCTTCGCAGCAGCTCGGCGTCCTTCGCCATCAAAGACTTCGATGTTGTCACCAACACGCATCCGCAGCACTTGTGATGCATGCCGCGATTCCTCTTCATCAAGAAATGTCGATGACTGCCACAAATGAGGCGCGAGGAAAAAACGCGGCATGGTAAGCGATTCCTATTGTTACAAATCAAAGAAACGTTTTGCCTTGGCGAAAAATCCCTCTTCCATCGGCGAATTTTTTTCTCCGATGGAGTCTGCAAAGGCGAGAAGTTTCTCCTGTTGCTCTTTGTTGAGCGTAGTGGGAATTTCTACTTGAACGGTGACATGAAGGTCGCCATGGCGTCCGCCATTGAGACGTGGCATGCCTTTTTCTTTGAGACGAAATACCGTGCCAGGTTGCGTGCCTACGGGAATTTTAATCGAGGTGTATCCTTCGAGTGTAGGAACTTTCACCTCGCCACCCAGTGCGGCTTTGGAGAAGGAAATCGGTACCTCGCAGTGGAGATCATCGCCATCGCGCTCGAAGACATCGTGCTTCTTGATGTGTAAAAAGACGTAGAGGTCACCCGCTGGGCCACCGCGTGGTCCAGCGTCGCCATTGCCACTGGAGCGCAATCTCGTTCCCGTATCTACACCCGCAGGGATGCGCAGTTTAATGCTTGTTTCTTTGGTGACGCAACCATCGCCGCCACAGGCGTCGCAAGGATCGCTGATGACTTCACCCGTGCCGTGGCAGGTGGGGCATTCGGATTGTTGAATGAAAATCCCTGCCGAGCGAGTTACTACGCCGCGCCCGCCGCATGTGGAGCATGTTTTCACACCGCTACCACTCTTCGATCCAGAGCCGGAGCACTTTTCGCAGGTTGTTTCGCGCTCGATGAGGAGTTCTTTTTCCACACCTTTGGCCGCCTCTTCTAGGGTCAACTCCAGATCGTAGCGTAAATCACTGCCTCTTTGTTTTGCGCCTTTGCGTCGTCCCCCACCACCGCCGAAAATGTCTTCAAAGCCGCCGCCGCCACCGCCACCGAAGGCACCGCCAAACATTTGGCGGAAAATATCCATCGGATCGTGGAAGCCACCGCCACCACCGCCGCCCATGCCGCTGCCGCCATTGAACGCCGCATGCCCGTAGCGATCATACGCCGCACGTTTTTCTTCGTTGCTCAGTGCTTCGTAGGCTTCGCCGAGTTCCTTAAATTTATCTTCCGCCGCCTTGTCTCCCGGGTTTTTGTCCGGATGAAACTTCATCGCCAACTTGCGATACGCCTTTTTAATCTCATCCGCAGTGGCATTTTTGGCAACGCCGAGAATCTCGTAATAATCACGTTTATCAGGCATCGGCGCCTCCTTTCTCTTCATTGGCATCCTTGGCGACCACCACGTTCGCGGGGCGCAACAGTCGATCTTTCAATTTGAATCCACGGCGCGACACGCGCAAAACAGTGCCCGCAGGTTGGTCACTCACTTCTTCGCTTATTGCTTCATGAAGATTCGGGTCAAATGGTAAACCTAAAGCCGGCACCTCCTCCACGCCTTGGCTGGATAAAAAATCCGCAAACTGCTTTCGCACCATGTCCATGCCAATGTAAATCATCGATGATGTATCCGCCGAGGCTGCCATCATGCCCATTTCAAAATTATCCAAAACCGGCAATAACTCCTCTAACAATCCTTGATTTGAATACCGCACCGCTTCTTCGCGCTCACGAGCCACGCGCTTGCGGAAATTATCAAAATCCGCCGCCCCACGCATCGCGACATCGCGCCAACGCGCCGATTCTTCGGCTAGCGCCTGCACTGGATCAACATCGCCCATTTCACCTGCCGCATCGGCAACGACTTGTTCTTCGAGAGATTTCTCTATTTCTTTTGATTTTTCTGCGTCTTCTGTTTCGCTCATACAGGGCTTATTCCTAGCGTAGAAAGTAAATTCGTCAACACCGGAAAATATGCCGTCATCCGACTTTGACAATTCATCGCTCTAGTTCGATACTCCGCGCCCGCTGCTATGTCATCTCCGAAATTATTCATCCCTGGCCCCATCGACGTCTCGCCCGCCACCTATGCTGCTATGTCCCGCACCATGATCGGTCACCGTGGTTCCGAGTTTGAAGCACTCTACGCCTCTACCCAAACAGGACTTCAAGATCTCGCCGGCACTTCACGCCCCGTATTTCTTGCCACATCTTCCGCATGGGGCGTGATGGAAGCCGCTTTACGCAACCTCGCTAGCAAAAAAGTCCTCAACCTCTGCAAAGGCGCTTTCTCGGATAAATGGTTCGACGTCTCAAAAAAATGCGGACTCGAAGCCGAAAAAATTCAAGTCGAATGGGGACAACCGATTTGCCCTGATGCCGTGCGCGCGAAACTCGCCGAAGGAGGATTCGATACCGTGACCCTGATTCACAACGAAACCTCCACCGGCTGCATGAGCGACCTTGAAGCCATTGCCAAAGTCGTCAAATCCTTCCCCGATGTCATGCTCATCGTCGATACCGTATCGTCCTTCTCCGCCGTGCCTTTGAAAATGGATGAATGGGGCATCGATGTCCTACTCGCCGGGGTGCAAAAGGCTCTCGCACTGCCTCCTGGCCTAGCCATTTTTGCTGTTTCAGAAGCAGCGATGGAACGCGCTAAATCGATGAAAAACCGTGGCTACTATTTTGACTTTGTCGAATTCGAGAAAAATGCCGCTGCGAATAATACGCCCAGTACCCCAGCCATTTCCCTGATTTTTGGACTACAACACATCCTCCAAACCATCGCCGAAGAAGGCATAGAAAATCGCTTCGCCCGTCACCGCAGCAACAACGCTCTCATCCACGCTTGGGCGCAACGTCACAACTTCCAGCACTTCGCACCAGAAGGGAATCGCTCTGTTTCCCTCTCCTGCTTCCACACACCAGCAGGCTTTGATCAATCGACGTTTATCAAAAATCTCAAATCCAAGCACAACTTCCTCATCAACGGCGGTTACGGAAAAATCAAAGGAATCACCTTCCGCATCTCCAACATGGGCAACGAAACCACCGCTACCATGAACGAACTCATCCATGCCATGGACGATGTTCTTGCCACGATGTAAAAAACCTTTTGCAACCATATTCACTGAGTGAGAAAATTGCTTGAACGTTTTCTCACTCTCAGCGATGTTACCCCCGCGCCGCTCTCGTAGTTCAATGGATAGAACGGCCCTCTCCTAAAGGGCAAATACAGGTTCGATTCCTGTCGGGAGCACGCTTTTTCTCACTTCATGCCACGCAGAACGAGAATTTTGCTGGATTGATCGTCGCTAGCGACCTACTTTCCGCGCGCTATGCCAGCTTCCACCAAATCCGTTTACCTCTACGATACCACCCTGCGGGACGGTACCCAAGGCGAAGGTTTTCAACTTTCCGGTCTCGATAAACTTCGCATCGCCGAACGCCTCGATCAATTTGGCATCGACTACATCGAAGGCGGCTGGCCTGGCTCCAACCCGAAAGACGTAGAATTCTTCCGCGAAGCGAAAAAACTCCGCCTAACCCACGCGAAACTCGCCGCCTTTGGCTCGACCCGCCGTGCCGATACCGCCGTGGAAAATGATCCGCAAGTCGCCCTCCTCCTCGAAGCAGAAACCCCAGTCGTTACCATTTTCGGCAAAAGCTGGGCATTACACGTCACCGAAGTCCTCCGCACTACCATTGAGGAAAATCAAGCGATGATCCGCGATACCGTCGCCTACCTGAAAAAACACGGACGCGAAGTCGTTTACGATGCCGAACACTTCTTCGATGGCTATAAAGACGACCCCACTCACGCCCTCGCCACGCTACAAGCCGCTGCCGATGGCGGAGCTGACATCGTCGTCCTCTGCGATACCAATGGCGGCACCTTGCCGCACGAAGTCGCCACCATCACCGCCGCCGTGAAAGCCGCACTGCCGCAAACTCCCGTCGGCATCCACACCCATAACGACTGCGAACTCGCCGTCGCCAACGCCATCGCCTCCGTGCAAGCAGGTGCCGTGCAAATCCAAGGCACTATCAATGGCTATGGCGAACGCACCGGAAACTGCAACATGACCTCCGTCATCCCCATCCTCCAACTGAAAATGAGCATTCCCGTCGTTTCCGAATTAGAAAAACTCCGTGATCTTTCTTATTTCGTGGACGATGTCTCGAACAATCCCCACTTCGCCCGTGCCCCCTTCATCGGTCGCACCGCCTTCGCCCACAAAGGCGGCATGCATGTCAACGCTGTGCAAAAACTCGCCCGTAGTTACGAACACATCCGCCCCGAAGAAGTCGGCAACTCACAAAATATCCTCGTCTCCGAGCTGTCTGGGCAATCAAACATCCTCATCAAAGCCCAGGAAATGGGACTCGCCCTCGAAAAAGGCTCCGATGCCGCTCGTAATCTGCTCAATTCCGTCAAGGAACTAGAAAACCAAGGATATTCCTACGAATCCGCCAGCGGCTCCCTCGAACTCCTGATCCGCAAAGAAACCGGAAATTACCAAAAATACTTCGACCTCAAAGAATACCACACCAGTTTCCGCCATTATCCCGATGGCCATAACCCCGTCTGCGAAGCCACGGTGAAACTCTTCATCAACGAGCAACCGCAATACACCGTTGCCGAAGGACATGGTGTGGTCAACGCCCTCGACCTCGCCTTGCGCAAAGCTCTCCTCATCGACTACCCACAACTCTCCACCGTATCCCTCGTGGATTACAAGGTTCGTATCATCGATGGACATGACGCCACCGCCGCGCAAACCCGCGTGCTCATCGTTTGTTCCGATGGCACCACCAACTGGAGCACCGTGGGCGTCTCAGAAAACATCATCGAGGCCAGTTGGATCGCCCTCGTCGATGGCATGGACTATTTCCTCCAACGCGGTATTTCCCACTGAAGATTTTTTTCCTAGCTACCCCAAACATCCATGATCTCACTCAGCCAAATTGGCGAAATTTTTCACGCCCACCAGAGCTTCGCCCTCATGAGCCACCTCCGGCCCGATGGTGACGCCATAGGCTCACAACTCGCCCTTGGCCACGCCCTCGAAGCTATCGGCAAGACCGTCCACTACTGGAACCAAGACGGCCTACCCGATAGCATGAAATTCCTCCCCGGCTCGGAAAAAATTCAAACTCCACCCGCAGAGCCTGTCACCATTGATGTTGCTATCGCTCTCGATACCGCAACGAAAATCCGCCTCGGCGAATCCTGCCTCCACGCCGCTTCACTCGCTCCCCTCTGGCTCAACATCGACCACCACATCTCGAATCCTCTCTACGCCGATCACAACTACGTCGATGCCACTAGCCCCGCCACCGGGCAGATCATCTTCGATCTCATCAAAGCCTGCAACCTACCCCTCTCGCCTGCCACCCGCGATGCCATTTACGTCGCCGTTTCCACCGACACCGGCTCCTTCCAATACGCCTCTACCACAGCGCACACCTACCGGATGGCTGCAGAACTCATCGATGCCGGCTTAGAAGTCGGTCGCATCAATGCCCTCACCTACGACAACCACCCCTTCCGCCGCATCAGCCTACTGCGCTCCCTTTTAAACACCCTCGAACTCCACGCCGATCAGCGCCTCGCCTGTTGGGAAATGACCGATGCCACCCGCACCGAGCTCGCCCTCCATCCCGACGACAGTGAAGGCCTCATCGACAT
>CAMAYN010000205.1 GCA_945862285.1 Akkermansia muciniphila | reverse complement strand
ATACAGATCCACTCATTTTCCATTCTCATGAAAAAATTTTCCGGAGTTATTGGTTTTTCTTCGGGATACCTGCGGGGTGTTGACTTTAGGCTGTCAACATCCCGCAACCTTTATTGCCATATCCTCGAATTGATCAACAAAAAATTGGGGAAATATTTGCAGAACGATCAAACAAAGGAGCAAAGGCCGCACGATGCACCTGACAGAGAATAAATTTCGCCACACTGCAGGTGTTTCATTCGAAACGCCAAGAAATTACCGCATTCGCTAACGCATCGATAAATCAAAAACCTCGACCGATGAATCAATTCCTCATGCTTTCTCTTTTCCTAGACCTTTCTCTTTTCCTAGACAGTACTTTGTGACACGATCCGCCGCGTTGAATAGCAATTGTCATGCAATTTTCCTAGGCACTGGCACATCCACAGGAGTTCCTGTGATTGGATGTGATTGCCCTGTATGCACATCGAATGACCAACGAAATCAACGCCTACGTTCCTCATTGTGGCTGAAAATTCATGGACTTTCCTTGCTGGTTGACGCTGGCCCTGATCTACGTCATCAAGCACTACGCGAAAACATCCGCAGCGTTGATGCGGTACTTTACACCCACGGACATCTTGATCACGTAGCTGGCTTTGACGAATTGCGAGCCTTCTGCTGGCGACGTGATCGCCCCCTTCCCATCTACGCCAACCCCGGTTGTATGAACACGCTACAAAGCATGTTTGCATGGGCATTTTCCCCAAACAATACCCACGGCGGTTATGTGAAACCTGATCCACACATCGTGCGCGACACATTTTTCATCGGACCACTTCGCATCACTCCCCTACCCGTCTTTCACGGCACCGTAGAAACCAATGGCTACCTTTTCGAAGCAGAGAGTCAGAAAAAAATCGCTTACATCCCCGACGCCAAAGTCATCCCAAATGACACCATTGCCCTTCTTCAAAAGTGCGATATTCTTATCATAGACGCATTGCGCGAGCAACCTCACCCCACTCACTTGTGCGTCGAAGAAACTTTATCCATCATCGAACAAGTCCAACCACAGCAAGCCTATCTCACTCACATCTCTCACGAAACAAATCATCAAGATCTAGAATCGCGCTTGCCTTCTAACATCAAAATTGCCTACGATCAGCTTACCATTTCCCTAGACCTCTAACATGAAACATTTCCTCCATACGATCATAGGCATCATCGCCTGTATCTCAGGCTGTCTCGCGCGCACCGAAATCAAGCCCACAGATGTTGCCATTCTCTACAACAGCAACAATCAAGAATCCCGCATCCTTGCCAATGCCTACGCACAAGCTCGAGCCATCCCCGGCGAAAACATCATCGCCCTGCCTTTATCGGAATCAGAAGAAATCACCCGCACAGAATTCGAAAAAACCATCGAACTCCCCCTACGTGCCACTTTCAAAAAAAACAACTGGTGGGTCATGGGGCAATCACAAGATGGCACTCAACTCGCCGTATCCTCGAAAATCAAAGTCCTCACCATCATGCGCGGCGTGCCCCTAAAAATCTCGCGCAAGTTACCTCCGCCGCTGCCCGGAAATGAAAAACCGAAACCACCGAAAACGCCGATCGATGGGGCAAACGAAGCAAGCGTCGATTCTGAATTAGCTCTGCTCAGCGTTCTAGGATTGCCTACCGATGGCCCAGCGAGAAACCCCTTTTACGAAAACAAAACCGGTATTATCGAAGCCAACATGCCGTTCATGCTCCTTGTCGGTCGGATCGATGGCCCAGACCTTGCGACCTGCCAGCGCATGATTCAGGATGCCATCGATACAGAAAAGACCGGCCTTTGGGGCAGAGCCTACTACGACTTGGCGCAATTCCACCCCGATGGCGATATATGGATTCGCGCTGCTGCATTTCAAGCGCTCGACTACGGCTTCACCACCGAGATTAACCCATGGAAAGAAACCTACCCGCAAAATTACCCCATGCGCGACGTAGCCCTCTACCTAGGATGGTATGAGGCCACGGCTTGTGGGCCATTTACCCGCGCAGGGTCATTAAAGAAAGGCTCCGTCGCCGTCCACCTCCATAGCTTTAGTGCCTCCACCTTACGAAGTCACACCGCGCACTGGTGCGGACCGCTTCTGTCAAAAGGCGCCGCCGCCACACTCGGCAACGTCTATGAGCCATACCTGCACCTCACTCACAAGCTCGATCTGTTTCAAAAATCCCTTCTCGAAGGCCAAACGCTCGTCGAAGCTGCTTACGCATCAATCAATGTCGTTTCATGGCAAGGAGTCATCATCGGCGATCCCCTCTATCGACCCTTTTTGCACCTTGAAGTAACCGGCGAACGAACTCCAGAAGATCGACCCTACCGTGCCCTACGCGCTGCGAAAAAAATGCACCCGACATCGGATGCCACCTACCTAGCAGAAATCGAACGCATCGGCAAAGAGAAGAAAAACCCGATTTTCCTCGAAACTCTTGGCCTCATCCATGTGTCCAAAAAAAATACGCAACTCGCCATCGTCGCCTTCAATGATGCGAAACAACTCTACACCGACCCCGCTGATCGACTCCGCTGTGATTTACAAATCATCGGCATTCATCGCGACTCCACCCGCAAAGATCTTGCCCTCAATGCCATCAACAGCGCGGCGATTGAGTATGCAAAAATCCCCGAAATCGAAACCTTACGTACCCTGCGTAACATCATCGACCCACCAGCCCCGCCTCCCGTGCAGCCGATTCCTAACAAGTAAGAATTCGAACGTATGGAATCTGCCGAAGTGATGTGTCCCACATGCGGTGAATGGTTTGCAGTCTCTGCACCATCACCAGAGGAATGCCCCACAGAGTGGGATTACGACTGCGAAATCTGCTGTCGCCCGATGGTAATCATCTTCGACGAAGAGGGCGGCGCATACGCCAAAGGCATGGGAGAATAAAACCCAGATTCCTTTATGAAGTCTGGGCATCGCTGCTGGTTCTTATTCTTGCGTTCGCGAAGCAAATCGATGCAACGCAAGTTTAGGCAACCCATACAGATTTCCAGTATAACATGGCTCGCTACAATGGCTCTCTTTTGAGAAGAGAAATGCGACCTCCCTGATGAATGCGCAAGGTTAGCACACTGCCGCTATCCTGCGCTTGCCACTTTGACGGATAGAGCGCATTGCCCAGCGAATAGGCGATAACACCTCCGTTATGCCATTCGATTTTTTGATCGACGTGCGGATGTGCGCCAATCACCGCGATAGCTCCAGCACGCTGAAGTTTTGTCGCTACATTTCGCTGCTCTTCGTCCGGCGTGGTCTGGTATTCCTTGCCCCAATGTGTCATTACAATCACATGTCTGCCTGTTGCTCGTTCTCGGGCGATGGCATCCATGAGCGCGTCGGCATGCTTTTCCCATGTGAGAACTTCACCTTTCGTCTGCACGACGGATACGGCAAAAAGGGTCAAGCGTACGCCATTTTTTTCCCAGTGAAATGGCGCGACATCGGTGCCGAAAGTGGGAATCTTCGCCTTGAGTAACGTTTTGAGACTTTCATCCAAGTCTGCTCCACCGTCACCAGCATGATTATTCGCCACGCTGAAGGCGGTGATGCGTTGGGCTAATGTGCGTAAGTGAGGCATTGCTGACGCAGCGAAACGTAAATCAAGATCGGTCATCCCTTGCTTTGCAGCGGGTAGTCCTTCCAAGTTACCAAAGGCAGCATCCATGCCGTCTAAGGCTTGACATAATCGCTCGCGATCGTGCGGAGTGGATTGTTTCATCACCACGTCGCCGATAAAACCGATATCCACTGTTGGCTCATCCGGCAGGCAGTAAACTTGATAGCTGGGTCGATTTTCCATTAAACGAGATAGCGGAACAATCTCGGGCACATTTCCCAAATGGTGCATCACGAGGTCTTCTGGTCCAATGAATCGCAGCGGCGGTCGATCCTCCCACAGTGCCGCCATGTGCTTGCCGAAGCTGATCGCTACGCCAGTGTTCATCACCTCCGCTGACATCTCTTGATTCGGTTCGTGGCGTTGGAGTTGAGACACAACAGTCGATGGATCACCCCATTTCATCGGCACGCCATTACGCCGCCAAGCATAAACGAGCATGTTCGAGCAATCACTGCCCCAAGCGTTTTCGACACCATTTTTCATCACCCCGATCCCAAAGACATAAGGTTGGCGAAAAAGTTCACACAGTGCCGCCTTGAAGCCTTCTCCCTCCATGCGCCGCACATCCGCGATCATTGTCCGCCGAAAACCACCTTGTTTCAGCGGGATTTCTGCCAAGAAACGATAGCGCCCCACCGACGGGCAATGCTTCGCTAGGGCAAGCGCGGCGTCTGGCGTTTCTTCAAGAAAACGCAAAGAATCGCTGACAAATGAAGCCGGCTTATCGCTGAAACTTTTCCCTAACATCGTCTCGGATAGCAAGTCAACCGCATGATGCATGGGTTCTACGGCATACCAGCGGATCGCCTCATCAGAGGCATCATCAGGCAGAGAAAAATACAAATTCTCCGCCCCAGTGCGAATGCGAATCACACCATCGGCATCAGTCACAGGTGTGTGCATGCGAATCGGCGGCAGACCTTCTCCCCATTCATGGAGGATTTTTTTCCATTCGCGCTTGCGATCTTCAAAATGCCACGCGTGCTGGTGTCGCGCCATCAAATCGCGCAGATCAATGGGCAAATGCTCCGCATTCCAGCGCGGAATTTCTTTGCCCTGTTGACGCCATTTTTCCGCCTCTAGCGAATCATCCGGGCAACGATCCATCTCCAGATCGATCGATACCGTAGCGGGAAAGGTTCGTGAATAACTCCACAAAACCATGCGTAACAGAGCGTTCACGTCGTCGTCGCTTTGTTGCCAAGGTCGGGAAATGCAGCAGGAAATTGATTTCAAGTGCGGCTCCTTGAGCATCCGCCACCACAGGTCATGCCACGTCTGCGCCCATTGCTCGCGGGGGACTCCGAGGAAAAAATCCAGATCGACAGCAAAAACCGTAGGAACCCGCTGAGGTGCACTTTTTTTCCATGTAGTAAAATCTTCTACGTTCCATGCACGAGCGAGTGCCCCTGATGAGCGCAACTCAAATTCCATGCGCGAATCGATCTCATCCTGCGCTTTGGATCTGCATTCTGCCGCCGCTTTGGCATCGAGCGATAAGGCGGGAATCCAAGTCACCCGTTCAATCGGGCGCGGCATCAATGGCTCGATCCAATTGTAAGCCTGAATCCGCCCTTGATCGCGCCATTGCCAACAACGTTGCTGCCGCTGCTCAACGCTATTGACGCGCCGTAATTGCTCGCGGATGTCATCGGATCTTTCTACGCAACTGGCATCGCTATGATGATCGATGAGCACCATGTGGTAGCGAGCATCCAAATCGAACTGATTCGCAAACCAGCGGAAGCTCTCCGCATGGTTATCCGCCAGATGCAGCCGTAGCGGGCTGGTATCCGCATGGATTAAGGGACATAGGCAAAAATAGAACCCGATGAGCAATCGCATCATCGCGAAGGTGTTATCGCTGGTTTTTTCGATAGGCCACTGACTAAAGAGAAGCCTGAAACGCACATATCTTCGTATTTGCTGCCAGGATAAACTTCCGTGAAAGTGATCTTCATCTTGCTCACTGGCTTGCTGTAATCGGGAAGAAAAAACCGCTGTGGATCGGGTTGATCCATGATCGGAAAGTCGTAACTTTTCTCGCCATTGAGAACGAGGGTCATGCGTTTGGGACGCGCATTAAAGGAAAATAAATCACCATAGCCATAACCACTCGATAAAACGACCGCCCGCAGTACTGTAGGAACATCAGGAGAAATTTCCAGCCACTCCCCCACGCCGTTGCCTTTCGCGCCTTCGCTCCATGCCCCCTCACCCCACATAGTTCGCAAATGATCCGCTTCATATGTTTTTCCATTTGCCTCTGGCAGTGTGCTACTTGCTTTGACTTGGTAATTGGAATGCTGAATCTCCCATTTCCCACCCCGTTCTGAGTAGATTCGATCATCATCACGAACTATAGTAAAAAGTTCCGGCTCTACTTGAATGATGAGATCGTCAGCGAAAGTCGGCTCCAGATTCTCAAACTCCCA
>CAMAYN010000204.1 GCA_945862285.1 Akkermansia muciniphila | reverse complement strand
AGCGCCCAACAAATCGCCGACATCGCCGCCTACCTGAAAAGTCTATAAATCCCTGTAATCCCTGAGGGTCAAACCGCCCAAGAAAAGATGAAGTAGCAGGGGCATATCGGCCCCCGCCCGCAGAAAATGCGCTGCTTCGTTCGCATTTTCTAGGCGAGCAACTCGATATTTTTAGTGGAACACAAACTATTCTTCGTGTGCCACAAACTATTCTTCGTGTGCCACAAACTATTCTTCGTGTGCCACAAAGTTTTCTTTGTGTGCAACAAACTTTTCTTTGTGTAACACTAAATTTTATTTGTGTTCCACTAATTATTCTTTGTGTAACACTAAATTTTCTTTGTGTTCCGCTAATAATTCTTTGACCTGCACAAATTTTTTTTTGTGTAACAGGAGAAATTATTCGTGTTCCACCACATATTTTTCGTGCACGCACTTTGGAGCAAGAAAGATAGGGTGAATCGCCGCTCTTCCGCACCAAAGGTGCATACGAAATGGGAGACCTTTTGATTCAAACTTCGCAAAATCAACGATCTTAACGATCAAACCCCAAGAATAGCGAAAATCGGGTTAACAAAAGCAAGAGCCAAAATCGGAAGGCTGGGTATTTCACCCTTGGGCATTTCAAAAAAATTCGAGTGGAATCATGAAGTCGAAGCCCTACTAAAGGTTTCATTCATTGTTTTCCACTGCCCCATATTTCATAACCCATCGACCAAAATCAGCGGGAACATCATAATCAAACAAGTCCAAATAACTTTTGATTCCCTCGCGATTTGTTACGCGAATCTCCATCCAAGTATTTGTAGTCGCATCAACAGATCCACCTATAGTCACGTATTCTTTGAACATTTCTGCATAGTTTTCAGCGGTCAATCGAAGTCCGTTTCGACTCATTTTTTCCGATGGATGAACGGATAAGTTTGCAACCAAATAATACAAAACGGTTTCCGATAGCAATGTTTCTAATTCATCCTCAGTCAGTGATTGCCTTTGCCCTGTGCGCTCCCCACCTTGCGAATGCGCCCATGGAGTGACGCTGTATGTGCCATTTTCGCGCAGGATTTTAAAGCCATTGAAATATGCGCCAGTGCACTCGATGTCTTGACGCGCGACTACGATTAGTGATGTCCAGTCTTTCGCCAAATCTTCTCTGAGTAAGGAAATGGCATTGTCGCGTTTCTTTGATTCCTCCACGCGCTTTTTATGAGCCAAACGCCAGTGTTTTTTTGCGAGACGAATATAGTCGTTCGATATCAACACGACAGGCGCTACAGATTGGCTCGGCTGTTCGTAACTAAACGCTAAAGCGATCGCGCAAAAAAAAATGATGCGGGATTTCCATTTCATGAGGGATTGATCTTTTTATAATAAAATCTCACTTGGTTTAGGCTCGGAAAATGGATGCTGATCCGACGTAGCATTTCCAAGAGATCTATGATGGTTTACAACGCATCGAGCAAGGTCTTTTACGCGTAATAAAGGCAGATTGCGAATCGGGGCTTTTGATCACCGATTTTGCATTTATTGAAATGATAATCGATGCGCATCGTATTTACTCTTTATGATGAAATCGATTGGAGGCTTATGGTTGGTGGCGGCTTTACTCCATGCGCAGCCCGCGGAGATGGCTGATGAGAAGGAGATTCACCGATTTTCTGTTCGAGCTTCCGAGGTTGATGCCAGTGTTCGCGCCCATCCTGAGATTGATTTTTTTCTCGAAAAAAATGGCAAACCCGCGGATACGCAGCATGCTTCTGTCAACCTGCGGGTGCAGCAACGTGGGGAGTTAATGATCTGGCTTATGCCGCACAATGCTGAACTTTTTGACCGCGTCAATGGCTACGGCATTCACTCGATCCAAGTGCATTATGCCAATGGCTGGTTTGCGCGGTTGTATGGCAAGCCGAATACTGATCCGTTATTTTTGAGTCGGATTCGGTTAGAAGCGGCGACTGGGGAGGATTTTAGTAAGGATGTAACGATTCCGTATGCAGATGGAGTCAAAGGCCGATCCGTGGCGCTGGTGAAGTGGCTCAATAAGAAAGATCCGCAGGGAAAATGGGGGCAATTTTTATCGCAGGATGGCAAAGATTTACTGTGGGAAAAAGTCATTCTGGCTGGCGCATCGCATGGCTCGACTACGGCAGCGCGTTTTGCGAAACATCAACGAGTGGGGCGTGTGGTGATGTTTGCGGGACCACGGGATCAACTGGAAAATTGGCAGAAACTCCCATCGGCCACGCCTTCTGAGAGGTATTTTGGCTTCACTCATGTGTTAGACGAGGGATGGCAGAAAGATCATTATTGCCGGTCATGGGAGATGATGGGTTTGCAGAAATTTGGCGCGGTGGTGAACGTGGATGGGAAAAAGCCGCCTTACGAAAATACTCGCCGCTTGGTAACGGCAGCGAATGTGCAGGGAAATGCGAATCGCGCCCATAGTAGCGTTACGCCTGGACGTGCGGCGGTGAAATCGGCATCAAAGAGCTATGTTCACGAAGAGGTATGGAAATATCTTTTCACCCATCCTGTGGATAAGACTGGCGCGGCGACAGAACCCGATCCTAGTTGTGAGCATCAACAAAAATAAGAGCACTATGAGTCATGGAGAAAATTTTCAGTTAGAACGTTGCACGGAACCTCTTGGCGCGGAGTTAAAACAAGCACTCTACCAACATTGCGAGCAGGAATTGCGATCAATGTTAGAGGGGGTGAGTGATGCGATAACCATTTTAAGTACTGTTGTGGCGGTTTTACACTATCGCATGCCGCATTATTTTTGGACGGGGTTTTATCGTGATGTGGATGGTGCCTTGCGCGTAGGGCCGTATCAGGGCACACCGGCGTGTATGGAAATTCCTTATCATCGTGGCGTTTGCGGTGCCGCATGGACGCAACAAACATCGATCGTGGTGGAAGATGTGGAGCAATTTCCTGGGCATATTGCCTGCGATTCGCGGTCGGCGAGTGAGATTGTGGTGCCGTGGTTTTTGCAGGGGCGAAAGGTAGGAGTTTTGGATATTGATGCCACATTTGTGGGCGCCTTTGATGAAATCGATCGGGTAGCATTAGAGCGAATGGCGGTACTTTGGTAGCAATGCTCCATCGGCAAAAAAATGGTATATTTCAGTCCAAGATCGTGAAAATTTTGCTAGCCAGAAAAAATCTCACCCTCTAGTCTCAACAGTATAGATTATGGAATCGATGAAAATACATTTAATTGCGATGCTGCGTGATCGTGTGGGCGAATTATGCAAGGTAGGGAATTTTGATGAAGCACGTCATGCGGCCAATGCGGCGGTGGAGCGAGCAGAAGTTGAGTTGTGCGCGGATCGCGATAGCATTCTCGCCTTTGCCTCGGCCCTAGAAGTGAGGGCGGATTTTTTGCGCGTGTTGCAGGAATGGGAGTTGGCTCGTGATGATTACAAGCAGGCGATTGATCAATTGGAGGCTTGGCATGAGTATTGTGTACCACTGGGGCGACTGCACGCCGGTCTTGGTGCCGTGCATGATGCATTAGGTAACACAGCGCGGGCGATTGAGTTATGGCAAATGGCGATTCGGCATTTTGAGAAAGCAACGCCACCCGCCTTGCTGGAGATGGCTGCGGTATCGAACAATCTGGCATTTCTCAAAAAGTCCACGGGCGACCTAGACGGTGCAGAAAATGCGTTTTTGAAAGCGTTAGAAATTATGCACAAGAAGCGCGGCACGTATCACGAAGAAACGGCGAGTGTCTGTAATAATTTGGGCGCCTTGTATTTGCAGTCGGGCTTCTATGAACAAGCGCGGGAAATGCATCACATGGCACTTGATGCGAGGAAAAAGTGCCTCGGTGATGCGCACGTTGATACCGCGCAGAGCTACAATAATTTAGCTCTGGCACTCATTCAGATGGGCGATAAAAAAGCAGCGGTAGCGCATTTTGAAAACGCTATATCAGGGCTCACGCATTGTGGTGCCTCTTGTGTGGATGTCTTGCAAGACGTAGGTGATAACTACATTAGCTATCTCATGGCGGAAGGGGAGCAGCCGGTGGCGGATCTCGTTAAAACAAGAATCGCGGAAATTCAATCCAGTTGGTGATCATTCATTGTTTATGACGCTCGATAAACAGACGATGATTCGTCGCATCCTGATCGTTCTCGTCAGTGCCGCGCTACCCGCCGTGATGTGGTCTGTGCCGATGAATCCTGGAGTGGGAATGCTACTGTCGTTAGTGGGCTTTTTTATTGCAACGCGCGACTGCTCGGTGGCGATGGCATGGCGCTTGGGATTGCTGTATGGAATCGTTTTGTATGGAATATCGCTCTCATGGTTGTGGGAGATTTTTTCCTCGATGAGTGTTTTGCTATGGCTGATGTTAGCGTTATTCCATGGAGTGATTGCAGGCTTGACGACGTGGGCCCGGCGGCATGTGACGAACGTAATGATTTTCATTCCAGGCTCAGCTGCATTATGGACGGCAATTGAGTATTATCGCAGTGAATGGTTTATGCTGCGATTTCCATGGATGACTCCCGGAACATCAATGGGACCATTATGGCTGCACTCCGTCTTGGGTGTTTATGGCGTGACCTTTATGATGGTAACGTTGGCGTTGTTGATCGTTTTCACAAAAAGGAATACTGTAAAAATTTTCCTTTCGCTATTGTTGTTTTCCTTATTCCTTGTCCGTCCCTTTTATCATCCAGAAGAGGAGCGTGATGATTGGAAAATCCCCGTGCTTGCGATTCAACGGGAAAATTGTGATTTCACCTCCTACTTGGAAGACACCCGAGCGTCAGATTTCCGCGATGGCGTCATCCTATGGCCCGAGTATTCCACCTGTAGCGATATCCGTGCAACGATGGTTTTTCAGCCCGAACCATTGACTGGCGTGGAGATCCTGCGGCGGATCGCCGAGCAGCGGAATGTGACGTTTATTGTCGGTGCCATTTCGCCGAGTGGACAGGGAATTCCGTGGAATGAAGCGATTGTCATTGATCGCCGTGGCGAGATAGGAACACACTACAAAAACCGTCCTGTGCATTTCATGAAAGATGGGATTCCGGGTAAGACGCAGAATCCCATAATGACGCAGTGGGGCTATGTTGGCTCACCCATTTGCTTTGATAATGACTACACAGAAGTGCCGCTGCGATTTGCACAAAATGGTGCCGAGGTATTTTTAGTGCCCAGTCTTGATGCTGAACCATGGACTCGTCGGCAGCATTTACAGCATGGCGAATTATTTCGTCTTCGCGCAGTCGAGACCGGGCGCTGGTATGTCGTGTGTGCCACGTCTGGACTCAGCCAAACGATACGCCCCGATGGAGTTCGAGTGCAAGAATTACCACTGATGGAGGATCAAATCATGGAGACAAAAGCGTATCGGCGTCAGGGGAAAACACCTTATGTTCTCTGGGGTTGGATGTTTCCCTGGCTATGCTGTGCGGGGGCGATCGTCTTTCTCTGCTTCGTCATTCGATCCGCATGGAATAATACCGTGCGTTTACCCGCTACGCCGAAAGAAGGGTGATGAAGTTCACCAATGATTCTCCATCGGTAACCTGAAAACTTTGCGCTGATTATTTTGTTGGCACTGTTTTCATTGGTGCTTCTGTTCCTTCGAGGGGCAAGGCGCTTTTGTTAACATCAATGTATCCGCCTAACTCATAAACATTCAGATAGCCGTAGCTACGCAGAGATACGAGAGTAGATAGATTTAGTGCAGCGCGGACACTCTTTGCAGGCATCGCTACTGGCGCATTGTCGAAGTTATTGTTGCAGTAAATGAGCACGCGGGCTTCTTTCTTAGGGATAAGTTGGGCTAGGCTATCTTGGGTAAAATCGGTGAAAGGAAGATTTTTCGCACCAACTACATGAAGCATGGCGAATTTGTCTGCACTGCGGGCATCAAGCACGATGGTTCCCTCTTCGGCTGCCATTTTGAGAAATTGCTCTTGTGTTATCACTCGCCCTTCGCGTGCCGCCGCACTAGCTTGTGCATCGATGAGAAAGCCTACACTATCGACTTTGGGATTGGGCACAATCTGTTGACGGGTCGGCATTAATTTTACCTCCGCCCATGAGGAGAAACTTGTGCCGCATAAAATGC
>CAMAYN010000203.1 GCA_945862285.1 Akkermansia muciniphila | reverse complement strand
GTAAAGCGTATATGCCTTTAGTCGAAGAGGTGCGTTGAGATCAGATCTGAAAGTCGCTTTGGCTGGAGACTTCGTGGAGGCCGCATTCGTATTTTTTACCGCCGTAGCGGGTGGATTCGGCTTCGATGCCTTGCTCGGCGGGGGCGGTGCTGTGCCAGTCGCCCATGGTGACGTAGGAATGTGCTAGCGGGTGTGCGGGGATGTCATTGCTGCGCATGTAGAAATCGACCTGCGCATCGGCCCAGTCGAGGATGGGATACACTTTTAAGGTTTTTTTCTGTTGTTCGGCGTAGGGACGTTCGGCGCGAGTAGAGGATTGACTGCGACGTAGTCCAGAGATCCAGACATCGGAACCGAGTTCGGTGAGAGCGCGGTTCATGGGTTCCACTTTATTGATGGTGGAATATTTTTCGAGGTCGGTCTCCCAGAGTTTTCCGTAGAGCGCCTCTTGGCGGGCGGCGGTGAGGCGCGGGGTATAGGTGCGGAGATCGACGGGCCAGCGTTCCATGAGTTCGTTCATGTAGTGGTAGGTCTCGGGAAAGAGGTATCCGGTATCGATGAAGACGACGGGGATTTCTGGGGCGTGGTGGTGGATGAGGTGAATCATCACTGCCGCTTGTAGGCCGAAGGATGTCGTAGCGACAAGCCGTGGGCCGTAGGTTTCCTGGAGGAGTTGCAGACGCTCTGCGGCCTTCAAAGGCGCGAGAGTGGTAGAGAGATCAGGGGCGGCGAGTTGCATAGAATTTAATTTTGACCACTAAGGACGCAGAGGGACGCAAAGGTTTGAGACGGGTGGTTTCGGATGATAGGTGGTTCACTCGTTTTTTATGTGTGGGATGATCTGATAACACGTCGCACTTCCAATTTTTTGTTTTTGCAGTTGATAATTATCGCGAGTTTATGACCGGTGACTTTTAGGTAATTGAGCATTTGGCCGATCTCTGTGTTAGTGATCTGGTCGATGGTTTTTACGTCCACAATAATCTTCCCGTAAATAATCAAATCAGGGATAAACTCATCGATTTTTTCGCCGTGAAAAATGATCGGGAAATTCGTTTGCTGTGAATAGGCAATACCATGCTTTTTCAATAAAACGACTATCGCGTTCTCATATGTTTTCTCGCGAAAGCCGTAACCAAGCTCCGTGTGTGCTTGCATGGCTAGACCTATGATTTTGTTGCTCTCTTCTGGGTATAGGTCAGTTGACATAGATTTGAAATATTGAACCACTAAGGACGCAAAGGTTTGAGACGGGTGGCTTATCTTGAATGGTGGCTGGAGAGGTCTTTCTTTGTGTTATTTAGTGTTTTTTGTGGTTTCTAAAAATATGAACCACTAAGGACGCAGAGGAACGCAAAGGTTTGTATCGGGCGATTTAAATTGAAAGGTGTTTTGAAAAGTCTTTTTTGCGTATCTTTGCGTTTTTTGCGGTTAAAAATGGATTAACCACAAAGGGCGCAAAGGGACGCAAAGGTTTGAGATGGATTTTTTCGGATGACAGGTGGTGATGAAGTTCTTTCTTTATGTTATTTAGCGTTTTTGTGGTTTCTAAAAATATGAACCACTAAGGACGCAGAGGGACGCAAAGGTTTGAGACGGGTGGTTTCGGATGATAGGTGTTTTGAAAAGTCTTTTTTGCGTATCTTTGCGTTTTTTGCGGTTAAAAATGAGTTAAGAGCATCAGATCACCCAGTAATGTTGGCATGGAAGTCGGAGCCTTGTTTGGTTTCGGCTACGATGCCGGCGCGGATGACGAAGTCGCCAAAGTGTTCGCCTGTGTTGCGCTCTTTGGCGTAGCGCTTGATGACGGGATCAAGGAGGTCTTTGATTTCGTGGTTGGGGACATCGGCTTTGTAGAGTTTGCTGAGGCGTTGTCCGGCGTGTCCGCCGCCAAGATAGACGTTGTAGCGGTCGGGGCCGCGTCCGACGAAGCCGATTTCTGAGATGAAGGGACGAGCGCAGCCGTTAGGGCATCCTGTCATGCGGATGGTGATGGCATCGTGACGAAGGCCGGCGGATTCGAGGCTGTGCTCGATCTCGTCGATGAGCTTGGGTAGGTAGCGTTCGGCTTCGGCGAGGGAGAGAGCGCAGGTGGGGAGTGCGACGCAGGCGAGGGCATTGAGGCGAAGGGCACTGCGTTTGCTGCCGTCTTCCAGCCCGAATTTTTCTACGAGTGCTTCGATGAGCGGGCGTTGCGCGGGGGTTACGTTGGCGATGATGACGTTTTGGTTCGCGGTGAGGCGGAAGTCGCCAGTGTGGATTTTAGCGACTTCTTTGAGACCAGTGCGGAGGGCGTAGCCGGTGCGATCGATGACGCGTCCCCCTTCGATGAATAAGGTGAGGTGGGAGTTGCCATTGGCATCAGTGACCCAACCGTAGCGATCACCGTTGTCGGCGAAATGGTAGGCGCGCACGGGTTGAAGATCCCAGCCGAGGTATTCGTTGACTTTGGCAGTAAACCAATCGGCACCGTGGTCTTCTACGGTGTATTTGAGACGGGCGTGTTTGCGGTCGGTGCGGCAACCGAAGTCGCGCTGGACTTTGACGACGGCTTCTGCGGCAGCAGTCACTTGCTCGGGTATGCAGAAACCAATCACATCGGCGAGGCGCGGGAAAGTGGCTTCATTCCCGTGGGTCATGCCCATGCCACCACCCACGGCGATGTTGTAACCGACCAGTTGGTTGTTTTCGACGATAGCGATGAAAGAGAGGTCGTTGGCGAAAATGTCCACGTCGTTAGAGGGAGGGACGGCGACGGTGATTTTGAATTTCCGGGGAAGGTAGGTTTTTCCGTAGATGGGCTCTTCTTCTTGCTCGGAGGTTTCGATTTTTTCGCCATCGAGCCAGATTTCGTGGTAGGCGCGGGTACGTGGGGTGAGGTGATCGGAAATATCTTGAGCGGCTTTCAGAGCGGCGGCATGGATGTGAGAGAGGTGGGGGTTAGGATTGCACATCACGTTGCGGTTGACATCGCCACAGGCGGCAATGGTGTCCATGGCGGCATGGTTGATTTCCTGGATGGTGCGCTTGAGGTTGCTCTTGATGATGCCGTGAAGCTGGAAAGCTTGGCGGGTGGTGAGCTTGAAGTCGTGATTGCCGTATTTTTCGCAGAGTTCATCGGTAGCGAGCCATTGCGCGGGGGTGGCGACACCGCCGGGAACGCGGATGCGGATCATGAAGGAGTAAGCTTTTTCGAGGCGATGCTTGCGGCGGTCGGGGCGAAGGTCGCGGTCGTCCTGCATGTAAGAACCGTGGAATTTGATGAGTTGCTGGCTATCCTCAGAGATGGAGCCAGTGGAGACGTCAAGGAGTTCGTCAGCGAGGGTTCCGCGGAGATAGTTTGAGCGGATTTTGATGTGTTCGTTAGCGGCGAGTGGAGTTTCGGACATGGTGGGTGTTGTGTGAGCAGTGAGCAGTGAGCAGTGAGCAGTGAGCAGTGGGCAGTGGGCAGTGGGCAGTGGGCAGTGAAGTTTTAACCCTGATCACTGCTCACTTCACACTAGCCACTTTAATAAACATCACGTTGGTAGCGTTTGGCTTTTTTGAGGGCTTCGACTTCGGCTTCGGCGGCTTCGCGAGAGAGGGAGCCGTGGTGTTGGTAGAGGGCGATGAGAGCTTCGTGGACATCGTTGGCCATGCGGTTCGCATCGCCGCAGACGTAGAAGTAGGCACCTTGTTGCAGCCAGTCGTAGAGTTCTTTTGACTTCTCGCGCATGCGGTCTTGCACGTAGATTTTTTCTGGTTGATCACGGGAGAAAGCTACGTCGAGCTTGGTTAACGTGCCATTGGCGAGGTGGTCTTGCCATTCGGTCTGGTAGAGGAAATCGAACATGTAGCGTTGGTCGCCGAAAAACAGCCAGTTTTTTCCTTTGTGGCCGAGGGCGGCACGATGTTCGACAAAGGCGCGGAACGGAGCAATACCAGTGCCGGGACCAACCATGATGACGGGCGCATCGGCATTTTCCGGGAGACGGAAGTTTTTGTTAGTGTGGGTGTAAATTTTCACCTTGGTGCCGGGTTTAAGGGCATCGGCGATGTAGGTGGAAGCGACACCTTTGCGGGCACGGCCTTTGCTATTGTAGCGGACGGCTGCGACGGTAAGGTGAACTTCTTCCTCGTGAGCGAGCGGGCTGGAGGAAATGGAGTAGAGGCGCGGCGGGAGTTTGCGCATGGTGCTGACGAGGTCTTGTGCGGAAATCCCTGCGGGGGCGAAGTCGGCAATGGCATCGACGATTTCGCGTCCGTAGGTGTATTCTTTCAGCGCTTCTTTATTTTCCTCGGCGAGAAGGTGCTCGAGAGCAGGGTCCTTGGCGATGCCATTGATTTTGTTCAGCACAGCGCGGGAAAGGCCCGTGATGTCGAGGTCTTCGGTAAGGGCGGTGCGGAGGTCTTTTTTGCCAATTCCTTTGATTTCGACTTCTTCTGTGCCGGTCAATTTTGCCGTTTTGATCAGATCCTCGACGACGTCGGCATGATTGGTAGGGATCACGGCGAGAGCATCGCCCACGGAGTACGTCAGACCTGTGCCAGCGAGCGAGATTTCGAGGTGGATGGTTTCTTTTGCGGTGCCTTGGCCGTTGAGGAGAATGTTTTCGGTGACTTCGGCGATGCAGGGATTTTTAAGGCTGTAATCCTTCGTAGTGGACTCTGGTGCTACGGCGATTGCCGTGGCTGATGCGGCGGTAGGTTGGATCGCGGCTAGGGCGGCGGCAAGCCAGTCTTTGTGGGCTTCTTCGTAATCGACATCGCAATCTTTTCTTTCCGTTATGCGTTTGCCGCCAAGTGCTTCGAGTTTGGCGTCAATATCTTTACCAGTTTGGCAGAATTTTTCGTAGGAGGTATCGCCGAGGGAACAAACGGAGAAGTTCAGTTTGGCGTAGGGAGTCGTGCGAGCGATGAGGGCGTTATAGAAAGTGGTAGCGGAATCGGGCGGTTCGCCGTCGCCCCAAGTGGAAATGATGACGAGGAGGTTTTCGTGCTTGGCGAGTTCGTCGGGGGTGATGTAGGCCATATTTTTCACCGAAGCCTGAATGCCGCGTTTTTTCGCTTCTTTGGCAGAAAAATCGGCAAGTTTTTCCGAATTTCCGGATTCTGTGCCGTAAAGGATGAGTGCTTTTGCTGCGGAAACAGTTGTTGATTGCAGGTAATTGACGAGCCAAGATTTTTGTGCGGCATCGAGTTGAGAAAGCACAGCATCAAGCACGTTGCGTGCGATGGCGGGTAGTGGTGCGGAAGCGGGAAGCATAATCTTTAGTTTGTTGATAAGTTTAATAATGTCGCCGCAAATTGGTAACATTGATATGGGAAGTGCGCAAGGTGTATTTATAAAAATTTGCAGAAAAAGAGGAAAAAAAGAATGCCTGAAGCTAGACATCGAGCATTTCTGAGATATGCATGGCGGTGAGTTCGCCCATGGTTTCGCAATCGCGGAAAGCGGAGGTGCGGTGATATTTTTCCAGATCGCGGGCGAGGCGTTGGACGTGAGCTTGTGGGGCTACATTATCACGGCGCATGATGCCGAGGAGAGCTTTGAGGCGTGCGTCTTCGACTTTGGCACGGCGAGCCATTTGGGCGCGCTCTTCTTCAACGTATTGATCGATGGTGCGACGGTTGAGTTCCTTAAAGGCGAGGCGGGTGACATCGCGATTTGAGTCGAAGTGGTAAGCGAGATATACGCGACCGCGGGATTCGTAGGATTGTTGATCGAAATCGATGGGGCGGACGCGGTATTGGACTTCCTCAAAATCGGGGGTGATATCGACGACGTAGTTGACGCTGCGCATATCGCCGAGGAGACGGATGAAGCAACGTTCGTTGAATTTAGTGAATTCTTTGGCGATACGAACACGGTTGAGTTCCGGCTTGGGTAAGTATTCGCGCTGGAAGACATCCCCTGGAACTCCGGCGATGTGTTCCTCAATGAGGGTGTTGCCGTTGACGAGGTAGTTGATGCGATTGGGCGAGAGGATGTGTTCGAGTTCGAGTCCGTAAATGCGTGAGGAATCAGCTTGTTTTACGTAGAAGTAGTCCGAGTTGTCATTGTAGAGGTTGGTGATACGGATGCGGAAAGGGCGGGAATTTCCGAAGTCGCCGAAGTCGATGCGATCGACACGTAAATGCTGGTGGAG
>CAMAYN010000202.1 GCA_945862285.1 Akkermansia muciniphila | reverse complement strand
CTCGTCATCGCTGCATTGGTACAATCCCTTGGTGATTTGGCTCTCGCGCAAATGGGTCGATCAGTCCGAATACCGCTGTGACCGCTTGGTCGTCAAAGGAGGCATACCAAAGCAGACTTACGCCAATATTCTCTGTGATCTCGCCAGTTCCGCGCCCTACTCCGCCATGGCCATGGCCACGCCAAGCTCGCTCGAGAAACGCGTGCGCCGACTCGGCGAAAAATCAGATTCCTCGTCCGATTTCTGGATCTACCTCGCTTGTGGTATCCTCATTCTCGGCGCACTTGCCGTAGCGACATTACGCCCCGCCGAGGATCCAAGTGAAACATTACCACCCACGCAGGAAGACACCCAAATCCGCATCGAGGCCAACCCCTTTCCGGACGATGCTGCAGATGACCAACCCTAATCTCACGGATTTACTACCGCTTTGCGGTTTTCGGATTGCCAATTTCCTCATCTGCGCTTGAATTTGCCGCGCATGCCACCATCGTCAAGTCCATCGACAAAAACGCAGACGTTTTTTCGACGCACCTTCAGCACACTGATCCTGTGGTCTGTGGTCATTACGGCATTCGCCAGCATGCTCCCATGGGCTCATCTCGCACTCATCAGTGCATTGATGGTTTTAGGCATTATCGAATACTGCGCACTGACAAAAAAAAGCGGTGTTCCCATTCAATCAATCTGGACCATTTCACTAAGCACCATCTTTGCCGCGTCGCTATTCTATTTTTTCCTTAACGGCGCGAAAATCATTCCCGCATGGGCGGACCTGCTCTTTGTTTTCCTCGCCATTGTCGGCACCTTGACACTGCAACTCCGTAATCCCATTAAAGGGCACATTTCTCTGCTCGCCTTCATCACCTCCCTCTTCGGACTGCTATGGATTCCATGGCTTTTTTCCTTCACTGCCCGCATCGATTTTGTCGCCCCGGGCACTGCCCAATTACCCGGGGCACCGATGCTACTCTGGTGTCTCGCCGTAACAAAATTCTCCGACATGGGTGCCTACATTACCGGTTCACTGATCGGAAAAAATAAAATGATCCCCCACGTCAGCCCAGGGAAAACATGGGAAGGCTTCGCTGGTGGCATCATTTTCCCACAACTCGTCGCCATCGCTCTTTTTCTCTTCATGCCAGGAACATCGGCGCTTTTCCATCACTCATGGTGGCACGTTACGGCGTTGGCATTGCTTGTCTCCCTGCTTGCCGTCATTGGCGATCTTGCCGAAAGCCTGTGGAAACGCTCGCTCGATGTCAAAGACTCCGGGCATTTCCTTCCCGGCATAGGCGGCGCTCTTGATCTCATCGATAGCCTCTGCTTCACCGCCCCAGTGGTCTATTTTTACCTGATCTTTACTCATTAAGCCCATGCCAAAAAAAGTTGTTCTCTTAGGTTCCACGGGGTCCATTGGCTGTTCGGCATGCAAGGTCGCGCACGATCTACCGAACGAAATCGAAATCATCGCTCTCGCCGCCCATAGCAGCGTCGAAAAACTCGCTGCCCAAGCCCGCGAAACAGGAGTCAAGCACGTTGCTCTCTATGATGAAACCAAGGCAGAGCAACTTCGCGCCCTCTTGCCGCCCGATGTCACCATCCATCTCGGACTCCAAGGTCTCATCGATATCGCGACGCTCACAGAAGCCGATTGCGTGCTCGTTGCCATTGTTGGCATTACCGGCTTACAACCCACCCTCGCCGCAATTCGGGAGGGAAAAGACATCGCCATTGCCAGCAAAGAAATCCTCGTCATGGCGGGCGAAGTCGTCACCCGCGAAGCAAAAAAAGCGGGCGTGAGCTTACTCCCTGTCGATAGCGAGCACAATGCCATTTTCCAATGCCTCGACGGCCATCGTGGTGGCGCGGATGAAGTTTCCCGCCTGATTCTCACCGCCTCAGGTGGACCATTTCGCAACACCCCAGCGGACGAACTCCCCACCGTTACCCTCGCCCAAGCACTCAAGCATCCCACATGGGACATGGGCAGGAAAATCACCATCGATTCCGCCACGCTCTTCAATAAAGGACTCGAAATGATCGAAGCCAAGTGGCTCTTCGATATCGAAATGTCAAAAATCGATGTGGTCGTTCACCCGCAAAGCATCATCCACTCAATGGTCGAGTTCATCGATGGTTCGGTGCTCGCGCAAATGAGCCATACCGACATGTGTTTCCCCATTCAATACGCACTTACATGGCCGAGTCGCATCAAGGGATCACTCCGCCCCATAGACTTCCCCACCCTGTCGCGCTTGGAATTTCTTGCCCCACGCACGCAGGATTTCCCCGCACTCGATCTCGCCCGTTGGGCCGGAACCAGCGGCGGCACGCTTCCTGCCGTTTTTAATGCCGCGAACGAAATCGCCGTCGATGCCTTTATCGCCGGAAAAATCCCCTTCCCAGGCATTTGGCAATGCGTAGAAAAAACCATGCAAGCCCACGATGTGCAATCGGCACAGGATCTCGATGCCGTCATCGCCGCAGATGTTTGGGCGAGAAATTTCACCATTTCTGCGATCGATTCGACAGGAAAATAATCATCCGCTCCAACCATCGAAGCATCAACCATTGCTATGAAAACCCTAATACGCAACGCCACACTCATCAATCCCGCATCGCGCCAAGAGCACCAGGACATATTGATCGAAGAGGGAAAAATCACTTCCATTGGCACCTTTACGGACAACGCAGAGGAAATCATTGACGCCACTGGTTTGACCGCCATCCCCGGCATGATCGACATTCACTCCCACGGAGCCGATGGCGCTGATGTCTGCGATGCCTCTCTGGATTCCCTGCATCACATTGCCCAGCGCAAGCTCGCCGAAGGCGTCACTACATGGCTGCCTACAACTCTCACACAACCACAGGCGAAACTTGTAGAAATCGTTACAACTGTTGCCCGTTTCCGCGAGAAAAATGATACCATCCGCTGCCCCGGACTCCACATTGAAGGGCCATACATTAATCGCGAAAAAGCCGGTGCCCAAAACCCCGAACACGTGCGACTCCCTAATGTTGAGGAGCTACTTGCGCTCCATGCCATCGCCCCGGCAAAAATCATTTCCCTTGCCCCAGAATTACCAGGCGCACTTGAACTCATCCGCGCCGCAAGGGCCCATGGCATTACCTGCTCTGCCGCTCACACCTCCGCCACTTATGCCGATATTTCCCATGCAGCCGAGGCAGGACTCACGCATCTCACCCATTTCGGCAATGCCATGACCGCCCTTCATCACCGCGAAATCGGCGTCGTCGGTGCCGGACTCATGGACTCACGTTTGAGCATCGAAATCATCGCCGATACCATTCACCTCTGCCCCGACATGCTGCGCCTGATTTTCCACATCGTCCCACGCCATCGCATCATGATGATTACCGATAGCGTCGCCGCCTCATGGATCAACAACGGTGAAATGACCCTTGGCGGCCTGCCCGTTCTCATTAAAGACGGCATCGCCCGCCTCAAAGAAGGTGGTGCTCTGGCCGGTTCGACGCTTCGGGCGCATGAAGGACTGCAAAACATTGCCGCCAGCACCGGACTCTCGTTAGAAGATTTCATCCAATGCACATCATGGAACCAAGCGCAGTCTCTTTCCTTGCCGAACCTAGGAAAAATCGCCCCAGGCTTCCATGCCGACATCACTTTGCTCAATGCCGCCGGTAACGTCGTCCGCACCATCGTCGGCGGTATCACCCGTTATAGCGCGAAAAACGGAAGTATTTCTCCATAAAATCTTCTTTCCTCCCATCGCCCTTGTGCCTACTGTCCTCACGTATGCCCATTCCCTTTCTGAATCGCGAACTTTCCTGGCTCGAATTTAACCAACGCGTTCTATTTCAAGCGCAACGTGAGGACATTCCTCTTTTGGAACGGGTTAAATTCCTCGCCATCACCGCATCCAATCTCGATGAGTTTTTCCAAGTTCGCATCGGTGGACTGACCCTCATGCAACGCAGCGGACGCCACAATGCCGATGCCGCAGGGCTTACTCCTGCGCTACAACTCGATGCCTTACGCAAACGCATCCTGCTATTTGTCGAGGAGCAATACAACCTGCTTCACGGCAAACTACTTCCCCTGCTCGCGCAACAGGAAATCCGTTTTATCGATCCAACAAAAATCGACGAAGCGCAGCAATCGTCACTTCGAGCCACGTTTGATTACAAAATCCTCCCCTTACTCACGCCCTTATCTTACGATCCCGAAACCGATTCGCCGCCGTTGCTGCCAGCGCTTACGCCAATTGTCATTTGCCGCATCAAAGATCCAGAATCCGAGCAGAAACGCTTTGCCTTTATCCCATTGCCCGATTCCCTAGGCCGTCGCATTCCCCTCGCCCAGCAATCGAATACTTTCATTTTTGTCGAAGATCTCGTTGCCACTTTTGCCAGCGCTTTATTCCCCGGTGAAACGGTTGATTCCACCAGCGTGTTCCGCCTCACTCGTAACGGCGACATCACTCTCGAAGATGATCAATCCTACGACCTCGCCGATGACATGGCCGATGTTCTTACCGCCCGTCGCTACTCGCATACCGTGCGCATTGAGGTGCCCATCTCCTGCCCACGTGATTTAATCGCCGTCATTCGTAGTGCCACTGGCACGGGCAAAGAGGAAACCTACACCATTCCCCGCGGCCCAGTAGGCTTGTCATCGCTCATGGATCTGGCTTTTTTGCCTGAATTTGATCGACTCCGCGACGAAGACTGGCCCGCGCAAGATAGCCCCGACATCATCCTCGGCGAATCCATCTTCGATAGCATTAGCTCCCGCGATATTTTATTGCACCATCCTTACCAATCCTTCGAGCCCGTGCTCCGCCTGATTGAAGAAGCGGCAACGGATCCGAATGTTCTCGTCATCAAACAAGTCCTCTACCGCACCGCACGTAAATCCCGCATCATCGATGCCCTGATCCGCGCCGCGCAAAACGGCAAACAAGTCACCGTCCTCATCGAACTCAAAGCCCGCTTCGATGAAGCCCGCAATCTCATGCGTGCCGATGAACTCCAAAACGCCGGTGTCAACATCGTCTATGGCGTGAAAGGACTGAAAACCCATGCAAAAATATGTATGGTCGTGCGTCGCGAGAAAGACAGCCTGCGCCGCTACGTCCACCTCGGCACCGGCAACTACAACGAGGCCACCGCCAAGCTCTATACCGATATTTCCCTGCTCACCTGCCATCCCGACTACGGCCAAGATGCCTCGCTGTTTTTCAATGCCGTCACCGGCAGATCGAAGCTGCTACGTTTCCGTCGCCTTGTGCCTGCACCCACGCAAATGAAACGCACTTTACTCGAGCAAATCGCCACCACCGCCGAACGCGCCAAGCTCGGTGAAACGGCGAGCATCCTCGCCAAAGTCAACTCCCTGCAAGACCCCGAAATCATCGCCGCTCTCTACAAAGCCTCCCAAGCCGGGGTGATGATTCAGCTCAACGTCCGTGGCGTCTGCTGCCTAAAACCCGGCGACAAACGATACTCGAAAAATATTCGCGTCGTTTCCATCATCGATCGCTACCTCGAACACGCCCGCATTTTCGCCTTCCAGCACGGTTCCGAAACCGATGTTTTCATCGCTTCTGCCGACTGGATGAGCCGCAATCTTGATCGCCGCATCGAGTTGATGATCCCCATCGAGTCCGCACCGCTCAAACGACGTTTAATTGCACTACTCAAGCAATGTTTTGCCGACACCAGTAATGCCCACGTCATCCTACCAAACGGCACATCACAACGCATCCTTCCCGCCAAAGGCAGCAGAGCACAACGCGCGCAACTTCACTTCCACCGCGAAGCCAAACGCCACGCCAAAGCCCGCGAGCACGAGCGCTCCCTAACCTTCGAGCCACACACACCGCCACAGAGTGGACAGTAAACAAGGCCGACTCACTGATAAATCAAGCAGTCTCACTGGCAAACAAAGTAAACTCACTGGTAAACAAAGCAGTCTCACTTGCAAACAAGCCAACCTCACTTGCAAACAAGGAAGTCTCACTTGCAAACAAGGCAGTCTCACTTGCAAACAAGCCAACCTCACTTGCAAACAAGGCAGCCTAACTTATAAACAAGGCAAGGTTCCCACGAGTCGATTCTCATTTTCTTCCTTTGCGTGCCTTTGCGTGCCTTTGCGTGCCTTTGCGGTTTAAAAAATTCTCTAAATCATCCGATACAGCCAATATTTTCTTGCCATGAATCGCGAAATCTCTAGTGTATCTAACATAACAAC
>CAMAYN010000201.1 GCA_945862285.1 Akkermansia muciniphila | reverse complement strand
CCAACAGGTGAGTCACCAACGGCGCGAAAAAGCAACACCACAGCAGATGCATGCCTTACGAGTTGAATCGGAAATGGGAGCGGCGTTTACCCAGGAAATCGCTGAACGATGGGCATGCGTCTGCCGATGCCAAAGGCTTTGGTGGTAACGCGCAATCCGGGGGCGGCTTGTTGGCGTTTCCATTCGTTTAGGTCGATGCGCCGTTGCACCCAGCGGACAGTGGATTCATCATGCCCACTGGCGATGACCTCATCGGTGGAACGCTGTTCTTCGACAAGCTGTCGCAAAATGTCATCGAGAACGTCGTAGGGCGGAAGGGTATCTTGGTCTTTTTGATCGGGGCGTAACTCGGCGCTGGGTGCTTTATCGATGGTGTTCCAAGGAATGATTTCGCGTTCGCGATTGATCCAACGGCTCACTTTGTAAACAAGGGTTTTTGGTAGATCCGAGATGACGGCCAAGCCACCGCACATGTCGCCGTAGATGGTACAATAGCCAACGGCTAACTCGCTTTTATTACCCGTGGTGAGGAGAAGGTGTCCGAATTTATTCGATAAGGACATAAGGAAAATGCCGCGAATGCGCGCTTGCATGTTTTCCTCGGTGACGTCTTCTTTTTTGCCAGAAAAGACGCTCGATAAGCTGGATTTGACGGCTTGAAATGTTTCACGAATGGGCACGGTATCGCAGGCGATGCCGAGGTTCTTGGCGAGGATCAGTGAGTCATCGACGCTCCCCGTGGAAGAGAAATCGCTGGGCATGGTGAGGCCGTGGACATTTTCTTTTCCTAATGCAGCGGCGGCAACTACGGCGGTCAGTGCGCTATCGATGCCACCACTAAGGCCGAGGCAGGCGGACTGGAAACCGCATTTGTGGGCGTAGTCTTTCAAGCCAAGGACGAGTGCTTCAAAGATTTGTTCTTCGTCGGGTTTTTCCTCGATGGGAGTTGGTGCTTGGCTAACGGAAATGGTGAGACATTCTTCCGCAAAGCCCGGAAATTGCTGGGTGATGCCATGTTGAGGACAAGCGATGAGGCTATGACCATCGAATACTAATTCATCATTTCCGCCTACGCTGTTGCAGTAAACGACGGGAGCGTTGAGTCGTTTGGCAACGGAACTGATCAGTTCACGCCGCAGTGCAGGCTTACCGAGATGAAACGGGGAGGCGCTGAGATTGAGTAAAAGATCGATCTTTTGCGCGGCGAGTTCAGCTACGGGATCGCGATCGTATAAAGGCCGTTCGAGGTAGTCTTTTGACCAAATATCTTCACAAATGGTGATACCGATTTTGTGACCGCGCCAGTCGATGGCTTGGCATTTTTCTGCTGGCTCGAAGTAACGCCATTCGTCAAAAACATCGTAAGTGGGAAGGAGAGTTTTCCAGATTTTGTGTTGGATTTTTCCATTTTCTAGCCATGCGGCGGCGTTGCGGAGGGCTTGGCCAATGCGATTTTCATTAGTATCGATGTAGCCAACCAGGAGTGGCACGTCGCGAATTTCGCCGGCGAGGTAATCGAGTGCTTGGAGGCATTTTTCAACGAAATGAGACTTCGTTACGAGGTCGCGTGGCGGGTAGCCAACGAGGGAAAGTTCTGGAGTGATGACCAGATCGGCGCCTTGATCGAGGCATGCACGATAGGCAGCGAGAATGCGTTTGGCGTTCCCGGGGAAATCTCCCACGGTTCCATTGATCTGAGCGAGGCCGATTTTTAATGACTGCATCGCCGTGAATCTAGCTATGTATCGCCGAACTGCAAAGCGCAATTCTGTGCTTTGCTATGTCATGAGGCATGGCACCAAGAAAATGGAGGCTGAGGGAGTTTTTTCGATCAAAATCGATAGGTTGCAGAAAGGCGCACCATGCGTGGTTCCGCAGGATGAAAGTGGATGTCATTGGTGCTGGCAAGCTCTGTGGCAAGTTGGCTTTCGTAGTAGTATTCGATGTCGTTATCGCGTCGATCAAGGATGTTGAGGACATCCATGGCGATTTCCCAATCGTGCGTACGATAGCCTACGCGTCCGTTGACAGAAAGTGTCGTTCGCCCCTCAATATCACCCGTTTCATCTAGGGGGCGGCGATCAAAAGCGCGAACCCGCATGCTGCCAAACCATCCTTCTTCTTTTCCTATGGCAATGCCGCAGGTCACCATGGCGGGAACGCTGTTAGGAACGTAATCATCGGTGCCGACGTCGAGAAGTCGGGCATGACTCAGAGATATTTCACAATCGGCGGTAAACCAATCGTTAGGGCGATAGTAGTTTGCCCATTCGATGCCGAAACGCCGCGATGCCGGGCCTGCTTCGTTCGTTCCTGCATCACCAACGTAAACTAGCTCGCTATCGCTATCCAACCACCATAGGGTGAGTGTGGAGGTGAGGTCTTTTATAGCATTCGTGCGTACGCCGATTTCGCCACCGATGGTGCGAACGAGCGGGTCAACGCGATCCACGGGAGTCAATGCATCGGGATCAATGGTAGTTGTCACGCCGCGTGCGTCATTGCTGTGAAAGCCGGTGCCGAGGTTGAAATAATATTCAGTGTGTTTTTGCGGCGCGAAAATGAGACCAAGTTTTGGACTAATCATACCGTCCCAGTCATCGCCCGAATTTGCGGCGAGATTGCTGTTAACATCGAAGTGGAAAAGATCAGCACGCAAGCCCACAACGCTCCGGAATTGATCCGTCCAGCGGATGGTGCTGTCACCAAAAAGGCTGTAGCTGCCTTCTGCGACATCGTCTTGACGCGTCGAGCTAAGAAATTGGCGGGCTTTGGTTTTGTTGAGTGCGATGTCATCGATGAAATCATTTCGCGTTTGAAAACCTGCGGTAAAATTGGTGGCTTTGCCAAAAAGCTGGCGATTCAGCCATGTGCGGGTGATTTCACCGCCCAGGATGTAACGTGACTCGATTTGCTGGAATTGATCGCCGTCAGCGGGATTCGTAAAGTAGGTGAAATTGGAGTAAAGATCGAGATCGTAATAAACCCCATAGCCACTGACGCGGGTTACCGTATCGGGTGAGGTGCTTTGATGGAGAAATTGTAGGCTGTGGCGTTGGCTATCGCCGCCGGTTGTGGGATCGATGGTGCCAAAGCGGCTTAGGGAGCCGTTGGTAACCGCGCGGAGTGGAATCTGGTCGGAAGAATTCCAATCCGTAGCGCCGAGCATCGCGGTGATGGAGGTAAATGTTTCGTCATTTCCGGTGAACCAGCGAGTGAGACCATTCCAGCGTTGAAAATCTTCTGGTCGTTCCCACGGGCCGTCATACGTATTCCATTCGCCACCCAGAGTGAGGGTGCCAATGCCCGCATTCATCGAGTGGCCTGCCACGGTGCGATAGAATCCACGTTCGCCGATCGTGCTGCTGACAAAGCTGTGTTCCAGGGAATTGACGATCTGGAAATCCGCGCTACCAGCCGAAGAGAGGTCGCCATTTTTCGCAGCGTAAACACCTTTTGTATAATCGATTCTGTCAACAAATTCAGGGATGATAAAATTCAAATCGGCATAACCTTGTCCGTGAGTGTGAGTGCGCATGTTGATGGGCATGGCATCCAGTGATACCGCAAATTCCGTGCCGTGATCGAGGTTGAAGCCGCGCAGGAAATACTGTGTCGCCTTGCCGCCGCCCGCGTGCTGTGTGGTAATCAGGCCTGGAACAATTTCTAAAATCTCAGAGCGGCGCAGGTAGGCTTGATTCAGGAGATCAGCCGCCGAGGCACTGCCTTGCGATGCGCTCTCGGCATTTCCTAGAAGATCTTCCGCTTTGCCAGTAACAAGCAATGAGGGTAAATCTGTGGGAAGCTGCGAATTCGACTGTGCCGCTAACCAGATCGGGCAATGCAGTACCAGGGTGAGGGTTGTATATTTCATCCGCGATTACGCTTCAGAAAAACGCAAGCATTGTCAAACTTTCTTTTGTGACGTTGTAACGCGCACGCGAGACGCAATTTCTCGTGAACATTGCCTTCCTGCAACTTGCGAGACGATATTCTTCGCGAACAATGGCTCCCTGCAACTTGCGAGACGATATTCTTCGTAAACAATGGCTTCCTGCAACTTGCACGACGCTAGTTATGCGGATGGTAAACTCGCGGCGGCTACTGCTTGGCCGTGCCGCTTGGTTTTTTCATCTGGCACGACGAGCTGAATTTGCAATTCTGGGAATTCGACGGCGAGGACATTTTTCGCTTGCTCGATGATCACTTCACCGCCTGCTCCCGAAGTGACGCGACCCAGAATCAAGAGATTTTCTAAATTATAGACTTCGGCATATTGCGCGATGGCATAGCCTAGATAGACGCCGATGGTTTGATAGATTTTTTCCGCACGAGAATCGTTGGCTTTCATGGCCTCCTGCACGCAGACAAGTTGCTCAGGAAATGGCATACTGCCGAAGTCAAATCCCGCTGCGGGAGCAAGGCGAGCAACAGCTTGCTGGGAGAAATACAACGCACCACAACCACGATCCCCCGACCATTCATCCAGTGGCGCATCTGGGCGATAATCAATCGGCGCAAAGGCTAATTCATTCAGCCATGGCTTGATGTGCCCTTGGCGATCGACATATCCTGCCGCTTGCGAGGTTCCCATGGCGACACCTAGCACGGCGTTTTTTTCCAGTCCCATCGAACCGGCTAGCGCGGTAACTTCACCATCGTTGACAACCTCGAAAGGGATATGTCCCCATTTTTCCTGCAAATTTCGGAAAATATAGCGCACGTGTTTTTCAAAATCTTCATCACTGACACCTCGGAATAACGATGCCGCTCGCACTTCACCATTGATAATCACACCTGCGGAACTTCCACCTATGGCGTCAACGCGAGGTAGGTGCGCTGCCGCACGACGCAATGAGTCATCAATGCCATCCCAGTGATATTGTGGGTCATTTTGATAGTAGGGATCCCAAACGATTTCTTCAGAAAAAACGACTTCACCATCGATCACTGCCGCACACTTGCGGTCAGAACCACCAAGGTCAAAACCAATGCGGCAACCTGCTAAATTCCGTCCCAGGCACATCGTCGATTGATTTTCTTGTGGCAAATCTTCCGCTTTCACGGCAAGAACTTCAATGGGCGTGCCAAAAATTTTCTTACCAATGAAATCTCGATCAAATTTCCGTGCGCCGTTCGGAGAATAAACTTCCGCTAGTTGATCTGCAACATCGTCGGCACCTGCGATCATGATGCGGCTTCCGCCTTTTTGCCAAAGCAGAAATTTCACCATTCTTTCGACGTAAAAAAAAGTGGCTGCATCATCGACACCGCGCGCCATCAATGGACTCGACCATCGAAACACCGTTCCGTCATCCCGCGTTAACGCTAACTCAATCAATCTGGCATCGCTGGCCTTCGCTCGATAAGCCCGATTCCACAATACTGCTGGCAAAAATGTCGGGTCTAAAACAGGGATAAATTTAGGCTTTGTAGTATGATTACAATTCATCTGCACTTGGAAATAGGACAAAAATCGACACTTGAAAAGATACAATTTACTGATTTTTCATAAAAATGATTCGTGAATGAGGAAATGGGGTCGCAATTTTGCGGAATGGCAAATCGACAAAAAATTAGCCTGCATCTGTGTCAGGGATTCCTAAACCGATTCCCGTGAGGTTTTTTGTATGATACTTGCCATCATGACTGGAAAAAATTCCCGGAAATTTTTTCTCCCAACCGGCATTCGCAATCGGCACATACTGCCGTGCGTTTGATTCGATCGTTGAAACTCCGGGAACGTGCGCCGCAATCCCGCATGAATGAACAAGCGCCGCGCCTGGGCATGTGAGATCTTGGACGCAGGAAAACATGTTATATTTTCTGCCCGCAACCGCCATAAGCATGGCGTGGCTTTGCCCTTTGCAGGCTTTCAAGCATATACCAGTGTAGCCCAAATCCCGTGCTGCGAGCAGTGTTTCTAAATCGGTTAGCGATTCATCGATGACAAGAGGTCGAATCTTTGAGGCTTCGTGCATCAATTGTTTGGGAGGAGCCAGAATGTCTCTCTTCGTCGGTTGCTCCAGATACATAATATCCTTGAGTGCTTGCGGAGAGCGCTCTTCTACTTTTTTCAAAAACTCCAAGACATAATGGGCATCGGGGCATTTCTCATTAAAGTCACAGCAGTATTTCCATTCCACATCAGGACGAGTGGCGCGGGCGACGCGATCAATGGCTAAGGTGCGCTCTACATCCCAATCAAGATTTTCGCCTTGAAGCTTAATCTTGATGCGCTGGAGTTGATCATAACGAATCCACTCCGCTAATGTTTCTGGTAG
>CAMAYN010000200.1 GCA_945862285.1 Akkermansia muciniphila | reverse complement strand
CCCAATCAGAATCGCAATCCCGACCAAGAAGCCGCCGCCCGCAAAGCTCTCCAAGCTGCCTTCGATGAATTAGGCTACTAATCGGCACTCGGAAAAATTCCACCACCACATCAGCCCTGCGGCTTCAAGGTTTGGGCTGTTTTGCCAGTTCCTTGATTTCAATATTGCGAAACCAAACGCCTTGTCCTTCGGCTTGCAACGCAATGTGGCCGGAGCTGAGTTTGACGTTGGCACCAGCATCGATCAGAGCTTGCGCGGGCGCAATTTTACAATCAGGAACTAGCACGGGCTCTTGGTATCGCAGCACCTCTTTGCCATTGACGCGATGGATGATTTGCTCATGTCCATGGACTTCAATCTCTACTTTCACCCATTCATCAGCAGAAAACGTGGGTGCCGACGACTCAACGATGTGTTGCGTGACGAGTTTTCCCTCCATGTGAACATGTGTGCCGGGGGTGCAGAGATTCCCCGTCGAACGCGCACCTTTGCCTTCATCGGCGAGAAATTGCATTTCCAAGCTCGCGGGAAAACCTTGGTCATGCGGCATGCTGGCGGCGGATTGCGAATGAAACATCACACCGCTATTCAAATTCACGTAACTCGGAGCGTCTGCCACTTTTTTCCCTTCGAACCGATACTCCATGCGCAGGATAAAATGGGAGTAGGATTTCTCCGTGTAAAGATGGCCGAACTTTTTGCCAAACTCTGGGTAATCGGCATAAGAAACCTTGAGAATCCCATCTTCCACACGAAAGGTGTTATGGGCATTTTCCCCTGTTGCATAGCCCGCAATCTTGGGCGTCCAACCTTTGAGGTCTTTTCCATTAAATAGCGCGATCCATCCGTCTTCGGCAGCATGAAGGGATGCGGCAAAAAAAGTACATGCGGCAAAAATTGTCGAACGAAGGGAAATCATGAGCGGTTTCATTTTGTGAAAGAAGTGTCGGGCTGTGCAAGGTCGAGTTCCTGAAGCCAAATATTCCGGTAGCGCACATCGTGCCCTTCGGCCTGGAGCTTGATGCCCTGCGGGGTATCGGTAATGCCTTTACCGCCAAAAGTGCCACCATCCACGCCAGAGTTAGCGCCGCCCCATACTTGGTTGATTTTCACATTTTGATGCACAGGTTGGCCGTTGAAATAGAGGGACACGAGCGCTTTTTCTGTGAGTTTGCCGTCTTGGAATCGGGCGGCGCGGAAGATGATGTCGTAGCTATTCCATGTCCCCACACCGCGATAAATGGTATAGGGCGAATCCGTTTCATTGATCACGGCACCCATGCCATGCTTGGTTTTATCGCCATCGAGGATCTGGATCTCGTAGCGATTTTGCAAATAAACGCCGCTGTTGCCGCCTTTCTTGGCAATGTAAAATTCCACATGAAGCCGGAAATCCCGATAAGCTTTTTTCGTCACGATGTCCGCCGAACCGTAGCGCCCCTCGTTGGCGGCAGGATCATCGGTTTTCACGCAAGTGCCGCCATCTACTGGATCTTCAACGATGGGCCATTTGATGGGCAGAGAAGAGGCGAAGCGCGGGCCTTGCCAATATGTCCACTTTTCATCGAGCATTTTTTTCGAGCCATCGAACAATAATTCCGCCGCCGCAGGAGCTTTCGCGCCAACGCCGGTGTTGGCTACCGGGGCAGCCGCCTGCGGCTCAACCGCCCAGAGCGATGAAGTAAATAACAAGATCGTCAGTGAAATTTTCATAACAAACCGACTTTGAATCACGTCCTAAAAATGGCAAGGACGAATGTGAATGCGCACCACGAATGGCATGAGTCATCGTGGAACATGTCAATGTCCCGACGGGCGGAAGATAGACATCTTGTCTGTCTAGGCCGGTGGGCTTCCAGCCTGCCGTCGATTGATGTAGCACGGAGAAGACAAGCTGGAAGCATGTCTGCCGAGACAGGCGAGACGCACTGTCCTCCAACATTGCCCACCACTTTGACTTGACCCGTATTTCAAACCACGAATAATTTCTCTAAACACATGAAAAATACCAACACGTGTCCCAAATGTCATTCTCAAGAAATTATGCGTATCCCCGACCTTAATTACTTCTCTGATAATCATTACAGTAATATCATACCAACGGGCCTTTTCTCGGTGGCTCGTGCAAAAATCACTCGATATATATGTATTAGTTGCGGATTTAGTGAGGAATGGGTCGAATCCAAAAAAGAGATTCAAAATTTACTTGATGCAGCCAAAGGACCGGATCCAGTCGAATATTGATTCATCCAAAAACCTCTCTTTGCTGTTTGCGGAAGTTTGTAGAATCGTGCTCGTTTACGAAAAAACAAATATTTTTCCTGTTTGCTTGACAAGACGGCGCATTTCCCTACATTCCGCCCTCCCAGCGCGTTGGAACCGCGTTGAACATCATTGATTATGAAAGAAAATCTTCATCCTAAATACAATCCTGTTATCTTTGTCGATATGACAACAGGTGCTCGCTTTGTGAGTCGCTCCACCAAGTCATCTGATCGCAAAGAAGTGATCGACGGCGTAGAACACCACATTATTTCAGTAGGTATCACCTCTGACTCCCATCCTTTCTTCACGGGTCAGAAACAATTTGTGGATACGGAAGGTCGTATCGACAAGTTCCAAAAGCGCTTCGGTGCCCCTGTGCGCCGCGCCGTGAAGCCAAAACTCTAAGATTTGCCTTAGTAAAGTTCGCTTCAAACAAAAACCCCGCACTTTTCAGTGCGGGGTTTTTTGTTGGATTTTTTAGACGCGGCAGCGTTCGATCAAGATCGCTGTTGTGTCACTACGCGACACGGGAATTTTTTGGTTGATTCTACCGTGGGATGAATCCCACGGCTATCTCTGTTGCATCGCTATGCGATGAGAAAACCAGTGTTCGTCGAATGAATAAGGTTATTCTTTTCCTATCGATGCGATAAAGAAACAGGAAACGAGGCACATGAGTGTTGCATCACTCTGCGATGGTCACTTCTCCACCGCAGAGCGGTGAAACAATCATTAGCCGTGGATTTCAATCCACGGATCTACACCAACCCTGGTTTTTCGTGCCGCGTAGCGTCACAACAGAGTTAGGGGATTATCGAGAAAACAAGCGCCGGAAAAAGCCTGGTTTTTTCGACTCTTCTTCGGGGCTTTTGGCGACAACTTGGGGCGTTGGAGGCGATGGGAGTTTGCTGTTCCATCCGCCACCGATGGCCTTGACGAGGGTCACGGAGGCGATCAGCTCTTGCCCGCGAGTTTGCTGGATGAGGCGTTGGGATTGGATGCTGTTGCGCTGGGCTTCGAGGCTTTCGAGGTAGGAGCCAGCGCCGCTGGTGTAGCGCGATTTGGCCGCATCGCGGGCTTGGTCAGCTTGCTGGCTGGCGGTGACTTGATAGCCGAGCTGGTCGCGGAGATGCTTGAGCGCGGTGAGCTGGTTTTCGACTTCGGCGAAGGAAAGCAAGATGGTTTGTTGATATTGGACGAGCGCGATTTCGGTGGCGGCGGTTTGACTGGCAAGGTTGGCGGCGTTTTTTCCTCCGGAGAAGATGGGCAAATTCAATACGGGCCCGATGATCCAGTTTTCACTGCCACTGGTGAAGAGGGTGCTGAGCTTGCCACTGGTGAACGCGGCGTTGCCGCCGAGGCTGAGGGACGGGTATCCAGCACGTTCGGCGATCTTGAGTCGGGCGATGCTGGCGTTGAGCGCACGCTCGGCCGCGGCGATGTCCGGGCGGCGTTGGAGCAGGTCGCTGGGAACGGCGGTGGGGAGGCTCGGCGGTGTAAGGTTTGTCGCACCACGGGTGGCGATGGAGAATGATGAGGGCTTGCTGGCGCAGAGCACGGCGATGGCGTTTTGCAGTTGTTCGCGCTGGGATTGCAGGGCGACGAGGGCGGCTTGTTGCGCGGCGGTTTCGCCTCTAGCACGGGCGACTTCCACGTCGGTGGCGGTGCCGGCTTTTTGCTTGGCGGTGGCGATATTTTCGGCCTCGGTGAGGAGCTTGATGGCTTCTTGGAGCTGGTAAATTTCCGCATCTAAGGCGCGCAGACCGAAGTAGTTTTGCGCGACTTCGGCTTGGACGGCGAGGGTGACTTGGTAGATGAGCGCGGCGGCGGCGGCGGCATCTTCTTTAGCGGCGGTATGACCGAGGCGGACGCGACCCCAAATGTCGAGTTCGTAACTGACATCGAGCGGGACGTTGAAGGTATTGCCGCTGAAAATCCTGCCACCGGGATCGAAGGGCACGATGGTGTTGCCGCTGGTGGATTGGTTGTTGATCGCGGGATTGAGGTTGACGGAGGGGAAAAAGGCACTGCGGGCGAGCTTGGCAAGGGCACGGGCTTGCTCAAAGCGCAGGGCGGCGACTTTGATGTCGTTGTTGGCCTTGGCGGCACTTTGCATCAGGCCGCTGAGGGTTTTGTCTTGGTAAAGCGACCACCAATCGCCGCGCGGTGTGTTGTCGCTAGGCATGGTGGCGCGGAGTTTGATTTCCTCGGCGTGGGCTTGAGAAAACAGAGTGACGGCGGCGAGTAGTGTGGTGATGAGATGGCGGATCATGGGATGGCGGTGGGTGATTGGTGAAATTTTTTCTAGGGGTGAGGTGCGCTCAAGACGGCTTGTGGATTTTTTCTCGACTATGCTTAGTAATACGAACTTAGCGATTACCGGCATGAAAATGTGTTCGGATAAAATATGCGGAATGAATTCTTATATCAGGTCGTCTTCGAGAAATTTGCGCCGCTGATATTCGATGCATTGCTTTTCAGTGCCTATGAAGTTTCCTTGAAAATTCCATTCCTTCCACTGTTCTCTTGCCTTCGCTAGCTTTGCAGGGTCAGCAGATATAGACTGCATCATTTTCGCTGCTTTTTCACGCCAAAATTTATCATCCTTTGAATTCCCTCGAACTGAATTCTGCCATTTAGGTAATTCGTCTTCATATACATGCGGCGGCCGTTGCGTTTCGTTATCGGAAGGTTGATATGTTGGGCACATGTGTTTCTTAAATTTTACTGTCCACATGTAGCATTCTCTCACATGAAGCTCACCACTGGCGAAGCGACGATGGATTAAAATGGATTCATTGATTCCATCCATTGTCGGTCGCCAACAGTTGTTGATTGACCTGTCGATGTAATCCCTTACGGCGAGGTCCTCCCGAGCCCACGATAGTAAAGTTTGCCACCGAGGTTCATTGCTGACAGAAGGATAAGGTCTCGAATCAGCAGGATGGATATCAAGCCAATTTTGCCGTTTGATAAATTCAAAACATTCTTGGCGTTCTGGACCATGTTGCAATTCTCTTAAAGCCTGTCCGAGTAAAACTGCGAATTGCCCTCTGGTAGTATAGATATTAAGTCCAGCGAAGTGTTCATTCATATTGGCTCGATGTTATAATCTCTTTTCATTTTTAAAGTTTCTCAAGTTCGCCTTTAATTAAAACTCATGCGACAAGAAGCAAGATTGAAATCGTAATTAGAGCGATTAGGAGGTGATTTCATTATAAGATGCAGTTTGTTGATTTGATTGAAACTGGCTGAAGCACTATCTTTCTAGACTGTGGTTGGCGATGGAGTCGATTTTTTCCCTAACGAGACGAGGACGACGAAGAAGACGGGGGTGAGGAAGAGGCCGAGCAGGGTGACACCAATCATGCCGGAGAAGACGGCGGTGCCCATGGCGCGGCGCATTTCGGCTCCGGCGCCGGTACTTACTACTAAGGGGTAGCAACCGGCGATGAAGGCGATGGAGGTCATTAAAATGGGGCGCAGGCGGAGGTGGCAGGCTTCTAACGCGGCGGCGGTGGCGGTCATGCCTTCGTGCATTTTTTCGCGGGCGAACTCGACGATGAGGATGGCGTTTTTACAGGCTAACCCAATGAGGACGATGAAGCCGATTTGGGTGAAAATGTTGTTATCGCCATCGGTGAGGAGAACGCCGGCGAGGGAGAAGAGCAGGCACAGCGGCACGATGAGGATGATGGAGAGCGGCATGCGCAGGCTTTCGTATTGCGCGGCAAGAACAAGGAAGACGAGCAGCAGGCAGAGAGGATAAACATACATGGCGGTGTTGCCGGCGAGGATGCGTTGATAGACTAGGTCAGTCCAAACGGGCTCAAAGCCAGCGGGGAGGGATTCTTTGGCGAGGCGTTCCATGAGTTGCTCGGCGGCGCCGGAACTCATGCCGGGCCCGGCTTCGCTATTCATGTCGGCGGCGGGGTAGCCATTGTAGCGGGTGACGCGGTCGGGGCCGGAGCTTTCGCGGACGGTGACGAGTGAGCCGAGGGGGACCATTTCGCCGGCGAGGTTGCGGGTTTTTAGGCGGGC
>CAMAYN010000199.1 GCA_945862285.1 Akkermansia muciniphila | reverse complement strand
TTGGGTTTGGCTTTGCTGGTGCCGAGGGTGGCGCGGTCATCGGCGATGCTGCGTCTGCCGAGCGTGGCTTGGAGGCGGGCGATTTCTTGGGCTTCTTCGAGGAACGGCTTGTATTGCTCGGCGGTGAGGCCAGGTTGGGAAAGGGCGCTTAGGTTGATGGCGTGGCGTTTGTTGAGGGCTTTTTCGGCGAGTAAGGCAAGAGCACTATGGGCAGATTGAATGGCATCGGCAGCGGGACTTTGGCTGAAGGTGGCGTCTTTTTGGAGAGCGAGACGGTGGCTGTTAGGGAGATTTGCGAGGAAGGTGTTGACGCTGGCGGGTTGGGTGGGGTCGAAGTCGCCAGCGAGGATTTGGTCGAGGAGATCGATGCCTTCGAGGTAGTTACCGACTTCATGCAGTGACTCGAATTGTTCGCAGAGGAGGTCTTTTACCTGTGGGGCATGGAGGGCGAGGTTGGCGAGGTAAAGGACGGTGATGTCGGCTGGTGTGGCTTCGGTGGTGGGGGCGAGATCGGGAGAGTTTTGGCTACTGCGACGGGAATCTTGATGGGCTTCACGTTGGATTTTTTTTCTGGAGGATGCGGTGGCTTGCCGGAGGTCGGGCGCGCTAACTTGAAGTAGGGTAGCGCAGTGGTTCAGCATGGCGTCGCGGCTGACGGTGTCGCGGATGTGAGCGAGGAGTTCGGCGATGGTGCGGGCGGTTGCAGCGCGGGCTTGTGCATGGGCGAGGCCGCCTTCGGCACGGGCGCGGTCGATCTGGAAGTCGAAGAAGGGGCGGGCTTCGAGGAGGAGTTTTTCAAAGGCTTCTGGGCCTTCGCGCTTGAGGAAGGAATCTGGGTCATCGCCAGGGGGCATGGAGACGACGTGGATGTTGATGTTTTCGGCGGAGAGATGGCGGAAGGCTTTGATGGCGGCTTGGTAGCCGGCGGCATCGGCATCAAAGCAGAGGAGGGCGTTGTCGGTATAACGTTTGAGGATTTTCGCGTGCTCAGGGGTGCAGGCGGTGCCGAGGGTGGCGATGGCGTGATCGATGCCGTATTCGTGACAGCAAAGGGCATCGAGCTGGCCCTCGCAGATGAGGACGGCTTTGCGCTTGGTGATGGGGCGGCGGGCGCGGTCGAAGGCGAAGAGGGTTTTGGATTTGTGAAAGAGATCGGAGTCGGCGGAGTTGACGTATTTTCCGGTGTTTGGGTTGGGGATGATTTGTCGGCCAGAGAAAGCAATGACATCGCCTTGTTCGTTGCAGATGGGGAACATTAAGCGGTCGCGGAAGCGATTGTAGAGGCTAGCGTTCGATTCGCTTTTGGCGCAGATACCAGAGTCCACGAGTTCGCGTCCGGTGTAGTTTTTTTCTCGTGCCCAATTGAGGAAGGTTTTGGGATCGGCGGGCATCCAACCGACTTGCCAGCGTTCGGCCATTTCGCGTTTGTAGCCACGTTTGGCGAGGTAGTTGCGGGCGTGTTTGGCTTCAGGCGCGTTGAGGAGGAGTTCGTGCATGAAGCGGGTGGCTTCGCGATGGAGGTCGAGGAGTCGCCCGCGTTTGCGTTTACCGCGTTCGGCATCGGCGTTGTAGGCTTCTTCGATGATAGGGATGCTGGCGCGTGCGGCGAGTTTTTTCAGGGCATCGACGAAGGGAAGTCCTTCGTATTTCATGACGAAGGTGATGGCATCGCCACTTTCGCCGCAGCCGAAGCAGTGGAAGCGTTGTTGGGTGGCGTAGATGTGGAAGGAAGGCGTTTTTTCGTTATGAAACGGGCAGCAGGCTTTGAAGGCAGAACCAGCGCGTTTGACGGGGATGTAAGTACTGATGAGATCCACGATGTCCGTGGACTCTAGGACTTTGATGCGGGTTTCCTGTGAGATGTTTGCCAAGGTTGCGGGGCGTAGTTTGGCAGTTGGGGAGGGGCGTGGAAAGCGGAAAAGCAGCTGTGGGGAAATTGTTACGGAATCCCTCGGGTTTACTGGATCGATTTTGCGTTAGAGCTGGGGATTTTTCTTGGGGGAACTGTGGCAATTTTTCGAGCAATCGCAACCGGATGGGGATTTGCGGATGAATTTTCGTAGTAGCCAAAATGTGGAGGCTATGACGATGGCGAGAGCGGCGATGGTTTGTGCTTGTGCGTTCATATTAGGAAAGAACTTGATATGCGACGACGGCGGCGAGCCAGGCGAAGGTGGTCATGAAGAGGAATTGGGCAGTGGCCCATTTCCATGAGCCGCTTTCTTTGGCCATGAGAACGCTGGTGGGTAGGCATTGTAAGGCGTAGATGTAGAAAATGAGTAGGCTGACGAGTGAAGCGAAGGTGAACATTGGGGAACCATCAGGGCGGCGGATTTCTTGAAGCCGTTGCCGTAAATCGTTGCGGGTGGTTTCTTCGTCTTCGGATTCTTCGACGCTATGAACGATGGCCATGGAGGATACAAAGACTTCGCGGGCGGCAAAGGATGTAAGGATAGCGGCACCGGTTTTGCCATCGTGTCCCATGGGGCGGAAGATGGGTTCTATCGCACGACTGATTTGGCCTAGGGCACTATTTTCCAGGTTTTCGGCGGGGTTTTCGCTGGTTTTGGGGAAGGTTTGGAGTGCCCAGAGGATGATGGAGATGGCGAGAATGATGCCGCTGGCCTTACGAAGGAACTCCCATGCGGATTGGCGGAGTTGGTTGATGATGTAGCGCCATTGTGGGGCGTGGTAGGGTGGGAGTTCGAGTAGGAAATGTTGGGGGATTTCATCTTCGCCAAGTTTTTTGCGCAGCAGGAAAGCCACGGCGAGTGCGGTAATCGTACCGATGGCATAGATTCCAGTCATTGCGAGAGCTTGGATGAAGGTGTTTCCTTCTTGTTGATGTAAAAGTAAAGGGACGAGCAGAAGATAAACAGGCATGCGGGCACTGCACGACATCCACGGTGCGATGAACATAGTGACGAGTCGTTCTTTGGGCGAATCGATTGTTCTGGTTGCCATGATGCCGGGTATAGCGCAGGCGTAGGAGCTGAGGAGGGGAAGAAATGATTTTCCGGAGAGGCCGACGCGAGCCATGATGTTGTCCATGAGAAATGCGGCGCGCGCCATGTATCCCGTGCCTTCGAGGAGGGCGATGAAGAAGAACAGGAGAAGAATTTGTGGAAGGAAAACGAGTGCTGAGCCAACTCCTTCGATGATGCCATTGACGAGTAGATCGTGTAAGTCGCCCGCAGCCATTTTTGATGTAACCCATTCTTGGAAAAGGCCTTTTCCTCCTTCAATCCAGTCCATCGGCACGGAGGCAAAGCGAAAAATGCTCCAAAACACGCCGAACATAATAGCCGCAAGAAAAAGCCAGCCGAAAAATGGATGGAGGAGGAGCGAGTCGATTTTATCGCTGAGTAAGAATTGATCTTCGCTTGGACGCCGAGCCGCCTTGGCGCAAATTTCCGCGACTTGCGGGGCGATTTTTTCGCCGTCGAGAGATGAACTTGTTGGACTAGGGCGGGGGGTGTTTTGTGATAAAGCCTGCTTTAATTCGAAGAGGCCTTTGCGGCGGGCTGCGTGGATGGGGATGACGATGAGATTGAGTTCTTTGGCGAGCAGTTTGATGTCGAGACGGATGCCTTTTGCTTCGGCGAGATCGACCATGTTAAGCGCGAGAATCATCGGGATACCGAGAGCCTTGAGTTCGAGGGTCATTGGCAATTGCCGTTCTAAGGCGGAGGCATCTACGACATGGACGATGCATTGCAGAGGCTGTTCACCAGATGCGGAATCGTGAAGAAATTGGGATGTGATTTTTTGGTCGAGACCGTCTCCTTCAAGGGAATGGCATCCAGGTAGATCCCATAGTTGAATTTTTTTCCCATGGGTCGAAAAGAATTCTCCCAATTTCTTTGCGACGGTAACTCCTGCATAGTTGCCGACTTTTTGGGTTTTGCCTGTGAGAGCATTGAATATCGTCGATTTCCCCACGTTTGGAAAACCAACGAGGGCGATGACTTTCGCCTCATGCACTGGCTTCATGCGCTCACTAATACGTGTTCCGCCAAATCTTTGGAAATAGCCATTCTCGTGCCACACACGCTACACAATAAATTCCGACCATTGGAGATTTTTTTCACCCTCATACTTTCGCAGAAGCCCATTTTACGGAGTTTTTCACAGGCAGGTCCCTGCAAGAAACGAATGTGAAATTCACAGCCTACAGCCGCTTGACATAAGGATATCAAACTATCGCATTGGAGTTCTGTCGCTGCTACGTTGAGTTGTGGCACGGCGGTATTCTACGTTATTGAGAATGAAATGCAATAGCGAAAATGCGGAAAATGATCATTTTCCTTCTTTAACAACTATATTCGATCAAATAAGAATACTGATAGTATGAAATGCGCTGTTCAAAAATAGCCCAGTGCAATTTCCTTTAATTCTCTTAAATACCATAATGCACAATATCTAGTAGTTCATGTAGGAAATTAATACAGAATGTAGTGTTAATTCATTTTGTGAGCTTGCGAAACTCAACTCGTGAATTAAACTGATCCCCGCGCCAGTAGTAGCAACACTTTCCCACCAGAATCATGTATTTAAAATCCCTAGAAATCCACGGCTTCAAATCCTTTGCCGATAAGACAAAGTTTGAATTTTCCACTGGCGTCACTGGCATCGTCGGCCCCAATGGCTGTGGGAAATCCAACGTCGTCGATGCCATCCGCTGGGTTCTTGGCGAGACATCTGCCAAAGCCCTGCGCGGCGGTGAAATGGCAGACGTCATTTTCAGCGGCACGGAAAAACGCAAACCGCAAGGCATGGCTGAGGTCACTCTCACCATGGCCGATTGCGAGAAATCCCTCAGCGTTGACTATAATGAAGTCTCCATTACCCGCCGCGTCTTCCGCGATGGCAAGTCAGAATACCGCATCAACAACACTCTCTGCCGCCTCAAGGACATCCACGATTTATTCATGGACACCGGCATTGGCCGCACTGCCTACTCGATTATGGCACAGGGGCAAATTGACCAAATTCTTTCCTCTAAGCCCGAGGAACGCCGCGCCGTCTTCGAGGAAGCCGCCGGCATCACCAAATACAAGCGTGAGAAAAAAGAAGCGCTGCGCAAACTCGAATACACCGAGGCCAATCTCCTCCGTGTTTCCGATGTGCTAGCCGAGCAAGAGCGCCGCATGAATTCCTTGCGCCGCCAAGTCGCCAAAGCCCGTCGCTATCAAGCTCTCGCCAGCAATGTCCGCATTCTCGATACCCATCTTGGCCATAAGAAATACCTCGAAATGAGTGCCGCACTCGGCGAACTAAAAACATCCATTCACGCCCTCGATGTCCGCGAAACCGAGATCGAGGCGCAAATGCCCGCCAAAGAAGAACTCGTCGCCGAGGCGCGCCAAGTCGCCCGTAATTTCGAGGCGGAACTCAGCGAAATCCGCCAAAAACTCAACGAACACCGAAACGCCCTCAACGCCGCCCAAGGCCGCGTCGCCTTTAATTCGGAGCGCAAATCCGAACTCGAAAGCCGCATCCGCCAAAACCACGAGGACGTCGAAGACATCCGCCAAAAACTCGTTCAACAAGAGTTCGACTTCAAAAACTGCAACGTCGAACTCGAGAACCTCACCCGCCGCATCATCCAGCAAGAAGAAGTAGTCCGTGAGCAAGAAGAACGCGCCCAGGCTGGTAAAGCTCGCCGCGATGGCATCGAGGGCCACCTGCGCGAAAGCCGCGCCGAGGCCAATAAAACCCAGACCATCATCGCCGCCGCCCAGGCGAAAATCGAAAGCTCCCTCGCCCAAATGGAGGGCAACCGCGACCGCTCGCGTCAGCTCACTGACGAAGAACAACGCCTCCGCATCACCCTCGAAGAACTCCGCAGCGAAGAATCCCGCGTCATCGCCGACCTCGATACCCACGCTGGTTCCATGACCCGCCTCGAAGAAGAATTCCAAGCATCCGAGCGCAGCTACCAACACATCCGCGGCGACCTCGATGCCACCCGCACCACCGCTGCCGATAGCCAAAAACGCCTCGCCCAAAAATCATCCCGCCTCGACGTCGTCAGCGCCCTTGTCAACTCGGGCGAAGGCTTTGAAAAAGGCACCCGCCACCTCCTCGCCGGCCTCGATCAGCCCGATCATTTTAAACCAAATATTCTCGGTGTCCTCGCCACCTTTATCGAGGCAGATCAAACCTGCGCCCGCGCCATCGAGACCGCCCTCGGTGCCAACGTCCAAGCCGTGATCGTCCGCGACGATGCCACCGCGCAAGCCATGATCGAAAAGCTCGCCGAACAAAAACTAGGCCGCGCCGCCATCCTTCCCCAGACTTTTCTCGC
>CAMAYN010000198.1 GCA_945862285.1 Akkermansia muciniphila | reverse complement strand
GCCAAAGGTATTTCGTCATGAACACAACGAGAATGGCACGCATGCCGTAAAAGGAAAATCGCTCCGCCGCTTCATTGCCGATGATGTAGGGTATGCCGCTTGGCATGGTGGCAGATTCTTGCGGTTCGCTACGATATTGGCTCATGGATGATGGTATTGATACTGATTCAGCAACCTAACTTTTATCAATTTTTCACGCGGAATTCGTTTGCCACAATCGGAGATTTAGTAAAGGAACCTCTCACACGGCATTTACGTATTCTTTCGCTGGGCTATGGATTTTTTTCGCTTCTAGCAGGATGTTGGTTTTTTCTTGGCGATTTTTTAATAACTCGCGCACTTCATCGACATCCCGAGGAAAATAGATGACATGACCCATCCTGTGTTTGATGTGATCCTCGAACATCCCATTTGGCTGGCTGTGGGAGCGGTGTAGTAATTGCGGATTTTCTAGGGCGAGATAAGGGCAATTGTATGTCACTACGGAATTTTGACCATCGCCGATCCAAGTGGAAATCGCATATTGGAGGCGGATTTTATTCGGGGTTTGCGGCATGGTAAATTGGGAAATTTGAACGACGGTAGCTCGATCTGCCGAAATCAGGGAAATGGTTTCCGTTAGAAGATTTCCCATCGGTGAATCCAAAATCCCGGCACCTAACAATGTCCAGCTAGGATGTTGGGCCAACCATTGCGCCGATGCATCACGAAGCGCAGTGCTGAGCGCATCAACAGAGCACGTCGATGCTTCAGAGGAATCGTAAAAGAGTTGTTCAAGATACTTCGAACGAAGGAATTTCATGATCACAATCGAGAGCATTGTCAATGGATTGCGCATTGTTTGTAGAAGCATGTTTATTGGCAGTCGATAAAGATACATCGTGCGCACGAGACGGGTTTTAGGAATGACCTCTTCCGCAAGCATCGTTCGCTCTGTCATTTCAAGATCCTCAAAAAAGGCGCGAGCCTTTGGATGAATAGAGGCAATTTTCAACCAATCGTCGGAATGGTATTTTAATGTCAGCTTAAATCGATCAAGCGCATGCCAAATTCCAATGGCAAAAAAGATACCAATTCCCAAAAAGAGCAGAGTTATTTGCGTATCGAAATCATCAAAATCACTCGAGTAGTGAACGAACAAAGGAATGAGCACCAGCATGGAAATAGCCATAACGGCAAGCCGAATATGTCTTCGTCTTTTCTTGCGTTTGTAGCGCTGCGCATCGACGAAAAACCAAATTGTCGATAATTTTGAACCTTTTCCCGAGAGTGAAGTAAACCTGGAAAATACGAAAAAGAAAATCCAGATTAGAGGGAAAAATTGGAAGACTCCGAAGTCGAATAACGATTTGGTTGCCCAATAACTCGCGAATGCAAGCAACATAGTGAACAAGCTGCTAAGACTGAAACGTTGGTGAGTGACCTTGTGGATGTGTAGCTCTCCATCATGTTCTGAGAAACCTGTCTCCAAATCGACACGAGGTAAAACCGCACCATTTTTCACGAGCAGGCTATCGCCTTGGAGGAGCCAGCAACGGCTGACTTGCGCTTCAAGTTCCGCCACTTGCGGTGGGGCATAGGGATTCGATTCGTTCATTTTTCTCAAATTTGATTTCTAAAAAAAGAGTCACCCTAGACATTTCTGCCTAGGGTGACTGTAAATGGTGCTGGCTGCGAGAGTCAGCGTTCCATACGAGCTCTAGCACCGAAGTGCATGGCTCAAGTTCACCTCGCGGTGAAATCTTTCGTTATTTCTTAGCGACTTTTTTTGCCACTTTTTTGACAGGAGCAGCGGCGCGTTTTTCCTCAATGGCTGCTTGCGCAGCGGCGAGGCGAGCAACTGGCACGCGGTAAGGCGAGCAGGAAACGTAGTTGAGTCCGAGTTTGTGGCAGAACTTGACGCTTTCTGGATCACCACCGTGCTCACCGCAGATACCGAGCTTGATGCCAGGGCGTGTGGCGTTGCCTTTCTTCACGGCGATTTCCATCAATTGACCTACACCTGTGGTGTCGAGGCTAGCGAATGGATTTTTCTTGAAGATCTCATTCTCGGTGTAAGGAAGGAGGAAGTTACCCATGTCGTCACGGCTGATACCGAGCGCGGTTTGGGTAAGGTCGTTTGTGCCGAAGCTGAAGAATTGTGCTGTTTCAGCAATTTCGTCAGCGGTAAGAGCACCACGTGGGACTTCGATCATCGTGCCAACGAGGTAGTCAAGTTTGACTTTCTTCTCGGCCATGACGGCTTTTGCTGTGGCGTGAACCACTTCGACTTGCAGGCTAAGTTCTTTGGCAAAACCAACGAGAGGGATCATCACCTCTGGTTTGACCTTGATGCCTTTTTTGGCGACATCAGCAGCGGCTTCAAAGATCGCACGAGCTTGCATCTCGGTGATTTCTGGGTAGGCGATACCTAGGCGGCAACCACGGTGACCAAGCATCGGGTTGAACTCGTGGAGTTGAGCAACGCGTTGCATGATGAACTCGACTTTGATGTTGAGTTTTTTCGCAAGGTCAAGTTGCTGCTCCTTGGTGTGAGGAAGGAACTCGTGCAGTGGTGGGTCGAGAAGGCGGATCGTGGCAGGCAAGCCTTTGAGGGATTTGAAGATGCCAGTGAAGTCTTCACGTTGATAGGGAAGAATTTTTGCAAGGGCGGTGCGACGATCAGCCTCGTTGTTGGCGAGAATCATTTCGCGCATCGCATCAATGCGGTCACCTTCGAAGAACATGTGCTCCGTGCGAGTCAGACCAATGCCTTTTGCTCCGAATGCCACAGCGATGTTGGTTTGCTCTGGAGTATCGGCATTCGTACGAACGTCGAGTTTGGTGGCTTTTTCGCACCAATCCATGAGTTGTTTAAATTGGATAAACTTCTCAGTTTTCTGGGCTTTCTTGTCGTTGCTGACAATACCAGTGATAATTTCGGATGGAGCGGTCTTGAGTGCGCCTGCATAGACGGTGCCGGATGTACCATCGATGGAAAGGAAGTCGCCTTCTTTGTAAACTACGCCGCCCACGGTGACGGTTTTCTTATCGTAATCAATATCGAGAGCAGCGGCACCGCAGATACAAACTTTGCCCATTTGGCGAGCGACAAGTGCTGCGTGAGAAGAAACACCACCTTTAGCGGTGAGGATGCCTGCTGCTGCGATCATACCGCGAAGGTCTTCTGGGGAGGTTTCGTTACGAACAAGGAGAACGGTTTCGCCTTTTGCTTCGGCGAGAACGGCGCGGTCAGCGTTGAGGTAGATTTTACCAGAAGCAGCACCAGGACCTGCGGGGAGACCGGTGGCGATCACTTTGGCTTTCTTGACTTCAGCAAGATCGAAGATCGGTGCGAGAAGTTGATCAAGTTGGTCGGCAGGGTTGCGCAGAATGGCTGTTTCCCAGTCGATGAGTTTCTCTTTAACCATGTCTGCTGCAAATTTGAGAGCAGCAGCGGCGGTGCGTTTGCCGTTACGGGTTTGAAGCATGAAGAGTTTGCCACTCTGGATGGTGAACTCGATGTCTTGCACGTCTTTGAAATGTTTCTCAAGGATGGCGCGGACTTTCATGAGTTCGGCAAATGCTTTTGGCATAACCTTCTTGAGTTTTGCCACTGGCTCAGGAGTGCGAACACCAGCGACGACATCTTCGCCTTGTGCATTGATGAGGAACTCACCGTAGAATTCGTTAACTCCGTTGGCAGGGTTGCGAGTGAAAGCAACGCCGGAACCGGATTCGTCGCCGGTGTTTCCATAGACCATGGCTTGCACGTTGACGGCTGTGCCCCACTCGGCAGGGATGTTGTATTTACGACGATAAACGATCGCGCGGTCATTCATCCATGAGCTGAATACGGCACCAGCGGCACCGCGAAGTTGCGCCCAAACGTCGTTCGGGAAACCTTTACCTGTGCGCTCTTTAACAAGATCTTTGAAACGTTTGACGAGTTCCTTTTGGTCATCAGCGGTAAGATCGGAGTCAACGATGTCTTTGCCGTATTTTTCATGTTTGAAGTGTTCGATGACAGTTTCAAATGGCTCGTGGTCTTCGCCCTCGCGCTTTTGCACGCCGAGTACGACGTCGCCATACATTTGGATAAATCGGCGATAGCAATCCCATGCGAAACGCTCATTGTTGGTAGCGGCGACGAGAGCTTTGACTGTGTCGTCATTGAGACCGAGGTTGAGTACTGTGTCCATCATGCCCGGCATGGAGTCACGAGCACCGGAACGAACGGCAACGAGAAGAGGCATGCCACTGGTGCCACCGAATTTCGCTCCAATGATTTTCTCCATGTTGGCCACGCCAGCTTCCATTTGTGCTTGGAGAGAAGCAGGGTAGGATTTTTTGTTTGCGTAGTAATAAGTGCAAACTTCTGTCGAGATGGTGAAGCCTGGAGGCACAGGGAGACCGATGAGGGTCATTTCGGCGAGGTTGGCACCTTTTCCTCCGAGGAGTGCTTTTTGAGAGCCATTCCCGTCGGCCTTACCGGCACCCCAGGTGTAAACGTATTTTGCGGATTTTCCGCCTTTGGCGGCTACGGACTTAGTTGCTGCTTTTTTCGCTGGCATTGTATTGTTGGTGTTGGTGATTCCTTTGAGGAATAGTCGCTGAAAATACGAGTTGTCGATAAACTCGTGGATTTCATGAGAGCGCGGAGAATATCGGACGATTTTCGTCTGTCAACTGGTCAGTTACAATTTTTTCGATTTTTTCCCGCGCTGTTTTTCTGTTCATTTTACTGATGTAATCATTTTTGTCACAAATTTACTCTTTACATCAACTTGAAATATTGAGTATTCGTGCCGTGTAGATGAAACCACGTAATTTGCCTAATGATCGAATTGACCGAAAGTTCAACGGCTCTGTGCGGCATTACCATCGCAAATCCTCGGAGCAATCATGGGATGACTGGACAGGATCCAAGAAGAAAAGTGCCAAGCGGGAACAAATCGATAGAATCATCCTTAGGACTAGCGTTTTATTAGTCGGCGCGCTATTACTAGTGGGCATACTTGCTTTGCTATATGTGGTGATGAAAGTCATCTTAGGTAAATCGTCTTGATCCTCATGTCAGAAAGGAGTAACTCTATCTTTGACAATTTGATTATTTTCTTTCACGCTGCTCGCCCCGCGCGAACAAAGCGGGATTTAGCAACATGGGGAAGAGTCTCTTTACAAAAGTTTGGGAAGCACACACAGTCGGCACACTTGCTGACGGACGCACACAGTTATTCATTGGCACACACCTGATTCATGAGGTCACCTCGCCACAAGCATTCGGCATGCTTCGCGACCTCGGACTCAAAGTAAAATACCCACAACGCACATTCGCCACCGTCGATCACATTGTGCCGACCATTGACCAAGATGCCCCGCAAGATCCTCTTGCTGCGGAAATGATGCAGGCCTTACAAAAGAACTGCGATGATTTTGGCGTAACGTATTTCGATCTTAAATCCGGCAAACAAGGCATTGTTCACGTCGTAGGCCCAGAACAAGGAATCACCCAACCGGGAACTACGATTGCCTGTGGAGATTCCCACACTGCCACTCATGGTGCTTTCGGTGCGATCGCATTCGGAATCGGCACCACGCAGGTTCGCGATGTTCTTGCCACGCAGACCATGGCGCTTGAACCTCTGAAAGTGCGTCGCATTGAGGTCAACGGCAATCTGCGTCCCGGAGTCTATGCAAAAGATGTCATTCTTCACATCATCCGCATTCTTGGTGCCAAGGGCGGCATTGGTTTCGCCTACGAATACGCTGGCGATGTCTTTGACCGCATGAGCATGGAAGAGCGCATGACGGTCTGCAATATGTCCATCGAAGGTGGCGCGCGCTGTGGTTACGTCAATCCCGACCAAAAAACCATCGATTACCTCAACGGTCGTCCCTACGTTGATATGTCTGACTTTAGTGCTACTTCTGCACGCTGGCTGTCCTTCGCTTCGGATGCAGATGCTATTTTTGATGATGTTGTAAAAATTGCCGCCGAAGACATAGAGCCGACAGTCACTTGGGGCATTTCCCCAGACCATGGAATCGCCATTTCCGAAAGCATTCCTGACCCAGCATTCGCATCGACCGAATTGGAAAAACAATCCATTCAAGAGGCGCTCGAATACATGAAACTTCCCGCTGGTACAGCCATCAAAGGCGTGAAAATTGATGTCGCCTTTCTTGGTTCCTGCACCAATGGTAGGTTGTCCGATTTCCGCGAAGCCGCAAAATACCTCAAAGGCCACAAAGTCGCCCCAGGTGTCAAAGCCATCGCCGTTCCAGGTTCGCAAATCGTTGCAATCCAGTGCGAAAATGAAGGTATCGATAAAATTTTCAGCGAAGCAGGATTCGAATGGCGCGCCGCG
>CAMAYN010000197.1 GCA_945862285.1 Akkermansia muciniphila | reverse complement strand
ACGACGTGGCGGAAATCAATGGCATCTAGGTTGTGCAGATCGACAGGACTCTCTTGTAGTTTTCCTGTGATAATTGTGTCATCGCGGAGCTTCGATGATTCAGTCCCTTCTTTTATATCGCGTGGGGTGAACCATAAATTGGATGCGGGGGACACTGCGAAAGTGACGGACGGTGTCTCTTTTTTGATTGAGCCTGCGATCGCGGCATCATCAATTTTAACATTCGCGGAGATTTGCCAGCCCTTTTTGCCTTCATTTTCTGGAAGTTTCCAAGCATCAGACCATGCCTTACGCAAGGCATCCGTGCGGATGGAAGCGTTATGCGCTCGCGATGCAAGATGATTCTTTTGAATACCATTAAGTAAGTCTACCGTCAGCTCTTCGCCTGCCTTAATAGCAGAACCTTCTAAAAGAAGTTCTTCTGCGAGAGTAATTTTCGCACTAGACGCTGTGGCCTGACGAATCATCTCCTTCACCCATGGCTCATGGAAACGGGTCGTGGAGAAAGTCAGTTTTTCAGCAGTGATATGGATCTGATCAGCCTCTGCGAGTAGAGGCGTACCATCTCCTTTTTTCTTACCAGTATCGGCTTTTTGATCGTATCCAAGGTGACCTTCGAGAATAGTGTAATCGGTCAAGCGAATCGCTTGGTGATGCCATTTGACGTTGTATTCGAAACCTTTTAGCACCATGAACACCAACGCACACACGATGGTAAATGCCATGCTGATTTGGAAGGCGAACCATTTCCGTAATTTCAATGCCGCCCATGCGAAAACGACAGTCACCGACGAAGCGATGAGAACGAAGGTGTTAATTAGGCCAGGAAGAACCGGCAGTGCGCGCTCAGGCCATGGATAATCTGCTCCAAGTCGAAGATAGACATACGAAGAGAAAAATCCGCCGAATAACATAACTTCGGATGCAAGGAACAACCAGATGGCAATTTTTGAATTGACCATGCCGGTGTCTTTGCGCGGCGTAAAGATGTAAGGAATTTCCATAGAGAGATTATGAAAGGTAGATAAGAACGGGAGCGAATTTAGTGAGCGACTGGCTCATTGGCGGGAACGACTGTTGGAGCATCTTCGGGTTTAATCCACTGTGGGGTAAAATCTTCCGCCGCGCCTTCTTGACTGTATTCGTAGGGGCCACGATAGCCTGCCACGTCAAAGGTAAAGTTGCCATGCCCTGGAGGTGTCGGCGTCGCCCATTCGAGAGTTGTTGCATTCCATGGATTATCGCTTTCGACTTTTTTCCCACGGAAATAACTAAGGAAAATGTTGATAATGAAAGGAATCTGGAAAAATGCCATTGTCCATGCCGCTCCAGACATTAGGATATTAGCATCAATATTTTCTGCCACGGTTAGACCAAAGACGTTTGCCGAATCTGCTGCTTTTGCGAGGTAAGCATCGCCACCATTCGCCCAGCGGCGATGGAATCCTGCCATGCCTTGCGTCAACATAGGGAAGAACAGCAAGTTCATGCAAATCAAGGATGGCCAAAAGTGCAGGTGATTCAACGTATTGCTGGTATAACGACCCGTGATTTTTGGATACCAATGGTGCACACCGCCGAAGAGTCCGAAGAGAATGCCTGGCGCAACAACGTAGTGGAAGTGACCAATCACGTAATAAGTATCATGAAGGTGCAAGTCCACTAGGTTGAAAGCAAGAGGCAACCCAGTAAGACCACCAATGCCAAACATGGGAATGAATGCACAAGCCCACATCATGGGAGAGGTGAAACGAATCGATCCACCCCAGAGTGAAATCATGAGAGCGGTTAGCAAAATTACCGACGGCACCGAAATCAAAACTGTGGTAATTTGGAACCATGTAGAAATCGCGGGGCCCATGCCAGTTAGATACATGTGGTGGGCCCAAACGATGAATGATAAGAAACCAAGAACGATTACGCCGTAAACCATTGATTTGTAACCCCAAAGTGGACGACGGGTGTTCGCTGGGATAATTTCTGCAACGCAAGCGATGGCAGGCAGCAACAAAACGTAAACTTCTGGATGGCCGAGGAACCAGAATAAGTGTTGGAAAAGCAAAGGACTGCCGCCACCCGAAAGTTCAGCGAGACCGTCTGATTTGGTGAACAAACCCGATGGCATGAAGAAAGATGAATGCCACACCCGATCGACGAGCTGCATCACACCCGCTGCTTCAAGCGGTGGGAAAGCGAGAAGAAGAAGAAAGCCCGTTACTAACATGGCCCACACGAAGAATGGCATGCGCATCCAGGTCATACCGCGTGCGCGTAGGTTGATAATGGTGGTGATGAAATTTACTGATCCAAGAAGCGAAGAAGTAATAAGCAAAACCAAACCAATCAGCCATTGCGTTTGCCCTGCGAGCCATTGATTTACGATCTGCGCATCGGCGAAGCCCGCCAGTGGTGAGTAGTTTGTCCAACCCGACTTAGCGGCACCAGATTCCATGAAAAACGAAGCGCACATGACCAATCCACCCACAAGGTAGATCCAGTAGGAAAGCATATTGAGTTTAGGAAATGCCATATCGACAGCTCCAATTTGCAGCGGTGTGACGTAATTTCCAAACGCACCGAATCCCAGCGGGACAACGCCAAGGAACACCATGATCGTTCCGTGCATGGCACCAAACATGTTGTAGGTATCGCCAATCACCTTGCCGTCTTGCAACCAACGCGCTTTCCAGCTATCAGTAAAAATCCAACTCATCCAGCCGGGAAGTGGCTCATGGGGATACGCAATAGACCAGCGCATCACCATCATAAGATAAAATCCAAACAGCAAAAAGCACATCGCTGTTAATCCATATTGAATTCCAATCGTTTTATGATCCGTGGAAAATACATATTTTTGCCAGAAACCAGGCTCATGATGATGGTCATCGTGATGAGCCTCAGAGTGGTGATCGGTCGCTGCGTGTGCGCTCATAGTTATTGGTAGTTAGAAGTAGCGAACCTACCTTCTTTGCTGTGACGAACTAAGAATATCAACTCATTCACAACATTTGGGAGAATAGGCGTGCGACAAATTGTACCTATTGTTACGTGTTGTAAAGTATTTTGGTAAAGTTTGTGAAATTTTTCACAAGCTCGAAAAAATGACGTTCTACCTGCCAAAAATCCGCAGATAAACCCTTGGCTTTTTCGATTGTGACCAAGCTGAGCAATATTTTTTGTGATCGGAAAACACAGCTTCTCGCCTGCCTGTTCCACGATCCTGGGTCACGGCAAACGATGCTCCCCTGCTCTCTTCTTAGCTCTCGCAGCGATTTTAAAGAAAAAACCTCTGTTCCGCAGATGCCAGACACAAAAAAACCTTACGACGGGCCGCAAAGTTCGCCGCACGACCAGCAAATCTCGAAATTTCCGGGATTGATTTCACCGCATGATACGCACGTGATCTCACATTCAACCCTCTTTTGGTTTATGGTCAAATTTTCTCGGATGATGGCTACTGCTCGCAGGTAGTCCTCATCGTGTAAGACGCAGAGCGCCGGGAAAAACTCGGCAATGGGGATTTCCGTGAGCCCCGACCCCGTCAAATATTCGTTCCGAATCATCGTCGGAATCCCATAATCTTCGAGGATGGACTGATAGTAGCTAACGCGGGTGATGTCTTGTTCTCGAAAGAGTTCTTTCATACAGATTGATTCATTGAATGATCATCGATACAGCATACTTTCCGTGATCGGTCGTATGTTGCGAAATGTTCATTGGGGTTATTCACTTTTCTCATGGTAATGCTGCCAAACAGCACCAAGGATAGAAAAAACTAGAATCAGGAACGCGCAAATGGACAAAGTAACATTCGTCCAACCGACGGTGTGATGTATCAAAATTGACACGCTTGTGGGCACTGCGAGGCATGTATAAAATCGCCAGCCGTTAACATTGACAAACAAAGATTCAAGTGCGCTCCAAATATCCATCTTCTTGCCGAAAGAAAAACACCTCCGCCGTTAATAGCAACAGCAGAAAGGGAAAACCGAGGTGGCTCCTAGTAATGAGATGATGCGGGTTGTTGAGCTTGATCTTTCGTAGTTACCCCAAGACGGCTTACAACATCTTTCACTGCTTCGTTCAGTTCAGCCTGAATCCAGATCGGAGAAATCGCGAAACGATCATTTGTCGTTCGGCGATGGATCACTCGTTTTTTTGTATCCGCGTGGTCCAGGAATACGCGGGATCTCGTCAGTAAGATTATCGTTATCGGTGCCTTGGCCCGGCGAGAAAAGTTTGGTGCGCTCTGGGTCTGGCGTCCATGTATTCGCCCATACCGCCGCCGCATCACGATTGGCAAAAACGGTTCCCGCAACGGCCTCGAGAGCGAATAATGCCCGTTGTGCCACGTCTTGGTTTTTGTGTGCCGTTGTATGTAATAAAAAATCTACCGAAGATTTTTCCTCTCGTTGCTCGAGCAGCGCTATAACATAGCTACAACTTTCTAATTCTCCTTCTGCCATGATGGAGGAAAACTCCGCGAGCAATTCTTTTGTTAAAGGCAGCTTCGTTGACTCTTCTAACGCTTTCAGCAAAGGCGTGGTTCGGGAATCGTTGGGGAGATTTTTTGCCTGTCGAATTTTTTCCAAAACAACTTGTAATGCAGGCTCAAGCGCAGCACCCACTTTTTTCTGATCAAGAGCATTTGACGTGGATCGTGATGCCCTTTCCGATGTGGCAGACGAGCCATGCTGTAAGCTCCCTTGTATGCTTGTGGATCGCGCCTCATCAGCATCGGGCTTTTGGAAAATCATTCCAAAATAAACGCCCGCGATGAAAATAAGCAAAACCCCCATCGCGAGCACCCAGTTTTTTATCGACCATTTCATTATTGAGCTTCACGGAAACCACGAACCTCTAAAAAATTCAGCACGGCATTGACAGCCGTATTCAGCGATACATTGCCGCTGAAATAAGTATTTAATCGAGCAGAGCCCGTAATTGTGGTAATATCTAAATCGTTTCCATTTTTGAAATAATCAGCACTTGTGTAAAGGGTGAACGCATTTAAATCACCAAAGCGGATCGTGCCGCGGAAGGGTAAAATGGCTCCCAACCCTGTCACTTCCATACCACCTGCGGCATCAAACCCACCAATACCAAAAAATCCGTATTCGATGTTAAATCCGCGATCAATATAATAAAAACGCCCTTGTCGATTGGTATATGCGTCGATCTTGATGGCATCGACGATTGTGTCGCCATCCTGTTCGACAACGTAATAAGTCGTGTAGCTTGTAATCGCAGACGCTGTTCTCGTATTCGGCGTCAGTAGCGTAGTCGCCCAACGGGTAGATCCTTGATAGGTAAGAACCTCTGCATGTAAGGTAGTGAGTGATGCGGTGGCAAGCGTAGCAGCAGATAGTAACAATTTCATTTTCATGACACTTTTGTGATGTTCGGGTGAGATACTTTATTCAAATCATTTTGGGAAATTTTCTGGGGTATTTTGATTGTCGCGAACCGAACCAAATGATGCCGTGCCGAATTTTTCTTGTAACTCTTGGCGGCGCTGCTCGTTTTCGCGATACAACTCCTCTAATTCCATGGCATATTTTGTCTCTTCGACTTTTCGAAAATACCAAAAAACACCAAAAAGAGTGCCCATGAAGCCAAGCCATATCGTCCATTGGATTGTTTTTTCAACAGGATCCCCTCTCGTTTCTCGAAGCATTACCATCAATGATAGCAAAGCGGTAAATATTGGCATGATTTTCATTAAGGATCTGTCTGATTTGAACAAAAAAATTGCCACGATCATGATGGTTAACGTAAAGGGCAAAAGTAGATTGATTAAAGAAACAGGAGCGAAAAGAATCAGATAAAATAATTCATCAATATCGGAAAACATCTCTAGTTGCAAAACCGAGATCAAACCAATCACAGATCCCATCCATAGACATCCGAGATAGGCAAAGGCACGCGTTATAACATACCCAATCCCTTCTCCAAAAATATCTACCGGATCAAATTTCATCCATCAATAAAACGCAGCGAGTCGTTTTTGCCAGATCGATTTCAGCGAGGCAACTGATTGCTTGAGCACTTCATTTCCTCCATGAGAAAACACCACGTCGCGATGCCCAGCTACACTGCGCCCAATCACCGCAAACGCATGCCCAGCAAATTGCTCTTTTAATCCAGTAACTGAATCAGCCGAAGTCTCGATCAAAATACGCCCCGTCGATTCGCTAAACATCGCTACCGTTGCCAAGCCATCGAAAACCTTTGCCAGATTAATTTCCAGGCCGCCCTTGCCAGAGAAGCTCATCTCTGCCGCCGCAACAGCCAAGCCACCTTCGGAAATATCATGCGCTGACAAAATCAGTCCCGCTTTCCGTGCTTTGTGAAAGGCTCGATACATTTCCAAATTCCCC
>CAMAYN010000196.1 GCA_945862285.1 Akkermansia muciniphila | reverse complement strand
GCGAGATCAGCAAGGACCGCTTTTGCGTTAGCAACATCGTCATCGTATTGTTTCCCTGCATTCCAATTGATCGGTTTGCCTTTTTTATCAAGCCACTCGGCGGGTGGTGGGGTGGCGACTCCTTTGGTGGCATCTGCATCCCACATATCAGGTTTATCTCGGTAGCCTGCCATAACTTTGCTGGTTTTGTTGCCTGCTTTGTCCGTGAATTCAGCTAAATACCTCTCGCTGCCAGGGGGTAATAGATCCCAGCCAAGACCTCGATTCCCGATGGAGCTCTTGAGGATCATGACAGGTTCTTCGATAGCGTTACCAAGTTGATGTCCTATGCCAATCTCAATGCCGACTTTAGCACCGCTCACGGTGAGCCAGTCATTTCGATAGACATTCATATTGGCACCTTTTTGCATGACGGATACGTTTCGAACGTCTTTTCGAATCGTCCATTTGCCGTCGGCATCGGTGAGAAAGCCGTAGAGGTTTTCTTGTTTTGTCGCTTTTTCCAAAGATCCGTCTTTTTCACCTTTGACGTTTCCCATTTCCAAGGTGTTCGACTGCCCCATGATGATGAAAACTTTCACAGGTTTTGTCACATCAGCAGGTTTGCCATCGGGATCTGGTAATTCTTGAGAGAATGCGGATTGAGAGCACAATAAACTTAGGCCTAGAGAGGCGAAATACATTTTTTTCATGGTCGCTTTTATACAACACATGAAGATATGTCCTTTCAAAAAATGTAGAACAGTAAGACCAAGTGAATCCTATATGTAGGAGGTGGTCGGGGCGGCCAGATTCGAACTGACGACTTCCTGCTCCCAAAGCAGGCGCTCTACCAGGCTGAGCTACGCCCCGTTTTGCCCTTGTTTCATGGCGGGGGCGGAAAATACGATGAAGGATGAGCCGTGCGCAAGTTTTTTTTAGAGTTTTTTCGCCATATTACTTTCTTGCCTTCGAGTGTAGTGGAAAAACGTGATTCAGGGAACTGCTGGGATTCTGAAATTTGCTACAATTTTTCGAGAAGCCTATTGAAAAACGCCAGCCCCGAGGAGGCGACCGCCCTCGTAGAAAGCGCAGATCTGTCCTGGTGAAATCGCGCGCTGCGGGCGATGGAATAAAACTTCTACGAGTTGCGAATCGATCGGGGTAACGAGGCATGGCTCGGCTTTAGCTCGGTAGCGTGGTTGGGCTTCGATACGCTGAGGTGTAGTGATTTTTTCGTTAATCCAGTTTAGTGTGCCAACGCGGTAACGCGTGGCGTAGAGGCCTGGGGTGTCACTGGTATCCCAGCCGACGATGAGACGGTTATTTGGGATGTCTTTTCCAACGACTACGTAGGCCATGCCTTCGCGCGGGGAGGCGATGCCATGGCCTTTGCGTTGGCCTAAGGTATAGAGGTGAAGGCCGTTGTGCATGCCGCGAATTTTTCCTTCGGTGTCAATGATCTCGCCGGGATTGTCAGGCACATAGTGGCGGAGGAAATCTGACATTTTTACTGCGCCGATGAAGCAGATGCCTTGGCTATCTTTTTTTTCTGCGACGGGAAGGGCGTGGCGTCGAGCTACCTCGCGGGCTTCCGTCTTTAGCATTTCTCCCACGGGAAAAAGTGCGTGAGCTGCTTGGCGTTGCGTCATCATCGCCAAGAAGTAACTCTGGTCTTTGTTCGGATCTGCACCGCGAAAAATTGCGGCGCTCCCATCGCTGAGGTTGCGGCGTCGTGCGTAGTGACCGGTGCCTACGTATTCAAAATCTTGACTCAGGGCGTAGTCGAGAAAGATGCCGAATTTCATTTCTCGATTGCACCAAACGTCGGGATTGGGAGTTGAGCCGGTGCGGTAGCCCTCGATGAGGGAATCAACGATTCGTGAGCGATAAGCATCAATGAGATCGATGACGCGGAATTCTATGCCAAGCGAAGTAGCAACGGCATGAGCGTCTTCGACATCTTTTTCCCATGGGCAATCGCCCGGAATCCCTTCTTCGTTGATCCAATTTTTCATGTATCCCCCGCATACGTTGTGGCCTTGTTCTAACAAGAGCGCAGCAGTCACGGCACTATCGACGCCGCCAGAGAGACCTACAAGGACACGTGCCATAAAGTAAATTGTTATGGGGCTGATGGTGGAGCGATGGCAGAGTGAAGCGCGTTGGAGATTTTCGGATAAAGCTCAGGCGCGAGGGCATTTTCGGAAAGTAACCCAAGAATCATTTTTCCAAAAGCGGTTTCTACGGCGATCACGACTAGGGTCAGCGTGGAGCCTACTCGAACTTGAATATTTCCCATGCCGTCTGGTGAACTTTTTGCTGTATTGGCTAAGCTGCGAGCCATGAAATACAGTTTTCCATGGTCAGAATCGTCAAAAATGGGGGCTCCATTTTTATCAAGGATGAATAAGCCTTTGATCGATAAATGATGGCGAAGTAAATTCCAGAAGTTGGCCATGCGGACACGAAATTCTTCTCGAGGATTTGTTTCGAGCTCGGGTTTAGACTCGATAGCAGGGCTCATTTTTTTGAACGGTGAAGCGAGTGCTACGGTATTAAGCGGCGCTGATGGTGCGACCATTGCTGGTGTAGGTGTGGAAGCAGCTCCCGTAGGGTGGGGGGGGGCCGTGGTGGAAACTGCTGCGTTTGCAGCAAGCGTAGAATGGAGTGAGTATGGTTGAGATGAGGCGGGGATGTCTGTGGAGGGAGATTTGATGCTTGGTTGATTTTTTTGTGAAGCGAATCCAATGAAGTCACCACCAAAGCCTGCGTCATCAGGCGTTGTTTGCGGATTTTGCGGTGGGGCGAGCAGGGACTCCGCGAGTCGCTTTAATTCATCGGCATCTACCCAAGCGTTGATTGGATCCATTAGGTGTATGATTTGGATTTCTCTATTTTTGCTTCAATTTCTAGCCTTAGGCTATCAAATACTGCTTGGGCTCCCGCACCGTCATCCATGATTCCCACGGGCAGGCCTTTGGCGCTAGCTCTTACAAAGATTCCATCCCGAGGAATGGTGGTTTGTAAGGTCATTTCCTCTGGCAATAGTTGCCGCAGTGCGAGTCCGGCTTCTCGGCTTTCTGCTAAATCATGTTGTATCATCGTGAGCAATACGCCGAGCACTTTCATGCGTGGGTTGAGAATGCGTATTCGGTTCAATCCCTCTAACATCTTGGGAACGGAGCGCACGCCGAGTGGCTCAGCTTGCTGGGGAATTACAATTGCATCTGAACTCGCAATAACATCGGAAGTTACGCCAAATAATCCCGCTGCGGTATCTAGAATACACATTTCAAATCCTCTACTGGCAACAGCGCGTAGAAAAGAACGAGTCCGCGCAAGATGTGATCCGCTCATGGCGCCACCGGTCTCGTAGTTGCTGGCTTGTCCTGCGGCGATGAGGGAAAATGTCGCCAAGCGTGTGGGGACGATGAGCTTATCGACCGGTATCGCGGGATCATCTAAAAAGTCATAAAATCCCGGTAAAACGCGTGATTGGCGCGTTAGTGATAGCCCAACGGATCCTTGAGGATCAACATCTACGAGCATTGTTCTCACTCCAGCACGCGCAAACGCGTGTGCTAGATTGATGGCTACTGTCGTTTTACCGACCCCTCCTTTTTGACTGGTAATCGCGATACTATACACAAATTTGACGAGTTTCTGGGCGAATGATACTCCTGCTAGCGGTTTACGAAAGTCTTTTCTTTCAAAAGCCGAAGGAGATGCTAGCGTTCGTGCGCACCCCGAGCAAATCCCATGAATTCCTGGAATCATAAAAACCAAAAAAAATATGCCATCGGGCTTCTGGCCATGCTCGTGAGTCTCTGCGTGGTGAGCTGTAGGAAAAGTTCGAAATCTGATACGGCACCTCCTGCTGCTCCGGTGCTCAATAGCAATAATGTTGGGGAAAATCCTTCGCCTTTACTCAAAGCGGTAGCGGAATCTAAAATCGGCTGGAAGCAACTCACTCCTACAACGCTGAATTTTGCTCGCGAATCCGACAAATTAGTCATTCTTTTTGCCTGTTCGTCCATGTTTGCGGATGATGTAAAATTGATTACAGAAATCGAAAACTCTCCCGCGCTTGTACAGCAGATCAAAGAGAATTTCGTTCCGATATTTGTCGATGTGGAAGCATGCCGCGAAGTGGGGATCATATCCACCATACTGAGCCAAGAAGCAGGTAAACCAGTAAATTTTCCCTTTATGATCTCGATGACGGCGGATGGAAACCCGGTATCTTGGGCCTCGTTACGAGGGGGGCAAGAAAGTGTTATAAACATTTTTCGCAATTGGCTCAATGTTACGTTAGGAATTAGCAAAGAATCCATGGACTATGTGAGGAACAACAGCCGATCTGAAGCTTTAGCGAGGAAACAACGGCTTAAGCCCAACATTACGAAATCAGACCTTTCCCATGAACGCCAAAATATTTTACTCGGCGCCCTAGCAAATTTGCACAGCTACTATGAGAAAGATTCCATAGCGATTGCAAATACAGGCAATCAATTGCCGATTCATTATTTAGACCTCATGCGTGCCAGTGCGCAAACACCATGCCTTCCCGCGAACATCAGAAAGACTTCTCAAGAAATATTTTTGTCCTCATTGCGCATGCTTCTGGACAGTGCAGCCGTAGATTTTATTGACGGAGGGTTCTACTTTAACCGGACGAATGCAGCGTGGACTCTTACGGGTTCAGATCGCAATGCGATTTCTCAAGCGGACATGGTATGTTTGCTCGCCGAGGCATACCAAATGTCCGACGATGAAGTCTTCCGCAACGCGGCTTTTAGGACGATGGAATTTCTACAAGACTCATTCGGCTTATCTGACGGAACTTATCGCTCATTTAATCAAATGGCTCGCATCACGGATGAACAAAGGCTCTGGACCATGGAAGATTTGCAGGCGTCCCTAGGGTCAGAAGAACTGCAGTTCCTGAAAAGTTACTGCGAATTAGCAACATTGGGAAATATCCCCTACGAGGGTGATGGCAAGAGAAGGTTTTTCCGGCGGAATGCTTTGACTCCCAGAAAGCCCTTGGCTGCCGCCGCCACGGCCTGCTCTATCACCGAATTACGAGCCGAAGAGCTGCTAGTCAGCATCCGTGAAAAATTATCCAAAAAACGTCAACTCATGGCTGAGAATGTCGTGGAAGAAGCAACCCCAGATGCTCGTGCAACTTTGCGCGCTGCCACAGCCGCCGTAGCATTGTATCGTATCACGGGAAAAGAACGATGGAAGGATCTGGCACATCGCTCCATGCAAGCACTACGCAGGACATTTCATTCGGAAAAAATCCCAAGTTATTACGCTGCCTCTGCTTACCCGGCAACGACGGATGCTCGTGCAGGAATCATCGTGCAAATGGCGAAAGCTGCTCTTGACTACTATCACATATCTGGCGAACAAACTTGGCTCGACTATGCTTTTTCCCTCTCTGGTATTATCGAATCTTCTTACCTCAACGAGGACGGCATAGAAGAATCTCCGGCATCAGCAAGGCAAATCAATGTGCCTTGTTATGATCGCTTCATGTTGTTTGATGTCAGCACGATCGGCATACTTCGCCAGAACTTGATACGCATGGAGCAATACGGAGTTCCAAGAAACAATAAACTCTACGACGCGTGTAATCTTGATGCATCGCCGATGAAAGTAAAACCCGTGATTTACACAGATTTTCTCACCAGCATACTTTACCAAGATTTCGCGATACAACTCAAACTCGTTGATCCAAAAAATACCGATTACCAAAATGCATTTCGTTTAAGCAGTCCTGGCTTAATACGAATCGCCCAAGAGCCTGCCACGGAAAATAGGGCAGTGATGTTTAACAAACCAGATCAGCTTCTTTCTTCTCCCTCCTCCTTACCCTTATTATTGCGTCCGTAAATCATTCATTTTCCAAATAGCTAAATATTATTATGTCAAGAGTTGCGTCCATGAGCCGTAAGACAGCCGAAACAGAAATCACCATGAATGTCGATATTGATGGTGTAGGCCTATCTAGCATTTCTACAGGTCACGGATTTTTCGACCACATGCTGCATTTGTTTTCTCGTCACGGGCTGATTGATCTTACTGTGAAAACACAAGGAGACTTGCATGTGGATGCTCATCACACCGTCGAGGATACGGCTATCGTTCTAGGTGATTGCTTGCGTCAGGCCCTCGGCGATAAAGTCGGCATATCGCGCTATGGATCTGCGTATCTTCCCATGGATGAAACGCTCGCTCGCGTCGTTGTCGATCTATCGAATCGCCCACATTTAGAATTTCGCACACCACCCAACACGGCTGATGCGCCGAACTTTCCCTTAAGTCTAACCGAGGAATTCTGCCGTGCCCTAGCCAATAATTTGCGAGCCAATATTCATATTGAATTGTTATACGGGCGAGATGGTCACCACATCGCAGAA
>CAMAYN010000195.1 GCA_945862285.1 Akkermansia muciniphila | reverse complement strand
GATGAAACGATCCTTGATTTCTTGCATAGTGGCGCGGATTTGCCGGATGACAAAAAGGCACGTATTGCCGAAATTGATGCCCGACTTTCACAAGTGACACAAGAATATAGCGAGCATGTGTTAGATTCTACGAACGCATGGGAGTTAGTTATTTCCGATGAAAAAAAGCTCGCCGGATTGCCGCCGTCCGCCCTCGCAGCGGCACGAGCGAACGCCAAGGCCAAAGGTGTAGGCTCGGACGAGGCTCCCGCATGGCGTTTCACACTGCAACAACCATCGATGTCGCCGGTGATGCAACATGCCGATGACGACGCGATCCGCCAACAAATCTGGACGGCGGCTGCCAACGTCGCCGCAGCAGGAGAATATGACAACACGGCACTGGTGAACGAAATCCTCGACCTGCGTCATGAAAAAGCCGTCATTCTAGGGCATAAGCATTTTGCCGATCTGATGATGCAACGCCGCATGGCAAAAACAGGTGCAGCGGCAATGGAATTTGTGGAAGACCTTCACCAGCGGATTTCGGCACAATTTCGTAACGAATACAAAGAACTTTGTGCCTACAAAGCGGCAAAAACCGACACGCCTTGTGAGATGATCGAGCCATGGGAGTTCTCTTACTGGGCGGAAAAACGCCGCAAGGAGCAGTTCGACTTCGACGATGAAATCCTCCGCCCGTATTTCCCTGTGGATCGTGTGATGAATGGCATGTTTGCTCTGTGCTCCGATTTATTTCAAATCGACATCTGCCAATTGCCGACTGCCTATTTTGAAAAAGGAAAAAGCAATACGGCCTCGACCAAGCCTGAAACCTGGCATCCTGAAGTGACTTTTTACGAATTACGCGATAAGAAATCGGGCGAACACCTTGGTTCCTTTTATGCTGATTGGCACCCGCGCGAATCGAAAAAAGGCGGTGCATGGATGAATCAACTTGAAACCGGTAGCCCAGGCACAGTTGATCGTCCTCGCAAGCCGCACCTCGGGCTAATTATTGGTAATATGACGCCACCTGTGGATGGGAAATCGGCTCTGCTGACGCATTATGAAGTGGAAACCATTTTCCATGAGTTTGGTCACTTGTTGCACGGGCTGCTGAGTAACGTAGAGGTGAAATCGCTTTCGGGTACTAACGTCCCACTGGATTTTGTGGAATTGCCCTCGCAAATCATGGAGAATTTCTGCTGGGCACGGGAATCGCTCGACTTTTTCGCGCGTCATCACGAGACTGGAGAGGTCATTCCAGAGGCGATTTATCAAAAAATGATCGCTGCCAAAAATTACATGAGCGCCACCAGCTACATGACACAGCTCGCTTACAGCAAGTTGGATTTGGAACTCCACATGAACTGGGAAGAGCATCGCGGACAAGACCTCGATGTCCTAGAGCGCACCATTTTGGCGAGGTATCGCGCTCCAAGGAAAACCATCGCTCCGGGGATGGTTCGCCGCTTCGGTCACCTCTTTAGCCATGCCACGGGCTACGCTGCGGGATATTATTCCTACAAGTGGTCAGAAGTGTTGGATGCCGATGCCTTTTCGCGTTTTGCCAATGAAGGGATTACAAATGCCAGCACAGGCCTATCGTTCCGCGAACATCTACTGAGCAAAGGGAATTCGGAACCTGTGGATCAACTTTATCGGAATTTCATGGGGCGAGATCCGATTCTCGAACCTCTGCTTGAGCGAGCCGGTCTGATCAATGATCTGCAGCTTGCCTAGCATCCCGCCGAGCTACTGTAATTTATGAATGTTAGCATCGCCTTGTCATCGTTGATCGCAGAGCAAGGTGGCAGAATTTCCTTCGAACGCTTCATGCAGTTTGCGCTGCATGACCCGCAGCATGGGTATTACGCACGACGCATTTCCGCCATTGGCACCAAGGGGGATTTCACAACAACGGCAGAAATTTCCCCTGCCCTACCCATGGCCATCGCGGCATGGGCTGTTGAGGCCATTCGGAAAACGGGAGTGCGTCACATCATCGAGATCGGCCCTGGAAATGGCACACTAGCTGCCGCCGTTTGGAAAAATTTACCTATGTTGACACGCTGGCGGACGACATTCCATTTGGTCGATTCTTCCGCACCCCTGCGCGATCTTCAACAGGAAAATCCTGCGCTCAAGCGGGCAAAATTCCATGCCGATATTTCCTCCGCTTTAGCTGCCGCCAAGGAACAGTCCCTCATTTATTCCAATGAATTGTTCGATGCCTTTCCCGCTCGCGTGATGCGCCACAATGGGAATGCTTGGGAGGAGTTGTTTCTGCGCATGATCGATGGCGTAATCTCCGAAGAATGGCATGAAGATTCAGCATTTCCATGGAATTCTTCTCACCGTTTTCCGGAAAAAAATCAGAGGATCGAAGTGCCATCCGCTGCCATTCAATGGATCAAGTCATGGCTTCCTGCTTGGAACAAGGGTGCCATGCTTCACATCGATTACGGTCACCAAGCTGCGGATGTAGCTCGTTTATCGCAGTTCGGCACCACTCGTGGCTATCTGCTACATCAACGAGTAACGGGTGCTGCTCTGTATCAAAATATCGGCAGAACGGACATTACCTACGATGTAAATTTTTCCGATCTTATTGATGCCGTGGCTCCATTTACGAGCGAACACAGCATCATCACCCAGCAAGAATTTTTACTGCCGTATGCCGATGAGCGAAATCGCGGTGATCAACAAGCCATCGACCCACATGGTGCAGGAACGGCCTTTCTGGTCTGGACTTGCACAGCCAAGGAGGATCTTAAGATCGCCTGACCTAGCGTGAAATGGCTCAATCGTTCTCTGGGCGAGGGTCGCGGGAGAGGAGATCGCGCAAGGCAGATGCGGCAGAGCGGCCTTGGTATAAAATGCTGTAAACGGCATCGACGATGGGAGTGTTAATCTGTGCTTTTTGCGCAGCTTCATACACCGATAGCGTATTCGGTACTCCTTCAGCGATCATGCCTATGCTATGCACTGCTTCTTCTAAAGATTTCCCTTGTCCTAAAGCCAAGCCCACACGGTGGTTGCGGGAATGGATCGAAAAGCAGGTTACGATCAGGTCGCCTAAACCAGACAGTCCGGTAAACGTTCCTTCTTTCCCTCCAAGCGCGATGCCCAGTCGGGTCATTTCACCAAGTGCGCGTGTGACAAGTGCCGCGATGGCATTATCGCCAAGACCCAAGCCCGAGGCAATTCCGGCGGCTATGGCGTAGATGTTTTTGATCGCACCGCCGAGTTCGATGCCGGCAATATCGCAACTCGTGTAAGTGCGAAAATGCGGAAAGGTAAACAAATGTTGGAGTGTGGTTCGGATCTCTTCATCGTGCGAGCCGATGACGGCGCATGTAGCGAGGTCTTTGGCAATTTCTTCCGCATGATTGGGGCCGGAAATGACAGCTAATCGATTGTTTGGAAAAAATTCGCGGATTATTTCACTCATTCGTTCTCCCGTATTGCGCTCCACTCCTTTGGCACTGGAAAGAATGATCGCCTGCGGGGCGACATCACCGAGTTGCTGGGCTGTCTCACGCGTGGCTGATGTGGGGACGGCAAAAATGACCAAATCCTTGTCCTTGGCATCGGCGAGTGAGGTCGATGCCCTAACGGATGCGGGAAGCACGGCTTCGCTAAGGTAGCGAGGGTTCCGATGATGTTCGTTGATATGACTCGCGAGCGCGGTGTCTCTGCCAATCAATACAACCTGATTGATTTTTTTTCCGATCAAATAAGCAAGTGCAGTGCCGAATGAGCCACTGCCGATGATAGCCGCTGAGTTCATGAGGATGTATCGTTGGATTGGGATTTTTTAGAAAAGCGGCTTTCTGTCCCATCAAGCAAGCGTTTGATATTGGTTCGGTGTTTATAAATTGCCATGATTCCCGCGATGAAAGAAAAGGCTAGCAAGGAGCGATTCCATGAGCCATCGGCGAATTTTCCATGATTCCAAGCACCCCAAACGGTGAGTATTGGTAATGCTGCCGCAGCTATAATGCTAGCGAGAGAAACATAGCGCGAAGTAATAAATACGAGATACCATATACCAATCAGCAACAAAATCGCCACTCCGGGAAAAACAGCCATCAGAACACCTGCGGAAGTAGCGATTCCCTTACCGCCCTTGAAGCGAACCCATGGTGAAAAATTATGCCCCAGAATGGCACATAGCCCGCAGAGCACGTGGAGAAATTGCCCGCGATGCTGTTCTACTTCTCTATAGAACGATTCGGCAAGAGGGAGTATTTTGGTGTGATCGATGCCCGGGTAGCGCAGTAGATTCATCACGAAAAGAACCGGAATTAACCCCTTGAGGACATCGAGGATAAAACAAGGAATGCCCCATTTTTTACCAAGAGTTCGCCAGACATTCGTCGCTCCAATGTTGCCACTGCCATGTTCGCGAATATCAACGCCATTCATGCGCCCGATGATGAGACCAAAGGGAACCGATCCACAAAGAAATGCGATGATAGGAAATGACCAATCGGGTAAATTCATGATTCGTTGAGTTGGGAAAAATGCAAGGCGCGCTGCTTCATTTGTGTCGCCATCAAGGATAGAGCGTTGGCTCTTGTGGGTGCCAAATGTTCCTTCAATCCGGTTTTGTCGATAAACGACAAATCAGCCGTAAGGATTTCATCTGGCGTGTGACCATTCAAGACTAGGATGAATAACGCGATCATTCCTTTCGTGATCACTGAGTCTGAATCGGCATGATAGATCACTTTGCCCTCGTGAAAAGAGGCATCCAACCATACCTGCGATTGACAGCCCTTAATCAAGCAGTCGGCGTTGCGTGAGGTTTCGTCGATTGGATCGAGCTTTTTCCCCAGACCAATCACATATTCGTAGCGTTCTTGCCAGTTTTGAAAAATCGATAAATCATCGATAAGTCCCCGTTGTTTCTCGATAATAGTCACCTGCAAAAGGGTAAAACAGAGGTTCGCGCTCTGCAAGGTTAGATTTTTGAGATTTATTTGATCGATCTTTGCATTGGATCGAAGGCAGAAAAAGATTGATTGCGCACAATCAGAATCGGAAAAATAAGAACGCCCTGCCGAATTGCTTCGCCAGGGCGCTCTTTTCGTTGCCGTGTCGGAAAACCCAAAAACCAACTACTAGCTGAGATGAGGATAGCTGTATCCGTGCCAACTTCAAATTTATTTTTGTATTTTTTTGTGCTACATAAAACATCACCATAAAAACCTTGATAAATCAGTGAAAATAAAGTGGAATATTTCTGCAAAGTCTCAACTTTGGCAGAAGGAATCGCAGGTTTTTGATGATTTTATATCAAATTTGTCGCCCGCCGCCCTACGGAATCTCCGATTTTTTCTTCTACCGTTGGTTTAGACCGAAGCAACAAAACCCAATCGTACAACAGCACTTCTGTAAGATAACGCAAATTTTCTGATATTCTTGCGCAACTATTACCTTGGTATCGCTATTATTGGTAGTATCGTATCGACTATCGAACTTATGAATCAAAAACTTCTTTTCCCCTCCCTTACATTACTTATTGGTGCCTCTGCTGGTTTTTTTGTCGGCAAAGGAAATTCAGACTCCCGTCCAGAAGAGGTCGCTGCTGTGGAATCGAAGTCGCCCGGCAGCAGCCGTCGAGCGAATGACACAAGCACCGCGAAAGCAAAAAATAAATCCAGTGCGACGAAACCAGGAAATACCCAAGAGATTTTGCAAACTCCAGGGCAACTGGCTCGCATGCAGACGCTTCTCGATCTCTATTCCTCCCTGAGCCCAGATCAACTCGCCAATGAAGCGAAAAAGCTCGATGCCGTGCCCATGCCTGAGCGGATTATGGCTTCATATCTGCTGTTTGCCAAATGGGCCGAAACCGATCCCTACAGTGCTTTAGATCATTCAGGAAAAATGGGCTTTGCTGGCATGTTTGTAAAACCAACGATTATGCAAAGTTGGGCCAGTGTCGATCCTAGCTCAGCTGCGAAATATTACGATGCCAACAAAGGTGAGTTCTCCACCATGGGCTTATTTGGCGGCGGCAGAGGCGGTGGTGGCCCCATGGGGAATGGCGGCGCATCAATCATCGCGAGCGAATGGGCCCGACAAAATCCCGACCAAGCCATGCAATGGGCGAAAACTCTCAAAGGCAACGAATCCGCCAACGCCGTTAGTTCCATCGTCTCACAAGTGGCCACTACCGATCCCCAAAAAGCCATGACTCTGGCGGCGACTCTAACGGGCGAAGAAAAATCCCGTGCCAATCGGGAAATTGCCGAATCACTGGGCGCTAAAGATTGGAGTGCCGCAGAAAAATTCATCGCCAGCTTACCAGCGGAGGAGCAGAGTAATGCTCGTGAACGAGCGTTTCAAAGCTTAGCAAAAGAGAATCCCTCTGATGCCATGAACCAACTTAATTCTTTTGCTGACGAAAAAGAACGTAGCAGAGC
>CAMAYN010000194.1 GCA_945862285.1 Akkermansia muciniphila | reverse complement strand
AATTCGATGATTTCATTGGATCCATTTCCTAAAATGACATTGCTGCGATCTAACGCAAATTTTTCAGCGATGGCACTGCGTAGTTTAAATCCCCCACCGTCGGGGTAGATGTGCGACTCTGCAAGCGCGATTTTCATCGCTTCAACTGCCTTTGGCGATGGCCCAAGTGGATTTTCATTGGAAGCTAGTTTGATGATGTCTTTGGGATTGAGACCAAGCTCACGTGCCGTTTCATCAATCGGTTTTCCTGGCTCATAGGCAACGAGGTCACAGACGAATCGATTCGCATAATTTTCCATAGTAGATTGCATCACGCGGAAATTCCGCTGCTTATGGGAAAAGGTCAACTGTAGATTGGAATAAAATTCCGTACAAAAAAATGCAATTACGACACAAATCTCTCTTGTGAATTTAAACTAACAATTGATTCTTATCGCGTATGCAGCAAAGAAAAGCGAGAAATAAGCGTCGGAATCCCATGGAGAATCTCTCCACTCACCTTGCGGGCCCAGTCGAAAAAGACAGCCGTGTTTTACAAGCCGAACTTGCCTTGCGACGTAACCTGCGGGCAGGAAGCTGGGGAAAATTCATGCCCGGCATCCGCGCTCTAGCTAGCACTTTTAACGTTTCTCCCGCAACCATGGTAAAGGCAGTGGATCGGGTAAGAATTGATGGCTGGATCAGCAATACTACGGCACGTCAACGATTTACGATTCATCGTGATGTAATCCTTCAGCACAAAGGTAAGGATGCCATGCTTCGTACCCTTCTGCTATTAGCTCCACAAACGGATCGCAATGAAACATCGAATAGCACCGCACAAGTGTTGCTCATTTTGTGGGATCTCCTGGCACCAAAAGGTTGGAATATCCGATTTCACATCGATGATTATTCGGGTGGCAAACGCCGTCAAAAGCAGTGGGATGAATTGTTACAACTAGAAAAACCACAAGCCGTCCTCGCCATTCTTGGCACACCAGCCATGGCGGCCTGGGCCCGCGATACGAAAATCCCCACTTTTTTCTGCGGTGGATCCTTAGGCGATTTCAAAGTACCAGTCGCCGGTGTTTCCAGCTATAAAATGATCGATGAAGCTATTGATCGACTGTTTTCTCTAGGGCATAAAAACATTTCCGTGATGCTAGCGAATCGTTCGCCTGAATATTGCAAACGAATCCAAACACTCGTTGCCGAAAAATTTAGTGCCGCCGGCTTGGTATTCTCTGAAAAAATCCATGCTCCAACGACGAGGGAAGATAACGTAAACGTATTTCGTGACGGTCTGTCACAAGTCTTTGCAGCACAGCCTGTGACAGCCTTCATTTGTCTTGATTGGCGAGAATACGTTGCCACCATGTGCTATATTCAAGAAAAAGGCTTAAAAGTGCCCGAAGATATCTCCATCATTTGCCTCAGCCACGACCACTCATCCAACTGGTCTAGCCCGATTCCATCCCACTATCACCACCCCATGGAGGAAATTGTGAAAACATTAGCCGATTGGATCGAGGACATTAACACCTACACAAATTTCGAACTAAATGCGAATCTTTCTGGAATTTGGCAAGAAGGCGAGACGCTAAGCAGCGCCCGGCAAAATAATTGATTTTTCCTAAAATATCAGAAAATGCGAAAAACTTGTTGCCAACAGCAGTGACGAGGAACATACTGTCCTCGTCACTGCAAAGAGACAATCTCGTAGAGCACAAGCCACCCGCATCGGTATATTGTAATTTCGATCGCGCGCATTATTGAGAAAAACACTATTTCGTTTCATTCGTTGAAACAATAAAGTTTCATCATTTTTGCTCTACTCACCCAGCTTCGGTTCGATACGATACGCACATATCTCGTGCTCGGAAGAACTACCCTGCAATTCACATTCCTCATTCATGGCCGGACACAATAAATGGTCTAAAGTAAAGCACATCAAAGCCCGCGTAGATGCGGTGAAAGGTCGCGTTTTTTCAAAATGCGCTCACGAAATTGCTCTCGCAGCACGGGCTGGCGGCGGCGATCCTCAACTCAATTCACGCCTGCGAACTGCCATAGAAAATGCAAAAGCTGTTTCCACGCCGCGCGAAAACATCGAACGCGCGATCAAAAAAGGCACCGGCGAACTCGGAGGCGCCGCCATACAAGAAGTCACATACGAAGGATATGGCCCGAACGGCATCGCGTTTCTCATTGAAACCGCCACCGATAACCTGAACCGAACGGCGCAGGATATCCGCACCATTTTTTCAAAAAACAACGGCACTCCCGCCACTCCCGGCTCGGTCTCCTATCAATTCGATCGCAAAGGCCAGGTGATTTTAGTCGCGCCCCATGCAAGTGAAGAAGAAATTTTCGAGTCTGCCATCATGGCCGGTGCCGATGACGTGCAATCAGACGAAACCGAGCACACGATCTACTGCCCTGCCGCGCAACTCGCCGCAGTAGCATCACAACTCCGATTAAGTGGCTACCATGTCACTTCCGAAAAATTCATCTCCATCCCACAAATTCCACGCTACATTGAAGATTTGTCCACCGCACGGCAGTGCCTAAAATTATACGACCTTTTCGATGCCTACGACGATACATTAAACGTATTCACCAATTTTGAACTGTCCGATGAGATTTTAGCACAATTGGACAACTAAACCCCTTTCCCACACACGCATGAGCGACCCCACAGAAAAACCCGCAGATAGCCCCGTAGTAGCCAAAAAAGCAGCACGCACAAGTGTCCGCAAAAGCGCACGTAAAGCAGACGATTCGCCTGCCACTGATGCAGTCCTTCCTTCCGAAGGAACCATCGCCAAAAAAGCGACCAAACGCGCCACCAAAAAATCGGCAGCGGCACGGGCATTGATCGAAACAACGCCGCCAGAAGTCACCATTCCCGCCAAAAAAGCAGCGAAAACGGCCCGCAAAAAAGCCCCCGCGACTCCTCCTGCAGAGATAGTAGCGAGTCCACCAATCCAGCCTGCACCCGTTGCCGATGCAACTCGCCCTATCGTCAATGTTCGCGTTGTTAAGAGCAACACCTCGCCCACCCCATATCCCGCCCGTGAGCAAAAACCGCATGGAGTAAATGAAGTTTCATCCCCCGCATCGGAGGTGCGCTCCACCCCGGAGGTGCGCTCCACCCCGGAGGTGCCTTCCCCATCGCAGGCCGTCCCCGCGCCTCCTGTAACTCCACCGCAATCGATTCCACAAAGCCCTCAGGCATCAAACGAATCCTCCACCCCCCGTCACCAGCAACAACAACATCAGAAAAATCCGCCGCATCACAATCAACAACGGCCACAGCAACAAAATCTACCGTCCGAACACAAAAAAAATAAGTTTCAAAACGACAAGTTCTCAAACGGCAAAAAAAACCGCTTCGAAAAAAACAAAAATAACAAGTTTTCTAAAAATCCGAACAAGCCTTTCGATCCCGATGCCGACCGCGCCAGCGCTCAATTCGATGGACCAAAGTTTGACTGTGAGGGCATGCTAGAAATCACGCCAAAAGGCAATGGATATCTCCGCTCCATGAATCGTAACCTCGAAGTCGGCAAAGATGATCCTTACGTCAGTATTCAACACATACAAAAGCTAGGCATACGCCCCGGAGTCATCCTCCAAGCTCTAGCACAAAAATCGTCGCGCGGTGTGCAAGTCGTTGACATCATCGGCATCAACGGCATGCCACCAGCTGACGCACGGCGCTTACCACATTTCGAGGAACTTACCGCGATCAATCCAAGCAAACGAATTCCATTTGAAAATGACCAAAATCGTTTCACCACTCGCGTCCTCGACATCGTTTCACCCGTAGGCCGCGGACAGCGTGGCCTCATCGTCTCCCCTCCCCGCTCCGGTAAAACCACATTGCTGCTGCACATCGCCGAATCCATTTCCCAACGCGAAGACAGCGATATCCACCTCATAGTTTTGCTCGTCGATGAGCGGCCCGAGGAAGTCACGGAATTCAAACGCGCCCTCCCAGGCGTAGAAATTCTCGCTAGTTCCAACGACGAGCACCCACGCAATCATTGCCGAATCGCCGAACTCGCCATCGAGCGCGCCAAACGCCTCGTCGAGGCAGGCAGACACGTCTTTCTGCTCATGGATTCCATCACCCGCCTCGCCCGTGCTTATAATAACAATAGCCAAAATTCGGGTCGTGGTGTCGGCTCCGGCGGCGTCACCGTTGGCGCATTGGAAATCCCACGCCGCCTCTTCGCCGCCGCCCGTAACACCCGCGGTGGTGGCTCGCTTACCATTCTTGCTACCGCGCTCATTCAAACCAATTCCCGCGCCGATGAAGCCATTTTCCAGGAATTCAAAGGCACCGGAAACATGGAAATCGTGCTCGATCGCAAAATTGCGGAAAATTATATCTACCCCGCCGTAGATATTTTTAAATCAGGCACACGCCGCGAAGAATTACTGCTGCCCGAGCACATGCTCCATAAGATTCATCTGATTCGACGCGGATTATCCGGGCACAAGCCCTTAGAAGCCATGGAACGGCTTACCTATTTCCTGAAGAAATTCAACTCAAATGCCCAAATGCTCCTTGAGATCAAAGGGTGATTTCTCCTATCAATAGATTTCCACCGGAGATCGCTTGCCATCTTCGGCGCTACGAGTTTGCGCTCGTTCCTCCCCAAGCGTAGCCACCCGCAAATCCCAAACTTGTTGGTCTAATGCTTGGTGTGCCGCTTCGGAAAATACGCTCGGAGGCGCCATTTTCGCCTTACATTCTGCAACTCCACTAAGCGCGTGTTGCAGATCGCCCGCAGGCATGGATTCCAGAGTTTTCAGAGCATCTTCCGCAGCTTCTAAGCGATGGCAGATCATAATGAGATGATTCCCCGCATGCACGGCACGGCGAATCGTCTCATCCCATCCAAACGTATTGAGAATCGCCCCCATGTCTAAATCGTCAGTCATCACCAAGCCCTTGAAACCAAGCTCTTTGATCAAACATTCACGGATCACGGCAGGTGATAACGAGGCCGGCACCGCGCCATTTGGCTCAAAGCAAGGATAGTGCGCATGCCCAATCATCATGCTATCAACGCGACTCGCAAAGGCACGAAATACCGCCAATTCGCACGCATCCAACTCCGCACGACTCCGATCGATACAAGGCAATTCATGATGCGGATCTAAGCCAGCAAACGTGTAACCAGGAAAATGCTTGCCACAGGACAAAATCCCCGCCGCCGTCATCGCCGCACGAAACGCTTCGGCATTCGTTATGGTCTCTTCTACCGAAGAACCATAACACCGACCACGCAGAGAATTATCAGCTTCATCGTCGAAGGAAATATCGAGCACAGGGCAAAGATCGAGATTAAACCCAAAAAGACGTAACAACTCCCCGGTGATGCGACCATGCGTTTGAATCAATGACAAATCCCCACGTTCACGGAACTGTTGCGCATTCGGCGGTTCATGACCGATCAGGCGCAGGCGGGACACACGTCCCCCTTCTTGATCGATCGTTATAATCGGCTCCGTGGCACTAATGTCGCGCAAATCGTCCGTAAGTTTACGCAGTTGTTGTGCACTTTGGATATTGCGACCAAATAAAATAAACCCACCTGGTTGTAATTTGCGGATTCGCGCCGCAGTCGCAGCATCCAGCTCAAAACCCGGAACGCCAATTAACAATAATTCATTTGGTCTTTCAGAAGCAATCATCGCGAAGAAACCTTGCCTTTCCCCAGCAAACACAGCAAGTGGTTTCTTTACAAGTCAGTCCGTAAAAATCGGAAATCGGAAAGATCGATGGATCAATCCGCGACATTTTCATCGGCACGCAAGATTCGATCCCCAGCCACGTGAAGATACGGCGAAAGGTAGATTGGGGGACGTTCATTACCCAGCAGCGCGATGCAGATTACCGCACCGTTAGTGCATGAGCGAATGCATCCTATTACTTCTGCGGGAACTTTACATGCTCAGCCCACACGTTTCAAAAGCCTCGATCAACGCCTGTTTTTGCTCTGGCGTGTAGCGGAGGCGACCCCGCAGGTCGGTTTTGAGAATCTCAAACCGTTGGTTGCATTTCTGTCAGTCGTAGTGCGTTTCCTGTGACAGAAATGAATGTATCAGGGCAAATGCTAATGAATGGTGCTTGGGACTGCGCTCTAGTATTAAAAGATCTGCAATCGTAACGGATCAGAAAAAAAGCTTGTTATTGGAATTTATGAGGCATATTCAATTGTCTATGGAAAATGCTTCAGAGAATTTTCAGATACTAGAATGGGTATATGCAAAGTCAAAACCTCTGATTTGTTATTGCCTGAGATTGGTGGTAGGCAGAAGATTCGTGTTCCGCTATGGGGAGCAAGATAAGTTGCAACCATCCAAGAATTTTGGAACACCTTTGCGATCGGCATTGATTCTCATGCTTACGTCCTTATTTTTCGGTGGTTGCTTGAGTTCTTCGCAGTTCTCTGGAACATACAAAAACGAAACTTTTAACGAGACGATATCCGATGAATTTGTTGATATAGAAACATCAATTTATGAAGTGGTGTCGTATGATTTTTTTGGCAAGAAGATTGACGGGTATCGTGCTGTTACCACCATGC
>CAMAYN010000193.1 GCA_945862285.1 Akkermansia muciniphila | reverse complement strand
AAATGGCCCCAAACCATCACCAACTGGCCCAGTGCCCTGAGCTACTTCACCATCGAATTCGCAGACCGCATCCCTAACCAATCTAAGAATCATAACAAATAACCTTTCCTTCATCACAAATGCATTTACACAAAATTACTTGCACCCCCGTGGCGGGCGATTCGAGAACAAACGATGCGCGGCAATTTTGCGTTCTAAAATCCCTCCTTGACCTCCCCGCGAACATCACCTATTTCCCTCTCGCACATGGAAGCACTTTATGAAGGAAAGGCCAAACGACTTTGGGCCACAGAGGATTCGCAGGTTTTGCGCATGGAGTTTAAGAACGATGCCACGGCATTCAATGGCGAGAAAAAAGCCCAATTCGACAACAAAGGTCGCCTGAATAACACCATCAGCACATTGATCTATGGTCAGCTTGAAAAAGCGGGAATTCCCACTCACTTCGTGCGCCAGATCGATGACACGAACGTGCTCGTGCGCAAGGTGGATATTATCATGATCGAAGTGATCGTCCGCAATGTTTCGGCAGGGAGTTTTTGTAAGCGCACGGGCATTGAAGAAGGACGTGCCTTTGGCCAGCCAGTGATCGAATTTTCGATCAAAAGTGATGCTCTTGGCGATCCGCTGGTCAATGATGATTACATCCGTGAGCTTGAGCTAGCGAGCGCGGATGATCTAGTTTTTTTGCGTGCTGCTGCCCTGAAAGTGAACGATTTCCTGTCCCAGTTATTTTCCCGGGCTGGATTGCGCTTGGTCGATTTTAAATTGGAATTTGGTCGCCTCACGGATGGCTCTGGCACGATTGTTCTCGCCGATGAAATCAGCCCAGATGGTTGCCGTTTGTGGGACTTGAAAACGGGAGAAAAAATGGATAAAGATCGCTTCCGCCGCGACCTCGGTGGAGTGATGGAAGCTTACGAAGAAGTCCTAAAACGCCTTAAAGAATTGTCATGAATTTCACTTGCGAAGTATCACGAAAAAACCAGCACGCAGGCGATGCGGATGCATTGCTCTACACGCCACTGAAGGCTGGTCTCACCAGCAAACACAGCCGCATTTACCACTTTGATTTCGAGGGTGATGTGGCGGCCTTGCGTGGCTTCGTCCAGGATGTCCTGGTCGATGAAGTGAGTCAAGAACTCCGCGAAGGTGGCGAAACTACGGATCACAGTGCACTCTTTCACCTCGACTACGGTATGAAGCCTGGAGCCCTCGATTTAGAAAAAGAGGCGATCATGCAATACTATCGGTCAAGGAATACAACCGATGATGCCTTTCAATTGAATAAACTAGAAATCTCCCAACGTGTATCGATTTTTGGCAGCGGGGATAAAGAAGTTTTAGTCGGGAAATTCGTTAAAGACATCGTCAATCCAGCGATTCACAAGCATTCGGTTTTTTGATCATGCGCGAACAGTAGTGGGAATGCGCCCGCAACCGATGGTGTTGAGGAATATTTCTTGACTCATCAATCACACATTCTAGAACTTTCTCTTGCAACGAAATATCATCACTCTCAAATGGGGCAAACGCTATGGATCTGACTATGTCAATCGCTTAGCGCGTAGCGTGCGTAGAAATATCTCTGGTGAAGTGAATATTGTCTGCTTCACCGATGACGGAGAAGGCATAGAGCCTGGCATTCAAATTTTCCCCATTCCAGAAATTGACCTACCTGAGAAAGCATCCGTAACGGGATGGCGGAAACTCTGTTTGTTTCGCACAGATTTGCCCATTAGCGGCGAGTGCTTATTTCTCGATCTAGACCTCGTAATCACTGGATCGCTTGATCCCTTTTTTACGTATGAACCAGATCGGATTCCGATTATCCATAACTGGCTCGCCGTTCACAAAACATGGTTTCGCAAACGTCCTGAAGTAGGAAATTCCTCGGTCTTTCGTTTTAAGGCCAATGAGTGTGGCTTTGTTTGGGATCAATTCCATGGGGAAAAAGAGTGGGCCTTAGCGAATTTTCAACCACCGCAGACGTATCTGACACATTGCATACGCCCGAAAATGTGTTACTGGCCTGATCATTGGGTAAGGTCGTTTAAGCGGCATTGCCAGCAAGTATTTCCGCTGAATTTAGTTCTCACACCCTCGTTACCTGCGGATGCCAGCATCATTGTTTTTCATGGTAAACCAGACCCGGAAGAGGTGATCGATGGCTACCGTGGACGCAAAATGCATCACCATTGTAAACCGACGCCATGGGTTTCAAAGTATTGGTATTAAATCGAAATGAAACTAGGAAAACTCATAGAACGTGGGCTCAAATCTCTCTATTTAGCACCCCTGACAATCGTGCGATACGGGACATTACGTCCTCAAAAAGTGAAACTAAGTGACTGTGATAACTGGATTCACATAGATCCGATTGACCGCCGCGCCGTAAAAAAATTCATTCAAGATCCACTGCGGAAACGGATCTCGCCGCCACTTGTTTTCTGGAGGGATTTTTTAGCGAAATTAACACCCAATGTCGCCATTGATGTAGGAGTGAATTACGGTGAATGTCTCTTTGGTGCGCGCTATGGCTCCACAACAACTGTTTTTGGTTTCGAGGCAAATCCTAAAATCAACGAGTGCTTAAAGAAAAGTCGCAGTGACCATCCAGATGCGGCGCGCATTCAGATCATCGCATCTTTGGTATCTGATAGCGTGGAAGAAGAAGTCGCCTTTTATTCCGATCCATCATGGAGTGGCACGGGGTCTGCCGTTCGTTCTCTCAACGATGGTGCGAATGTCATAACCAGCTCCATTCCCGCAGTGACGATTGATAGCGTTATCCCGAGAAACTTGGTGGAAGGTGGAACATTGCTGGTGAAAATGGATATCGAAGGCTACGAACCACGGGCATTTGGTGGATTGCAACAAACGATCGATGCCGCAAAGCTCGTTGTCGGGTTTATTGAATTTGATACCACGTTCATCCGCGAGGCAGGATCAGATGCTGAAGCGTTTTATCAAACCTTAGAAAACAAATTTCATGTGTATTTTGTGACAAATTGGCGGCAAAAACGTCTCAAGCGGGCGGATCGATTCGCCGAACTGCCAAAATCTCGAGCCGAAGACAAGCGAGTGCATACGGATTTGCTTTTGGTAACTCGTGGCGCAGCAGCGTCGGAATGGCTTCCCGATGGATGGGTTATCATGTGATAAATCAATCGTAGTTTTCATGAAAATGCTCGCTTAGCGGTTATGAAAAAAGTCAAACTACTGAGTAATAGTAGCATACCGATCGCGATCGCATCGTGGCGTCGCCAGTTACCAGACTTGGCACCACAATGGGGCGAATGCGAGTTTACCTTTGACCCGCATGCGCGCGACTATGATTGGTTAGTAGTATATGACCGGTTCCCAAGCGTGGCAGAGGAACGCTTTTCGCAATGGCGTGAAGAGCTCGCATGTCCTCCCGAGAATACCCTTTTTGTTACTGTGGAGCCATCGAGTATTAAGACATACGAATCTGCTTTTCTAGCGCAATTTGGCCATGTTCTAACCGGTCATGAATCATGGTCGATCAACCATCCCGGCGTCATTCGTTCCCAACCTGCGTTACGTTGGTTTTATGGAAATGCGGGAGAAACCATGAAAACGTTGGATCAAATGCTAGCCGAGACTCCCTGCAAAAAGACCGCCAGCATTTCAACCGTTTGCTCCAACAAACAACAAAAGCACACACTGCATCAGAAGCGGTATCTTTTCACCCAGAAACTTAAGGCCGCGATACCAGAGTTAGAAGTGTTTGGGCACGGTGTGCGTCCCATGCGAGATAAGGCGGAAGCGATTGACCCATATCGTTTCCATATAGCCATTGAAAATCACCGCTGCGATCACCATTGGACGGAAAAAGTGGCGGATGTTTTTCTCGGTTGGGGACTTCCTCTTTACTATGGATGTACGAATCTCAAAGAATATTTTCCTGAGGATAGCTTCATAGAAATCAATATCAATGATCTGGCCGGCACCGTCGAACTTGTGAAAGAATTAATTGAGAGTGATGAATATGAAAAAAGATTGCCGGCGATTGCCAAAGCGCGCGATTTCATTTTGCAGCGTTACAATATCTTTCCCGTGATTGCAGATCTTGTGGAAAATCAGGGTAACTATCCCCAACACCATCCCACAAGCTCCGTCATTCTGAGTCGTCATGCGCTCAGAAAATCCAGTGTCACCGTTGCACTTTCCTATGCCATACAATCCCTTCGCCGTCGGTGGAGAAGTCTTCCCGAGCAGGATAGGTAGAAGAGCCTCAGTTTTTCAAACTTGGGATATTGGTAAAATAATGGTCGCCGTCACTGCCAAGCCAGCGATATCCTAGATCGAGCAAAAAGCTCTTCACTAGGTCGAATTTTTCCGCAGAAGATTCTATCTGCATGTAACAGGAGTTTTTCGATAGAATCGATTTTGCTCCTTGTAATACTTCTACTTCGTGCCCTTCCACGTCGATTTTCATGGCGATGATGCGCCCCTCAAGCGTGAGGACATGGTCGAGAGGTTTCACGACGATTGTAATGCTCCCTTGGTCAGAAATTTTACTAAAGGCCCGGTGCTCATGCTCGTTCGATGCTGCAAAGCGCAAGACATCTTCACGATCCGAAAGGCCGATAGGATGAACAGTCACCGAATTCGCCAATCGATTCAAAAACAAATTCGCATGCAACTGTCCACCATTCGTAGAGTCTGGCTCGAAGGCATGGATTTCTGCATGGGGAAGTTTTGCATTGATCAAGATCGAATACAATCCGGCGTGGGCTCCTATGTCGAGAAAGGTATTGGCATTCACACTTTCGGCGGTCGCGACAAAATGTGTTAGCCGATCGTGCTCAAACATCTGGAAAGCGATTTTTTTATCAACGGGATGGTTCCAATCGATCAGGAATTTTCGATCATAAGCAGTTTCGACAGTATAACCACCGCGGAAGAAGATGTTGAATCGTTTGACAATACTGGCGCGAAATTTTGCAAGTCGATTTTTTTTGATTTTGTTCATTCGAGAGAAATGGATGGAACTTTGTCAGGCAGGTATTGGCTTAGACGCTTCGTCAACTCAAGACGAAAATTCGGAGAGTCGGGTTTAGCAGGAATCCAGCAAGGCAAAGGAGCGCGGTGGCGAGGATCGCAGATCACAATGTTAGGGCAATAAATGCCTGCGAGCATACTAAAATCACTTTGCGTGCTGATCAAAATGTCTGCGGTAGCAAGATCAGTAAATGCTTGAAGCGCGGGAGCTTGTGGATGCAGATGGACATTGGGAAATTTCAGAAAATCGTTCAGTTCTTCAGCATGACCATTGGAATGGATGTGAATTTCTGGATCGATTGCCGCATTTTTGATTTCAGCAAGTACTGTCTCGACAACGGTAAGGATCTGGCTGTTTGGGGTGAAACGGCCTTTTGTTTGAGAATCATTCACGTTGACATCGCCGCGACGGACGTGAACGAGAATTTTAAATGGAGATGTTGGCTGGCGTAGTTGGGCGTGTTGTTGAAGAAAGGCACCTTGAAGTTCTTCGGCGACATCGACACAGCATGCTGGCGCAAGCTCAGTGAATGAATGAAAGTGCCTCTCATGGACGACAACCTCTGTGTTCCATAGCTGCGGATTGTGAAGAAAATCGCTCAAGGTAACGAGCTTCATCGATTTGACATCCAGCGATGGATGATGGGAATGCATTTGCAGCAGATGTTCCCATGAGGCATCCCATACTTCGGAGGCTTGCTCTGCATGCGCTAGTTTGGAAAACGGAACGTGGATGTAGCCGAATCCATAGGCTTTGGCGAAGCACATCGCGGAAAATTTTGCTAACGCCTGTGCGCCTGCTCCATCCGATTTACCCATGGATGTGAACTTTACTTTGTTCCGATCAATTTTCCCCTTTTGAACCGTGCGGATCAATTTCCACATCAAGAATTTGCGGTGCATGTGGGTGGGTAGTCCCATTACTTTCTTCAGCCAGTACAGGGTAGCATATCCAATATAGAGGAATGAAGGAATTTGAACAATTTGAAGATCCATCGTTATTGAAATGCGTCGCTTACAAGAGCTTTATAAGCATGATTGATAGCTTGCAAGCATGGATACACTCATCGCGGGTAAAGTGAACTGTTCTGGAATAAGAGATGGTGTGCTTGCGTTTTCAAGGATTGAGCAGGTGGTATGGAGCAGTGCTTGATGGTCGTGCAGAGGCACAAGGCCACGCGTGTAGCACATGCTGAGGATTTCATTGACTCCTCCCAAAGCATGTCCAATGACTGGCTTGCCGAGTGCCACTGCCTCTAAAACGGTGCGCCCGAATGCTTCTGGTTGGCGAGAAAGCGAAAACGAAAGATCGGTGGCGGCGAGGATCTCTTTCAGGTCAGTTCGATGTCCCAGAAAGGTAACATGACTTTCCAAATCGAGCTGTTTTGTCAAAAGATGGAGTTCGCTGAGGTAGCTGCGTTTTTTCGGGTGTGTATCACCGACAATCAGGCCATGAACGGGCAAATCCATGGCACGTAGCTTGTGAATCAATGAGAGAAATTCTTGATGCCCTTTCAGGCGAGTAATACGTCCTGGCAGAACGAGTGTTTTTTTGCCCA
>CAMAYN010000192.1 GCA_945862285.1 Akkermansia muciniphila | reverse complement strand
CCCCTTGATAAAATAATTATTTATCAGATACAAAAAATATTTTAATAATTACTCGTTCTAACAATAAACCAGCAAAGAAATCTAAGTAATTACAACAAATTTTAGACAAAAAACATCACTATTGGTAGCGAAAAAATCGACTTTTCACCTAAGTATTTCCATGCACACCGCGCCATCATGAACCCAAAAAGATTGATGATGTGAAAAGATGATTTTTCCTGAATCCAGTTTCAGAAAATAGCCGCATCATCACTTTTTGATTTCAAAGCGATGCGAGCCTGGGGTGAGCTGTCGAATTATTGTTGCAGGATCGCTTCCTCCCCACGGCGAGCTTTTCGGGAGGGTCAGTTCGGCGGTGGTGTTGGGTGGAATGGTGGCTTCATACAGTAGCGATCCGTCCTCTTGGCGCTTCCATACTACGCTGATTTTCCCATGCGGCGAATCATGGTGCGCCTTGATCCATGAAATCGTCTCGGCTTCCTGAGTAGCGCTGGCGGAAGGAAAATACGGATGGAGTTTGATTTTTGCATAGCCTGGTTCCGCAGGAGCTATGCCCGCGAGGTTGGTCATCATCCATTCCGTAACGGCACCAAAAGCGTAGTGGGAAAAGGAGTTCATGGATGCGTTCATTTTACCGTCTGCACCGCCGAAGCCATGCTCCTCGGTGTAGGAATTCCAGCGTTCCCAAATGGTGGTGGCACCGTTTTTCACCTCGTATCCCCAGGAGGGATACTTGCGCGACTGGAGCATAGAAACGGCAAGATCAAGGTGCCCGGTGGCGGTGAGCATCGGCAGCAGCGGCTTCGTGCCGAGAAATCCCGTGGTCATACCGGTGCTCTTTTCACCCGCTTTAGAACGGATCAGCGCGGCGAGACGATCACCCGCTTTTTTCCGCTCGGTAGCATCTGTTAGTAAACCGCAATCAAGGGCGAGAACGTAAGCCGATTGCGATTCGGGTTTGATTGTTCCATCGATCTGGAGGTGTTGCTGGCGGAAATTGGCGCGCATGGTTTCCCTCCACTGGCGGTATTTCGCAGCTTCAGCCGCGAGACCTTGCGCATTGGCCATTTCCTCCATCATCAGGGAGGTTTTGGTGAAATACGCCAATTCGACGCAGGACGGTGGAGTCGCGTCGTTCAGGTTCAACCAATCGCCCCATGGAGCACCGAAGTTTTTCCCTTTCAACTCGGGATCATGAGCTTTGCGAGCTTCCATAAAACGGGTTATCGTCGGCCAGTGAGCGGTGAAGAAGGATTGATCGCCAGTGGCTTGCCATAGGGCATGGGGAACGATGATGCCTGCGTCGGACCATGCCGAACCGTGAATGCCGCCGCCATGCCCGAAGCAATAGGGCGCGTAGGATGGGTAGTAGCCTTCCTTGGTAACGGCTTCATTGAGTTCACGCAGCCATTTACGGAAAAAAGCAGCAACGTCGGCATGGATGGCGGCGGAGGCGGCGTAAACTTGGGCATCGCCGGTCCATCCCAGTCGTTCGTCGCGTTGCGGACAATCGGTCGGCAACTCGATCCAGTTCGCACGCTGCGTCCAGACGGCATTTTGAAAAATTTTGTTCACCACGGGATCGGAGCACTCGAAACCGGAGGTGAGCTTGGTATCGGAATGCAGAACCAGACCCGTTACGGTATCGAGTGGCGGCGCCGTCTCGAAACCAGTGATCTCGACATATTGGAAACCATGAAAGGTAAAGCGTGGCGTCCATGTTTCACCATTAGGATCACCCTTGGCGATATAAGTATCAGTGGCGCGGGCTTGGCGAAGATTTTCCGTCATCATACGACCATCAGGATGCAGCATCTCAGCGTAGCGAAGAATGAACGTTTTTCCGGCGTCGGCTTTTACTTTCAGGCGGATGTTACCCGCGAAGTTTTGCCCCATGTCGAAGATCCATGTGTTGGGTTTGATTTGTTTTACGGATCGGGCGGCGAGTTCTTGGGTCACGCGGACGGGCGGTGAGGGATACGCCTCAAAAACGGGTGGACGAACGAAACCGAATTCGCGCTTTTCATTTTTGATAAACGCATCGCTGAAAGGCACGATGTGCGATCCATTTGCTTTGGCAAAAATCGCATTTTCCCATTTCGAGTCATCGAAGGATGCCGTCGCCCAGCCGGGCATTTCCTTGCGGGCATCATAGGCTTCTCCCATTAGAAAATCGGCCTCGGTTTCCGGGCCAGTGGACGTTTTCCACTTGGTATCGGTGCCGATGATTTCGCTTGAGCCGTCATCGTAAAAGACGTGGGTCTCGACCATCAGAGCGGGAGTTTTTCCGTAAATGTTACGACCTGATTTGTGCGGCCCATACCCTACGAGTTTGCCGTAGCCGATGTATCCGGCATACCAGCCGTCCGCGACAATCGCGCCGATGGCGTTTTTCCCTTGATTGAGAAGTCGTGTGATGTCGTAGGTATTATAATAAATTCTTTTTCGGTAATCCGTCCAGCCTGGTGCAAAATACGCATCGCCCACGCGCTGACCATTCACATGGAGATCATAAATGCCGAGCGCGGTGGAATGGGCGATGGCGCGAACGATTTTTTTTCCGGGCGTAAATGTCGTGCGGTAGTAGCGAGCGGGCGTGAGGAAAAGGATGTTACGTTCGTTGTGAAAGGGCGTGTTGTCTTTGAAGGAGATGAAAGGTTGCTTCGGCTGTGAACCAATCAGAGCGGTAAGGATCGGAGTGGGACTATACCACTGCGAGGGTGTCTCCCCCACCCATGTGCGAATGCTGAGATAGACATACGCGGAGGAAGGTAAGGGCTTTCCAGAATACACCGCATGGGCGGCGCTAGACTCCACGCGCCCACTGTCCCACAAGTCAGCCTTGCCAGGCTCGAGCCGTTGCCGCTCCGTGGCGGCGAGGATTTGGTAGGCCGTTTGTTGCGCGCCGGGCTGTTCCGATTCGATGCGCCAAGAAATTCGCGGTTGCGCGTCATCGACGATGTAGGGTTGACTTAAATGGGATACTTTTACGTCGATGGGCGTGTGCGGAATCGCGCAAACGTTGGATATTGATGCCGTGACTAGCAGAACAATGGCGAGAGAGAAAAATCGAATCATGGGTTTGAGTGCTTGTTACGTAAGAGGAACGGTTCATTTTTTCATTTGCGAAAAACGAGTGCGGATTTCATCAAGCGTGCCGATGGTGAGGTAGAATTCGTATTCGAAGGAAAGACCTTTGGTGAGTTGAAATTGACGGATCGGCGCGACGTAGGAGCAGGCAGAACCATTGGGTCCAGTGGAGCCATTGCCACGATGGCGATACGTTACGGCCTTGTCCGTGCCGGGGGTGAAAATGCCGATGCCGAAGTTGTTATCGTCCACATAGGCAAGCCAATTTCCCGTATAAGTCACTTGCTCAGGTTTGAGATCTTGCGCGAGATCGATGGGCTTGTGTTTCACCAATGTGCCGTCTTTTTCGAACATGAGATGAGGCAGCGCGTAATCCACAAACATGGCCGGCATTTCTTGGTGGGCGTTGCGTTTTTGCGTTTCGCCGGTGTAATCGAGCTTCATGCGGATTTTTGCCACTGAGCCTTCGAGCGTGATCCACTCTTGCATGATGGCCTCGGGACAGGTTTGTGCACTCGCCCAACGCAGTGGTTCGATCTTGGCGTAAAGATCCTTCTCGGTGAATTTGAAATCGAGAGTCTTTGCATCCTCGCCCTTGTAGCTACCGCCTTGAACGGGATTATAGACCCAATCTTTTTTCCCCCACTTTGAACCATCGGGATCGCCGTAGTAGGATTGCTGGATGAAGCGACCTTCGTCATGGTGATTGAGGAGATTGCGCTTGTCTTTGGCGAGAGCGAAATAGCCAATTGCCGAACCGCGGCTCTTGTCCACGCCAATGCGGACGATTCCGTTGTCGAGATAGGCCCAGTCCTTTTCTTGCTGAGGATTTGCAAAAAGGGGAACGGTAAGGAGCAGGCTGAGGAAGGTGAGACGATTGATTTTCAAGGGAATCATTGGGTAAATGCGTGTAATATACCGTCATTGCATTTGCCAAATTACAAAATTCAATGGACGAACCACTCAGCATTGCGCATTTCGTGTCAAATTACAGGCGGTGGTGACGGAGTGGACATGGCTAACGCGGAATCTGCATCGTCCTTCAAATCCCGCATGCAAATTCCCTGTGATAAAGCATGGAGGAGAGACGCCTCAGCTACTTGGTGGCTGTTCCCGGAAGGTAACGGTAATAAACTTCCAACATCAAAGTGCAAAGCGCCGTGTCGTAGAAATTTGGCCTGTCATCTGGCACTTGAGAGCTGTTCCAGGTGCCATCAGGCTTTTGGTTCTTCAGCACTTCATCACGCATGATGCGATTGTAGTGTTTCCACGCTTCTCCGCCGAAATTCATCATCGCTTGAGCTTCGTAATAATGCGCATAGAGGTTGCAATTCGGTGTGCGAAATTTCAATTTAGAATTCTGCTGGATGTGTTTGATGCCATGGCGAACTTTCTCTGCATCTGTATCCCAAAGCTGGAAGCACAGCGTGCCGACACCTGTGAGATGGTGGTAATCTTGGAATTCGAGGTGTTCTTTAGAAAAATAACCAAATCCGCCGTTGCTGTGTTGTTTATCTTCGAGGAATTCGAGACCTTTCTCAATACTGTGGGGCAGATTGTTAAATTCCAGTCCGGTAATTTTCATGGCCTTCAGAGCCTGTAGATGCCATCCAACAATGGATACATCACCACCGCGAGGGCTGGATCGACTGTAACCGTAGTCCCAGCCACCGCTTTGGTGTTGGTTATCAATCAGGAACTGACCAGATTTTTGTGTAACTTCTTGCAGATTCGGCACTGTGATGTTGAGTTCTTTACAGAATATGGTGGCTTCAGCCAAAGCGTAAACGCAGATGGCGTGTTCATAGCACCAGTTCTGATCCATAATGTTGTCAGCTAGTTTGCCTTGCTTTTGCATGCCAACATTGATGAGGTAGGTCATGGCCATCAAGCAGGATTCACCGAATTCTTTGGATGATGGTGTTTCGCAATGACCAAGGTAAGCGAGAATGCCTAATCCAGTCATAGCGGACTTTTTCAATCCATTCCACGAGCCGTCAGGGTTCTGCGATTTTTTCATCCAGCGCAAAGCCTTGAGCACAGCTTCCTCGCATTGCACGTTGCCACCGGTTTGAGCAAGTCGTTGCAGTCGTTCATTTTTAGAACAGCGCTTGCGCATGGTGTCAGGAAGCCCACCAAAGCCACCATCGCCGCCGCCGTCACCAATGGAACCCCAGCCATGTTCGAAGTCATCACCATTTCCGAAATCCGTGGAGGGTTGTGACATTTCCTCATCAGGTAGGGGAATGGCCAAATTCGATGTAGTCGCCGCAGCAATCACCCTGGCAATCGCAGAAGAAGGTGCTGTGGGCTTTTGCTTCGTATTGGTGCTAATCTTTTTGGTTGCAATGACCTCTTCTTCTTTCTGCTCGGTAGCACTGTAGCTTACAATCACAGGCGTTTCCATAAACAGGGACTTGATGGAAATGAGCGCTAACAGCAGGCCGATGACGAAGAGGGTGATCAATGCGACGAGGATCGAGGAGATCGTCGAATTGCGCCTCATGGCATCAAGGCGGGCTTGTGCCTCTGGACTGAGTCGGACGTGGAGGCTCATGGTATTACTAATACGATACGTTCACGGGTTTAGTAAATGAATGAGATACATTAAAAAGTAAATCTATATTTTGTTTTGCGAGGAATTGTGAATGATAGATCCTATTTTTATACATTTTTATGTGTAAATAAAAAACAATCAGCTCTCAGCATTGATAAAGCGTTATTCCGAAATCACGGCATTGAAACGTCGTGAAATACATTTGGGGTCGCGGTGTTACGATTGCCAGTGTATCGTTCACAGCAAAAATCATTGACCCCGTTGCACGACCCGCTAATGTTCGCCTTATCATGCGTGGCATATTATTTCATCTGCTTTTGCTTGCATTCTTTGTGCAGTTCTGCCGCGGCGAAAGCGGCGACGTAATTGCTTCAGAGATTTCTCCATCGGGTCGATTGGTAGAGCAAGTGGCATGGAATGATACGGAGCAAGGATTCCTGCTTATTTCCTATCCCAAAGGCTTTACAAACGCGAAACGCTATCATGTGAACTTTTGGTTTCCCGGCACCAGTGGACATCCAGGGCCAGGCATCGCTGACGAGAACGATGGCTATATCGAAGTCTGTTTATCCTACCTCTCGAAAAAAAATTTCGCGCCAGGAGAATTTGCGCGTGACCACTGGGCGCTGTGCCGCAGCGTGGAGGCGAACGTGTCGAAAAGGAAAGGTTTTGCGGTTGGGCAGCGCATTCTCTCGGGAGTCAGCAAGGGCGGCTGGTTGGCCTTTGAGACATCTCTTGAGCAACTGCAGGGACTGAATGGAGTTGTTATCGTCGCTGCGGGAGCGCTGGTCCATGAAAAGCGATTTCCCAAAATGCAAAAATCCGCAGTGTCCGTTCTCGTATGCACAGGAGAGACGGATACAAACTATCCCTTTGCGCAGTATGCAGAGACTTACTATACTGTTTGCCAAAATCACTTGCCTTTATAGGAGCCGTGAGCGCAGACAGATTGAACGGCGTCAGGCTTTTCTAAGAGCGATTGTAGCGTATCGTATAACTTTGCTTCGAGGTCAGCTCCGTTGCGGGTAATATACCCTGCGAGGTAATGGCTTTT
>CAMAYN010000191.1 GCA_945862285.1 Akkermansia muciniphila | reverse complement strand
AGCAATGGCGTCAGCGGCGCTAGCGACAGATGCTACAAAAAGGGATCTTCATTTCAAACCCATTGCCATAGCCACAAGTGACTATCATAGTCTGGTTCTGCGCCAAGATGGGACAGTCGTCGCGTGGGGGAATAATGACTTTGGCCAAGTCTCCATTCCAGCGAACTTACATAACGTAGCGGCTATAGCGGCAGGTGCCTATCACAGCTTGGCTATACACAATGATGGCGTGCTTGTAGCGTGGGGAAGCAATACGTATGGGCAATTATCCATCCCCACCAACTTAGGTAAGGTTCAAGCCATTGCCGCAGGCAAGGCGCATAGTCTTGCGCTACGCACGGACGGCACGGTCGTCGCATGGGGCGGCAATTTCAACACGCAAAAAAACACCACACCCGAGTTGAAAGATGTGATAGAAATTGCAGCAGGAGGTTTTCACAACCTCGCGTTACGCAGTAACGGCACGGTCTTTGCGTGGGGCAACAAAACCTACCGACAAACCACAATGCCCAGTGATTTATCGAACATTGTAGCCATTGCCGCAGGGACAAATCACAGTCTAGCCCTGAACAGTCAGGGGGAACTTTTCGCTTGGGGAAACAATACGTATGGCCAGAATATCATACCGGCCAATTTACGTAACGTCGTAGCCATAGCATCGGGAGCGCATCATAATCTGGCGCTATGCAGCGACGGGACTGTCGTTGCTTGGGGATATAATGCTTTTGGTCAAACGACAATCCCCAGCAACTTGCGCAACGTAGTAGCCATCTGCGCAGGGTCGTATCATAGCATGGTGCTTTGTAGCGATGGCAGTGTTGTCGCTTGGGGGCTAGATACCGATGAGCAAGTGTCAGTCCCCGCATCGGTTTATCTTGCTGCGAGACAAGTGGCTCGCATTAAAAGTCGCAGTGATTATACCCTGACCTACAAAGCTGGAGCAAACGGCACCTTAGTCGGCGTCACGTCACAATCGGTTCAATATGGTGCCAGTGGTACTCTTGTTGCCGCAGTTCCGGACGCAAACTATCAATTCGTCAACTGGAGTGATGGGTCCACAGAAAACCCTAGAATCGATCGCAATGTGGTTATAGATCGTATCATTACAGCAAACTTTGCATTAGTTCATGATGAGTCTCTCTTACGCTCGACAAATGCGGCAACGAACCTTGAAGATGCAGACATGATGAACCTCAGTATCAACTTCATTGGCGCTACAATATCCTTTCGCAGCAAAGATATTGCCGTTTAGAAACGATGAGTAGGAAAATGACCGTATCAACCTTCGGTCAATATTTCAGGAGCACATTGTCAGAAATAGAGTGCTTGGCTCCTGAACCGTGGTTGAGTTCCTTGTTTAGGCTTCCGCATTCTGCGGTATTTATGAGACCGCATGCACGAGTGGCTGATCCGTGTTTGGCAACTGGGGAATGGCGCGGAGGAGGCGTTTGGTGTAGTCTTGCTGTGGATTATGAAAAACGTGTTCCGCGGTGCCGTATTCGATGATTTCGCCCTGATACATCACGGCGATGTTATCGGCGATGTAGCGCACTACGCCGAGATCATGGGAAATGAAAATCATGGTCAGTCCTAGATCGTTGCGCAATTGCAGCAACAAATTTAAAATTTGCGATTGAATGGAAACATCCAGCGCGGATACGGGCTCATCGGCAATGATGAGTTTCGGCTCAGGAGCCAAAGCGCGGGCGATGGCAATCCTCTGCCGCTGGCCGCCCGAAAACTCATGCGGGTATTTTTTCATGATGGACGCATCAAGTCCCACGCGCCGCATGAGTTCCACGATGCGTTGATAACGTTCGTCTTTGCTGATCTGCGGATGGCGGCGATTGATGGCTTCTTCTAACGTTGAGGCAATCGTCATTCGTGGGTTCAGCGATGCGTAGGGATCTTGGAAGATCATCTGGAAATCAAGCCGCAGTGGACGGATTTTCGCTAATCCCTGCTCCAGTTGCAGTGCCGTGAGGTTTACGCCATCAAGGATCACACTACCGCTGGTTGGTGCGATTAACTGCATGAGTGTCCGCGAAAGTGTCGATTTCCCGCAACCAGACTCGCCCACGAGTCCCAGAATTTCACCTTTTTCTAACGCGAGGCTGACTCCGTTTACAGCTTTGATCGTTTCCGTGCTAGAGGAAAACCATGAGCCGGTCTTTTTGAAGAAATGCTTGTGTAAATCGAGAACTTCAAGATAGGGCATGGTGATGGATGAAGGATAAATTGGCTGAAAAGGATGAAAAAATTATTTGGTCGCGCGATTGTAAGCGTCGAGAGCGCCGCGGAATTCCTCGGGGAATTCGGCGCTGCTGGTACCTGCGGCTTTTGGGACGCGTCGCTCCTCGGATTTTGTTCCTGAGGCTGCGCCGGAATTGATAGAGTTCGCGGTATCGGATTCGCCTTTGGAGCCTTCGCCGGGTTGATCTCCAGGTTTTTTGCCAGGTTTATCGCCATCCTTTTTTTCATCGCCTTCCGAGTTTTTCCCCATCATGCGTTCCATCATTTGCATCATGCCCTCTGACCCTTTGCTTTCTCCTTTGCCTTGACTTTGCTTGTTTTTGGCCGCTTCAAAGATTTTTTCAATGATTTCGGTTTGCGCGGAAAGTGTTTCACCGCCGGTGTTGTAGTCGATGAGGTTGCCGCTAGCTTCGTCCATAAGCGTCTCCACTTCGGCGAGCAATTTCACCACTTTTGGTTGTGTTTGCTCGATGCGAAGTTGCTGCACATCACCGGCTAGGGTGTCTTGCTTTTCTGCGGTATCTTCGGACCCGAGCTTATGTTTTTCGATTTTCTCAGCGGTATCGGCTTGCGGATTTGCTTCTGCTGCAACGAGTGCGGAAACGGCGAGAAGCGAGAGGAGGAGTGGGGATTTCATGGTAATTTTGTGGATCGTTTCAGTTCTTCTAGTGCCCGTGTGCTGGCGCGGATGTCCTGTTGTTTTTGGATCATTTTCATCACGCGCAACATGAATTCAAAGTCTTGGTCGCCTTGGTCAGGTGGTGGACCGTTGCCGCCGCCTTCGCCTTTTTCCTTATCTTTTTCGCCTTCGAGCTTTTTCGCCCAGCCATTGAGACGATCCGACCAATAGTTGGCGCCGTTGCGGAATTGAAGGGATAAGTTATCTTCGAGCAATAAGCGTATGCCCTCTAGGGAGTTGGCGATGCCTGTGCTGTCATTGATTCCGCGCATTTCATCGAGGATTTGCTTATACACTTCCTTGTTGGTGCGGGTATAAAAATTGGCGAGGTCTTCCTCAATCCAGCGAATGTCGCTCAGGTTGGCCGATTGCCGACGGCTGACATCTTGCAAGATCGACTGCACGGAGGGATCGACTTCCATGTAATCGAGTCCTTCCTCATAGTGTTTGTTCGTGCTCGATAGATCAGAAGCGAGTGAAGATTCTTCCGAGGCGGCACGCTTGAAGCGATTGACAAAAGTGGAGGCTTCCATGTTTTTGTTTGCATCGCGCGCTTCGGCGAGAGTTTTCTTCATTTTCTCGACCACATCTTTCTGCTCCTTCACGGCATCTTGCACGTCTTTTTTTGTTTGTTCGGGCGTGCTATTTTGTTGTTGTGAATCACTTAATTTTTTCTCCACTTTGGGCATGTCTTCTTTGGAAAGCTCGGAGAGGGATTTCATGGATTCAGCCATTTTTTTCATCACGTCTTTATCGATTTCCCCATTCCGGGCGGCATCTTTGAGGAGTTTTTCCATGCGCTCTTGGAGATCCTTCATGCGCTCGGTGTTTTCTTGCTCTTGTTTTTGCTGCTCTTGGAGCTTGGCTTGATTTTCCTTACTTTGGAGGTCTTCTGGTGATTTGCGTTCTAAGCGTTGATTTTCTTCAAAGGAATTTTGTTCACGACGAGCGGCGTCTTCCAGCTCACCGACGACGCGATCAAATTGATTTTTCAGCAATTGCGCATGTTCATCGCGCGTCAGGATAAACAGGGTGATCGGTTCGGAGTAAATGCGCTTGCGGTCGGGATGATAATCCTTGGTGTAGGCGCGGAGGATGAGTTTTTGCGGAGCGATGTTATGAACTTTCGGGCAAAAGGGTGTAGGATTCGTTAGCTGACGCGAAGTAGGGCTGCCTGTTTGTAGCTTGAGCTCGCCCTTGGCGAGTGAATTGGAACTGGTGTTCGGAGCTGCTTCGCCATACCACTCGAGCCCAAGCTCCGTGAGGCCGAAGTCGTCTTCCGCGAGCACATCAAAGTCGATGGTTTCTTCGGGCAAGAGGACGATTTGTTTTTCTACTCCTTGGATGTAAGCCACGGGAGGTGCATCTTCTGTGCCCTCCACGCGAATGCGGAATGCGTTATCGCCAGCAAGCTTGTATTCATCAATCCATGAAAATGGCACATCGTAGGTCTTAGTGGAAACAGGCAGCGGAGCGGAGGTGGCGAGAGTGCCATTCGTGGTAAGTGCGGCCTTGAATCCATCGCTGGGGCTTTGATCCGCACCTGCGGAAACGAGATTTGGTTCGTCGTCAACACGGACGCGAGCCACAGGGCCGAGTTCGGCGGAGGATAATGTGCGCGATGCGGTGAGTTCCATTTGCACGGTGGAGCCATTCACTGCGGTGACGACACCCGTCTTGAGATCTACGGTTTGGTCGGACTGCTGCAAGTATTCGGGATAACGGATCGTGGCAACGGCGTAGTTAATGGTAGGCCGCAAGGTGGGCAAAATGCGTGTGGAATGGCGAAAATCCCCGACGATGACCGCCAAGTCATTGGGAGCGAACTGTGCAGGTAAGGAAAAAGTATATCGCCCCTCAAACAAGGGAGCTACGACGGGTGGTGCGGCACCGAAGCGGACTTGGGCCGTAGCGGGCTGCCACTGGGTATCGGCAGCGAGACGAAGTGTGAGATCAAATGACTCCCCGTGAGCTACGACAAGTTGGGCGGGTGGGGCATCTAATTTAGTGAAAGTATAGCGTTCCGTATTGGCCAGAGGCATGGACCAGCGTTTGAATGCGTTTACGCTTGCTTGCGGTGCGATGAGGAATGCCGCCAACATCCCCACTACTAAGATCGCAGTCACCAGCGCGGCTTTGGGAATCCAGTTTTTCGGTAACGCATTCCCTAGACCCTGCTTTTCTGCTTGGGCGGCAACGGTTTCCATGGCGGCCTTGCGTAGGCGCGGCGACATGGAATCACGGCTCTCATTTTGCTGCTGAAGCTCAATGATACCGAGCAGGCGATCGCCAAAGTCAGGATGTTTTTTTGCAATCAAACGCGCCAACTCGTTTTCTTTCCGATGCCCCCATACCCAGCGGCGTAGCCAGATTGGTGCAAAAATCGCCATCAACGAGGTGCCAGAAATGAGAATCGCTAAGCGAAAAATCGAAGAAGTGGCAATGAAACGATCTAATAGAAATACCAAAAGGAACGATACAGCAAGGCCAATAAATCCAGCGAGAATCGCTTCGAGGATTTTTGCTCGCCACAACCTCGACCGATATTCCATGAGTAGCTTTTTCAGGTTTTCTGGCAAAGCTTCCTGAGGAGGGCGTGACGAATTTTCAGACATATTTGTGTATTTCAACGGCAAAACTAGGAGGAATTTTTTAAAATTCCAGTAAATTTTTCATTTTCCCTGTTTTTACGGACTTGATCGATTGCGGTGATTTACGTTCCATGCGATCGGCATTCCTGCGATCACCCCAGCGGCAAACCCACAGGCGTGACCAAGCACGTTGACATCTGGTTCGGCGCTATTTCCTGTGAGTCCAAAGAGCGCGATTCCTGCCGCGAGGGGAATGGTAGCTTGGCGGAAAGACTTGGAGATCTTCCTCTGGGAAATGGCGAAGTAGGTGCCGTGTGAGCAGAGTAATCCTAGCGCTGCCATGACGGCGGTAGAGGCACCTAGCGAAAAAGCTTTTTCCGGATAGCGGATTAGGCTGTTGGCGATGTTTCCTAGAACGCCGCAAACGATCAAGGCACTCCACGTGCGCCCAGTGCCCCAGTAGCGGTGAAGAACAACGGCAAACAAAGAGCCTGTTAGGAGATTCGAGAGCAAATGCCCCGCATCGGCATGCAGAAATAACGCCGTCAATGGCCGCCACCATTGGTGATTTTCTATCAAATCGACGCTAGAATTCATGCCAATTTCTTCCCAAAAAGGGGTAGCAAGTTGCATGCGATAGGAAAATAGGAGAGCGATCGCCCAGAGCAGCAAGGGAACGATGCCGAAATCGTGCGCCGCATCGGCAAGCGAAGGGGTGTGCGGTTGCTGATTTTCCGCTTCGTATGCTTCGAGTTCGCGGCGGGCGATGGTTTCGCGATCCGAGGGAGCTTCTAATTCATAGTCCCCCGTCGGCGCAGCGCTGCGATGAACCCGACAGCTACTGCCTTGCGAAAGGATCACAAGACTGTGCTCGAAGGCTTGATCGATGGAGGGATATTGCCCTACTTTGACCCATTGATCATCCTGCTGATTCGGATCAACGGTTTCATTCGTACTTGCAGTCATGCGTGTAAAAATCGTCGCAAAATCGATCCCGTCAAAACATATTTTTGTGGTCGAGGGGCAAGTCCGTAGTGCAAGAAGATTAAGTAAGCATTCGGGGATCGAGGATTTTTGTAGAGTCATTTCTCCGTGCGGGAGCGGAGGGTTGCGGCATATTCAACGGGTCAAACATTGACGCGGCGTGTCACTTCATGAAAAGTATTCTCTTCTGAAGTGTTCAGGAAGCGGCAGT
>CAMAYN010000190.1 GCA_945862285.1 Akkermansia muciniphila | reverse complement strand
CGTCATGGCTACGCAGCCGATCGATGCCCGTGCACCGTGGATCATGATGTAAGACCCTGTGCGTTGATGGGCAATATCATAGGCGTTGGGATATCCACAATTTACCGCAAGATGAAAATTGCTATCGGGGCGCATCGATGAAGCACTAGCGTAATAAAACCCCTCAGGCACCTGCCCATCGCCCTCGCGCAACTTTGGGCCTAGCTCCCCCGACATAGCCGCCGTTTCGTAGCGCCGAAATAAGGTGAATTTCCCCGTTTTTCGATCTTTCATGAATACTTCCAACGTTTTTTCTTCCTTAAATACTCTGATAAAAATGGCATCACCCCAATGCAGCCCTAGCTTGGTAAGTTCCGCCAAAAGATGTTCTTTGACGCGCTTTTCCGCAGCTTTAGCCCGCTCTCTGCCAGCATTCACAAGGTGTGCCGGTAAAACTACATCGATCTCTGGAACCTGAACTCTGGGAAAAGCCTCGTGTTCACTCTTTGCTTCAGAATTTTGCTCATGTTGCTCCATAGAAAATAGAAGAAATGCCATGGCACATAAAATGCTACAGGAGAATAGCAAGATGACTTTCGACATACGATTCTATCAAATACGCGAACCCTCTGAGATTTCTTTGCTAAATCTCTCATTGGAGAAATTTTTTTCACAATCCGCGCATTCCGCTTGCCATGCCGAACATGAAAAGGCAAAACATGCGCGCACCGCAGGCGCAGCGCGTAAATTCATCCTTTCGTAGCCCGTCTGGGGCATAAATCGATCAACTAACACCGCGTCGCCATGGACAGTATTTCATCTCGTATTCACAAAGTCTCCCCGTCACTTACACTTCAAATTACCAACCAAGCCAAGGCCATGAAGGCTCGTGGCGAAGAGGTTTACGGTCTCGCTGGCGGTGAGCCAGATATGGACACCCCAGACCACGTCAAGCATGCGGGCGCTGCTGCTCTGATGGCCGGATATACCAAATATACCCCTGCCAGTGGTATCCCCGAGCTCCGCGCCGAACTGGTAAGAAAACTCAAAGACGACAACGGTCTCAACTACAACGCCCAAGAAATTTGCGTCACTTCTGGAGCAAAAATGGCCTGCTACAACGCCATTCTCGCCATGGTAGAAGAGGGCGACGAAGTCATCATTCCTGCACCCTACTGGGTTAGCTACCCTGAAATGGTCCTCCTCGCCGGCGGCGTGCCAGTCGTTATTGAAACCACGGAAGCCACAGGATGGAAAATCACTCCCGAGCAGTTTGAGTCTGCCATGACCCCAAGGACGAAGATGATCATCATCAACACCCCAGGCAATCCTACGGGTGCCATTTACAGCGCAGATGAACTCGCCGCTCTTGGCGAAATCGCCCTCTCGGAAGACATCTGCATTCTCTCTGACGAAATCTACGAAAAACTCGTCTATGATGGCGCCACTCATACCTCCATTGCCTCTCTCAGTGAGGAACTCCATGCCATCACCATCACGGTGAATGGTTTCTCAAAAGGATATTCCATGACCGGCTGGAGACTTGGTTACACAGCAGCTCCTGGAGCGATTGCCGCAGCGATTGAAAAAATTCAAAATCATACCGTCTCCAACGCCACGAGCTTTGCGCAATACGGTGCTCTCGCGGCTCTCACTGGCGAGCAAACATTCATCTCCGAAATGGTAGCGGAATACGACGTCCGCCGCCAATTCATGCTCGGACGCCTGCGCCAGATTCCCAACATCCGCGTCGTAGAACCGAAAGGGGCATTCTATTTCTTCGTTTCTACCGAAAAGCTAGGACTCAAATCCCTCAACCTCTGCGATAAATTGCTGTCCCGCTACAAAGTCGCCGCTATTCCGGGAATCGCATTCGGCAATGACGATGCCATCCGCCTCAGCTATTGCACCTCGCTCGACGTGCTTGCCGAAGGTCTCGATCGCTTCGAATCTTTCTGCCGCGAGCATTGATTGATCCAAGCAATCGATTTTTCAAAAAACCGCTCATCAAATGGGCGGTTTTTTTGTGTAAATAGGAATCGTTGAAAGCCGAAGTCCCGTCTTCAAATCAGCCAAGGAACCTCGGGCGGCATGGTGACGAATTGCCCATCGATACATAAATCCTTGCCGTCGAGCGTAACGCGTGAGCCGAGGCCTAGCGAAGCAATGAGATCCCAGTGCAACGCACTCTTGTTGGTATTTCCTGTTTCTGGATATCCTGCGCCAAAGGCGAGATGGAATGATCCACCCATTTTTTCGTCGTAAAGAATTTGGCCGGTTGGTTGGGAGATCGCACGATTCGTTCCAAAAGCGACTTCGCCGATGCGCCGCGCGCCATCATCTTGATCAAGCATGGCAATGAGAAAATCTTCTCCTTCCTCGGCAGCTACGGCAGTGGCTCTGCCATTTTCCATGGTGATGCGAGCATTTCGCACAGAATGACCTTGATACACACATCGTTTGTCGAAAAACACCACGCCATGTGCTCCGCCATTTTGCGCATGGAGATTCGGGCCAGAATAGACCTCTCCATCAGGAAAATTCTTACGCCCCGGGCTGGATAACCAGCGTGATCCGGAGATGTTCACAATGAGGTCGGTGCCTTCAGGGGTGAAAAAATGGAGTTCACTTCCCGCCATCAATTGCTCGGCGAGTTGATTTTGCCAAAGATCGAGATTTCGCCAAAAAGCCACTGGATCTTCCTGGTTGAGCTGACAGGCACGTATCACAAACGCACAGTAATCGGCCAAACTCATGCCCGCATCTTGCGCGTAGGCGTTTGTGGGGAATAACGTGGTCGTCCACAAAAGCGGTTTCAGTGTCGGATCGATGGATGGATCATCGGCCACGGCGGCACGCTGATAGAATAACTCGCGGGATTTGCCTTGCGCACGCGCGGCACGTTGCGTCACCGCGGTGGGGAATTTGTCCAAAGAGCGTAAATTCGTGGAAGCAGCAATGTTGATCGTAGCATCCACCAGTTCTGTCTCCAACTGTGTAAACGGGTTTGTCCAATCAAGCTGATGTGCCTGAGCCGTTTCATAAAATGCCTCAGTAAGAAATTCCGGGCGGCAACTCACGATGGGATTTCCTCCCGCTTGCAAAACTTTGCGGTAAACAGCTTCAAGCAATGGATTGGCATCGGGCTGCGAACTAATGCGCACAATATCGCCGACTTTCACATCGGTAGCATGGCGAACAAGAACATCGGCCCAGCGATCAAGGTAGATTGGGTTTAACACAACGCATGCCTAGAAGCAGAATCACCAACTGTCACGTCTAATTTATCCTCTGCCACTAGAATCATTCAGGAAAAATCTCAAATTATAGAAAAATGCCACGCTGATTCATGTAGGCAAACAATCCCTGAAATCCTTTTTTTGATGGCGCATCAATCAGCGCTTCGAGCTCTTCATATCGCCATTTCCCATCGCACTTGGCAAGTGTGGCCGCGTCACTCGGCGATATCTTGCATGGCCGATGGAGTCGATCGATCACTATTCCCGAATCCCTAAGATAAATCTGGTTCAATAAACTCAGCGTAGGATACTGCGGCAAGGTCATAGCAGGGATGCTCTCCTCTTTGACAAAACGTGCCAAGTCCGCAGCAACGAAACGAGTAACGCATTCCAGCATCGCCATAGGACTGATTTGTGGGAGAATTTGGTGTAGCAAGCGCAATCGAACCGCGCCTGGCGAAAAGGCACACAATGCCTCCGCGATCTGATCGTAAATGGATTCACCAATCGCTGGAATCACTTGGGTCGTCTCTAAGCATAATTCAAAAATCTCCGTGGCATGGGCAGGTGAGATCACCGCATCATTCCTGCATAATAAGCTCGTGCGAAATGTTCTCCCCGAAAGCAAATCCTGCGTCTGCTGTTGCAATAACGGATCCGCGCCTAAAGCGGGCAACAATTCCATGGCTCCCGGCGTGAGAAAGTCCACTTGATCTAAGCTCATGTCACTCTCACCGATGTAGCGTAATGCATAATTCTCGGCGAGTTGCACAAATTGACTCAGATAAAACGGATCATTAATCGGTCCTAAATCATCAAATCGCAAAACATCTTCGCCCTTATGCGCGGCATCACGCACCACAAACTGAAGATATTTTCCATATTCATCCGCTCGTCCCTCAAAGGCCCGGTCTAGGTGGTCTAAGGCCGCCATCGCCGAGCCTCCTGTCAGTGGCGTCTTCTGCAAGGTCCGCGTCATTTGCACAACGCATTGCCGCATCGCCCATCCAGGTAAGGCATTGTAACTCAGCATCGCCACGCCCGCAGGCGCAAGCGATTCACGGCAAATTCGTAACAATGCCGATTTACATGAATCATCCACCCAAGACAGCATCCCGTGGGCGATGATGTAATCGAATTCTTTTCCCTGAGGACTCCACGCACGTAGATCAGCTTGGAAAAACTCGATGTTTTCGATCTCAGCGGAACGTGCGACATTTTTTGCATATTCGATCGCAGCCGCAGATAGATCAAATGCGCACACTTGGGCATGCGGCCAATGCTGGGCGATGGGGGTAATGTGATGCCCCTGCGCACAGCCAATTTCCAAAATCCGTGCCGATTCCAGATCCGGCGTTCGTAACCCACCAAATAATGCCGATGCCGCCATTGCCGATGGATGCGCCGCAGGGTGGCTCATCCCGGGATACGTCTTGTTAGTATAAAGTTGGTCAACGAGTTCCTTCATCATGTATGCTAGTTGTTAGTGGGTATTTTTTCCTAGGCTTCTTCGGGCGTATGCTGGCGCATTTTTTTCTAATCCAAAAGGAAAATTCATCATCGCTCATCTTAGCCATTGACCATGACGCTTACAAAGGCATGCTCAATGCGCTATGGCGGCACCAAAAAACGTGCAATCTCCCGAAAAAGAACTCCGCTTCACGCGCTCGGCACAAGGATTGGTGTTTTTGATCCTCTTTATCGTTTGCATCATTGCCTCCCTCGCCATTCTTGTTCTATCCACACAAGGAACGGAGTTTGAAAGACCTCGATGGGAAGGGTATGAATGGACAGCTCTCTTCCCGCTTCCCCCAGCGATTCTCTTTTTTCGCTACGCCCTCCGCTGCATACGTCATGCGTATTTGATTTTGACGCCCTTAGGGATCGAAATCTTTCCACTCTTCCGCCCAGAAAAACACATGGCACTCATTACCTGGCAAGAGATCCAACATATGGAATTTCCTAACGCTAAGACCCTCATCCTCCACCGCGATGCGCAAAAAACTTCTGGCATCGTCCTCTCTCTTGCGCCCATACTCCCCGCAAGTCGAGCCTTACTCCGCCACACCATCGACGCCATCCTCCTCAAGCGAGAAAAATCACCTACTTCATGAAACCACCATCATTACAAATTCTTTCCGTTCAAACCGCCTTCGGGCAAAATGGCTGGCATTGTGATCTTGTCGAAGGACGCGAAGTCGTACGCGCCTCGTTTTCCGCCCACCATACTCGCATTCAAATCCACGCACAATCCTACACCCCCATCAATGCCCTCGCCGTCGTCGGAGAAACCCCCATGCGCATCGGCAAAGCACAAGTCCCCGCGTTACTAGAATTGCTCAACCGCGCCAATCACCAACTCAATCTCGGCGCTTTTGAGTTTGATTTAGATCGCCATCACCTCGCCTTCCGCATCACCAACATCTTTGAACGCGAACGCTATGATTCCGATATCATAACCTCCATGGTTCACTGTGCCATTGCGGAACTAGACCGCATCACCCCCTACGCCGCCATCGTCCAAAGAACCGCAGACGCCGCCATCCCCAAGCTCGATATCAAACGTCTCCTCGCCCGCGAAGACCTCATTCCTCCCGTGCCCGGCGATGACGATGACACACCATAAAAGAAACATTTTCCGCAAAAATCACAAAAAATCGTCCCTCGCGGCATTCCTATAAAAGATGAATCGACGTTACATAGCCCTAGTTTCAGGTGTCATTGCCCTTTCCGTGGCACTTTACTTAGGTATAAAAAGTAAGCCCCCTACGGAAAATTCCCAACAGACAACAGCACTCACCGATGACTCACAGAAGGAGAATCGACCCAGCACGAAGGGCTCCTCGTCGCAGGGAAAACCCCGGCAAACTCTAAAAAATCGATCCTCAGGCATAGCCCCAGATCAGGCCGAAGCCGAAATTTCCCGACTTCTTCAAGATGAAAAAATCCCCATTCGTCAAGCGAGTCAAAAGCTCCTCGCCATGGCGGCAGATCCAAAGATTCGCAAAGAAATGCGCGAAGAAAGTTTAACCCACGCCCTCAACCTTGTGAGCGATGAAGACTACGAAGAGTTGGTGATGCCCTACTTGCGCGACAATCTCTTCGAAGAACCAACAATGCAAAGAGTCGCCCTTGATGAAGCTTACAATCGCGATGACTTCGCCAAACTCCCCGCCGCCCTCGCCATTTTTTCCCATAGCCAAGACGAAGTTCGGCTAGATGCGCAAGAATTGATGGCATTTATGCTGAATCGAGATGCAGAAGAACTAGGCGAAAATCTCGATGCCTGGCAACAAGCCATCAACGAGCACATCGAAAAGCTCAGATCCGAACAACTCGAAGAGTAGCCCCCCGTGGCGAGAGTGTATGAATTTTTGTGTAAGTGCTTTTTGGTGAGAGCAACAAAAAGTAGAAAAACACATCGCAATGAAATCAAAAATAACAGACACACTCCTCGACGAAATACTCAAGAAATACACCCAGCCCAGCGATCTTCTAGGTCCGGAT
>CAMAYN010000189.1 GCA_945862285.1 Akkermansia muciniphila | reverse complement strand
AACTTGATCGCGAGACTGTATTGAAGGGAGTGGAGCGTTTTCTATCGGAACCAGCGCGTGGTCGTTATTTCGTGGTCACGGTTGATGGCCAAGTTGTGGGGCAAACAGCTCACACCTTTGAATGGAGCGATTGGAGAAACGGTGAAATCTGGTGGATTCAGAGCGTTTATATCCATGCAGAATTTCGCAGCAAAGGGCTTTTTCGTGCCTTATTTTCCTACATTAAAAACCTAGGTGAAGCAGATTCCGATTGTTGCGGCATCCGGCTCTATATGGAACGCGACAATGAAACAGCTCGACAAAGCTACCTACGTCTTGGCTTCCATGAAGCGGGCTACGAAGTGTTTGAATTACTGTTTCCCGTCGGATGAATTCATATCACGCGACGTTATTTTTCGTCTAAGGCACGTAAAAACATTTCCTCTCCTGTTTTGGAAAATCAGGATCATAAACCAACATACCGGATTTTAATCCTACAACATCAACGATGCGATTATTGTAAGGGCTGTAAACATACCCCGGACGGCCAACTACCGGCACGGCGTGGGGATAAGTTACTTTCGGTTTTTCGCTAACTGGATTATCTTTTTTCTCGGTATCTTCTTTTTCCTTATCGATTTCTTTTTCTTCTCCCTCGGTCTTATCTTTTTGCTGATTATCTTCCTCTTTGTCACCAGTCTCCTGAGTGACACCACCCTTCGGTTTTTCAGGTTTGGAGCGGAACAGACCGCATGAATTTAGAGAAATCACAAGTGCTAGCAGAATAACGAATGATGAAGATTTTTTCATAAAATGAAATGACTGTTGGAGGTGAAAGGATCAACCAAGGATCTTTCCCATGCTCACGGTGCTGTGGCAAAGGGCTGTGCGGTATCGCGCATTTTGATCTCTTGAGGCATCCATGTCCAAGGATCAAAACCTTTTTCGGTGAATGCGGCAAGCCCAATTACACCAACATTTCGCGTTTCACCGTGGCGCATGTTGGCGTAGGATTCCGATACACTGCTAAACTGAAATGCGGCGACGGTGTCATAACTCGTGCGGAAACCTTTCACGGTGAGCGTTTGATCGGGGTCGATGATGTAACCTGGGCGTTTCACACTTGCGGGCTTACCATCGATCACATCCAGCCCATCGACACTGAGAATGACTTGCACTCGGCACTTGCAGCAATTTTTCACCACGATGCTGTATTCTGCGCCATGTGAACCTTGAACAAAGCGCCGATGACCTTGATTGACCCATGATTTGTATGCCGGCAACATGCCGATGCTGCCTTTAATCCCCCACTCAATGATCCCACCAGCAGCGACCTGCATGCCTGAGACTTTCTGATCTTTTCCTCCCATCGCTTCCAGTCCTTCGCGGTTGTTGTAAAAAATGGCATCAACACCCACGGGTGCAGGCGTTGCGCGACTGAATCGCAAATCGCCGAGTGGCTGCTTCACCGAATTTCCCCATGTGGTGGCGAGACCTGGGCGCTCTTTCGCTGGCTGGGCAAAGGCTTCGCTGCTTGCTATGGGAGAGGAATCCGTAGGTAAAGCATTGCGAGGACTTTCGACATACCCCACGCGAGATTCGTCCCGAAGCCCATTCTGGCTGCACGACGCGATAGCGAGCAATGCTGCAATGCCGATTCCTTTAATGATACTTTTCCCCTGTTTTGTGGGTTCCGACGATGTTTTTGTGACCAATGTGTTCATGGTGCTGGAATTTTAGCATTTAGTGATGGTGCGTCAACCTTTTTATGCACTTTTTTTAGCATTTCAGCATAAATAGGGAAATTTTCTGCACGTGTAGTGCCATTTCTTGCCAAAGATGCGCTCGTGGTCTTAATTGTCGTGCATGCAAGCACAGCCCCGCACCAAATTTATTTGCACATTAGGCCCGGCAACGGAATCAGAACAAATGATCGGTCAATTGATCGACTTAGGCGCGGATGTTTTTCGTATCAATATGTCGCATGCCAAGCATGAATGGGCCAGAGAAATGGCGAAACGCGTCAGAAAGCAAGCGAAACAGCGCCAAGTTCATGTTGGTGTTTTATTCGATCTCACTGGCCCATCCATTCGCACGGGCGACTTGGCGACGCCATACGAACTGAAAGAGGGCGATCACGTCGAATTTCGCAAAGCGGCAGCAACGGCATCCATTCCGCTTTCCACCACAGTGAACTACGATGGGCTGATGGAAGACGTGAGTGAAGGCAATACGTTGGTGGTCGATAACGGTGCTTTGTTGATGAAAATATTAAGCGTTCGCCCCGATGCTATTATTTGCGAAGTAAAAACACCCGGAAAAATGGGGTCACGTCGTCACATCAACATGCCAGGTGTTCGCCTCAACCTCCCGGCACTGACGGCAAAAGATCACCAAGATCTCGCCCTTGCGGTGGAATGTGATGCCGACTACATTGCAGGCTCATTTGTTCGTGATGCCGCCCATGTTCGTGAGTTAAAATCCTTTATCGAAAAACTCGAAGGTTCCGCGCAAATCGTAGCCAAGGTGGAGGATCAAGAAGCGATCCGCAATATCGACGCCATTATTCAGGCTTCCGATATTATCATGATCGCCCGCGGTGATCTAGGCATAGAAGTAGAGTTTCAAGAACTGCCCATTTTACAACGTCGTATCATTCGTCGCTGCCATGAATTAGGTCGGCGGGTCATCGTCGCTACGCAATTGTTAGAGTCGATGATCACCCAACCCACGCCGACGCGAGCGGAGGTGACGGATGTATCGAACGCGACTTTTGAAGAAGCAGATGCATTGATGCTTTCGGGCGAAACATCGGTGGGTGCCTATCCTCTGCGCTGCTTGGATGCGTTGTTGACGATTGCCCATCGCATTGAACGCTCCGGTGGCCTTGGATATGGAGAATTGGCTGTCCTGCGCGATGAACGCCAAAAGGTTTGCCGAGCCGCGATTACATTGGCCGACTCGCTCGCGGGAGGATGTATGATTCTGCTGACTCGCCGTGGTATCATCGCCAATCACTGCGCTTTATTGCGACCGCGCACGCCGCTTTTCGCCTTTTCTCCGCACGAACGCGTCTGCCGACAACTTGCCCTGTCACGCGGTGTAACGGCATTTCAACTTCCGTTCTCACCCACAATTGATGATACCATTCAGGCTGCATTAGCCATGCTTCGAGAGCAGAATCTAGTCCAGCCAGGTACACCCGCTGTGATCGTTTCCGATATGCTTTCGGATCATTTTAGTGCCAATTCGATCTTGCTTTGCCACGCGTAATCGTGCGCAAAACCACCGCAAGTTGATTCCATGTCTGACCTCTTTGCTCACGCACCATCAAGTCATTCTTCTGCCGATGATGCAAAGGCGAATGAGCCATTGGCTTCGCGGATGCGTCCCGTTTCTCTCGATGAAATCGCGGGGCAATCGCACATACTTGCTCCAGGAAGACTTCTTCGTCGAGCGATTGAGAGTGATCGCTTCACATCGCTGATTTTTTACGGCCCACCAGGCACGGGAAAAACCACGCTAGCCACCGTCATTGCAAGGCTCACAGGATCACGCTTTGAAATGCTCAACGGCGTGGAATCCAACGTCGCCGAAATTCGTGCCAAAATTGATCAAGCACGGCATTATCGAGAAATGCGCAGCCAGAGCACCATTTTATTCATCGATGAAATTCACCGCTTTAATAAATCACAGCAAGACGTGCTGCTGCCCCACATCGAGCGCGGCGCAATCCGCTTCATCGGTGCCACCACCCACAATCCCTTTTTCCACATCAACTCTCCCCTCACCTCACGATCGCAAATTTTCCAACTCGAACCCGTAAGCACGGATGAACTACTGCCCGTTTTGCTCCGTGCGATTCATGATCCACGGGGGTTTGGGGATCGCGCCATCACCACGGAGGAAAATGCCCTGCGGCACATCGCCGATAAATCCGACGGCGACGTACGCAAAGCCCTCACAGCACTAGAACTCGCCATCCTCACCAGCAAGCCGAATGAGCAAAGTGTCATCCATTTATCCCTAGAAATTGCCGAAGAATCGATCCAAAAAAAATCGATTGCCTATGATGAAGATAACCACTACGACACGATTAGTGCCTTCATCAAATCCATCCGCGGATCAGACCCCGACGCCGCGCTGTATTGGTTGGCAAAAATGCTCCATGCTGGAGAAGACCCACGCTTCATCGCTCGCCGCTTGGTGATTTCCGCCAGCGAAGACATAGGCCTAGCAGATCCCGCAGCGCTGCGTATCGCCATTGATGCCCATCATGCCTTAGAATTTATCGGCATGCCCGAAGGGCGCATCCCCCTTGCCCACGCTACCGTATATTTAGCGGCGGCTCCTAAGTCGAACAGTTCCTACGCCGCGATTGGTGCCGCCATGGCCGATGTCGCTGCAGGTCAAACCCTCGCCGTACCTGAACACTTACGCACCAGAACCCGGAAGAAACTCGCCTCGGCCTCCGGCACGCCAGATGCCGCTCTCGCCTACCTCTACAGCCACGATTACCCGGGCAATTACATTCCCCAAGCCTACTTGCCCGAAGGAAAACGGTACTTTCATCCGTCGGAAAATGGTCATGAGAAAAAAATCAAAGAGCGGCTCGACCACTTACGCGCACAATTTCACCAACAAAGCACTAGTGGACCTCCACCAAAGGAAGAAGCTTTTTGAGTGTCGCGGGGCCTATGCCTTTTACTTTTGATAGATCAGTTGCTTTTTGAAATGGCCTGGCAGCAATAATGTTCTTAGCCGTCACTTCACCGACGGATGGCAATTTCAACAAATCATCCAGATTTGCCTGATTGATGTTAATCTTTGCCCCGCCTTCCTCCACTTTGCCGTTCCCTATCGCTATTTTCAGCTCCTCATCTTCACGGCGTTGTGCAAGTCGCTCATCGGAGAGAGTTTTAACATTGGTTTTCGCCCAAATCCCAGTTTTAGCAATCGCAGCGCGCAATTCCAAATCCCGTAAATGTTCGCGATACTCGTCCGCACTTCGTTGATCAAAAGTCAGGCGGGTGATGCCAAAAGCCCGAGCAAGTCCCGCCGCAGTCAGTTCTTCAGCAAGATCTTTGCCATCGTGAGTTACCACAAACGCGTAAACGCGCTTATGTTTGCTATCGCCCCGCGCATCGGAAAATGCTGTGTGAATCGTGAACGGCTTCGCCAAGGCTGTGTTTACGAAATCCTTGGCAAGCTTGCCGAAATTCTTTGCCTCTGAGATCGACTGCGGCACATTTGGCGCGATCGATGAAATACCGAAATACCTTCTTTGTTCGCGAAGTCGTCTCTCATCCGTGGCGTCATTCACATGCATTTCTACGCAATCCGCGCCGTACAATCGCACAGTGAATTCTTGCCGATCAGGAGTTCTCACAAAAAAACTATCGCCATCGGCCCACTCCGTCGGCAACAAAACACAATTCTTGATCGTCACCAATTCCGTCGCCGCGTGAGAGCAACTCAATGAAATCAAGAGTGCGAGTAATGGGCGTATCGGCAAAAAAAACAAAAACTGTCTAAGGTGAATCACAGCGACAATCTAGCGACTCAAACCAAAAATATCAAGCCTGCGATCAAATGACTTACGAAAAGCTCACAGACCAAGATTTTAGTTCTTTGTTACTTTATATGGGTCTCATGTAGGATTACTCATGCCAATATCGACAGTGAAAAAATTTGCTCTACCATATCGAACTCACAGAGCGAAGCGAACGATGGAGCTGATCCGCCTATATCGGCTAGGACAAACCATTCAGAAATAAGTCATTTCGGTGAAGAGGAGAAGAAAAAGCTGCGAGCGAATGAGTATGAATTCGCCCTCGCACTCACCATGCCCAAAAACCAAGCTGATCGATCTACGAGCAAAAAAGTCATGTTGCACTTTATCTTGTAAAATGGGGGGAAATTCTGAAGCCTCCTTACGACAACATCCAAACTGTTCGTTAAAAATGGAATCACCTTTTACACCGCCCACTCATCTTGGAATCGACCCTACTGGCGTAGCTCGTTCAAAAAGGTTTTTAGGAAGAGCTGCAATCATCTGTGGCCTTGGAGTCGTAGTTCCACCGCTTATTGGTGTGCTAGAAATAGTCATGGGCATGGTAGGAGCGTTTGCAGAACTAGAGAAGACTGGCGAAGCTGATCCTTCGGTACTTGCGAGAGATATCTCCGTTTCACTATTGACCATGTTTTGGGGTTTGATTATTTCGGTGATTTTTTTGATACCATTCATTGTTTTTTTAGTTCTTTACCTCAAGAAAAGGAAGATACTACGAGTTCTCACGGCGAATCAAACCAACAGCGAAACAAGCAACATCAACTAACCTCTAGGAGCTGTACTTAGTCGAAAGGATTCGGCGGACTACACTTCATAACCAATTGATGAGAAGCGCGAGTCAGAAAATCCGGGCGAGGGTGATAGCCCCCTAGGGGACGAGGAGGTGTAAGAGTCCGCACTGCTAAGCCAGTTGATTTGATCGAGAGTTTCACTGCGATTACGAGGATGGTGTACGAATTTCAATTCGGGCTTTCATTTCGCCTTGGGCTGGGTAATTGTCTTAAAAATGACTGACGATGTAAGAAAGCCGATCAGACATCCGGCGACATTTTGCTGTCCGCCGTTTCGTGGAATCGTGCCATGGAGCGTCGGGTATTTTTAAAAGATCCACCAGCCGCTTTTTTTGCGTTTGTATTTGCCATCGCCAACGGAGAGGACTTCGAGGTGGGTTGTGGTGAGTCCGTGGTCGTAGAAGCCGAGTTTTTTCGCGGCGCGTGGAGAGAGGTCGAG
>CAMAYN010000188.1 GCA_945862285.1 Akkermansia muciniphila | reverse complement strand
GTCCAACTCGAAAAGAGTTACTTGGCTGAAAGTAGAACCAGAGAATTGCAAGTAGAGGTTCAAGAGCAATTAGACAGAGTTACGGAAGCGAGAAAAGAGAGAGATAATTTTTTGAGACGTGCACCAAGAGTGATCGTGGATCGTGTTGCCCCTTCTGCTACATACGCAAATCCTCAACAACTCCCTACTAGCGGCCTGCGCGCTTCCGATTCGTCGATAGAAATGATCCGAGAATACGATCATCTTGCGGATGAGGAGACGCCACCGCCGCCCGATCTAGCAAAGCCTTCAGCGCCTTCTGGCTCCACTGTCGAGGTGATTGCAGGGATGAAAAGGTCAAATCATACAATTCCTGTGCCTGCTGCATCGGAGCTGAAGCCTTCCACCGAATACAGTAGCGGTAATGACTACGGTGACGGCTTCGGCGCAGGTGGTTCTTTCACGGGTGAGGCGAAAAAACGAGAAGTAACATCGGCAGCACCCGCTGATCGATTCGATCGACCTGCTGTACTTGCAGAAAAAAGTATAGTTCAAGATAGGGTTTTACGCAATGAAGCGCAGAAAGACTATACGAAGTATGTTGCCGATGAGGGCCTCAAAGCTCCATTAAAGCAAAGCGATTCCGATAGAGATTCAGCAGAAAATGGGAAGAATAAACTGTCTGACGAAAGACGCGTAACGAGGGCTGACGTTATTCAAGAAGGAAAAGGATTACATTGGTCTTTTGGAGACCAGGATGAGAAACTCACATCTCAGTTTAAAGCAAATTTTGGGTCTGCGATCGCGCCCCAAGGTGAATTGGCAGAAACTGGAAAGAATAAAGAGTCTGGCGCTGCTCTTGAAAAAACTTTTCGTGAAAGTAAAGTAAGTGAAGCAGATAAAAATCTCACCTCTAAAAATCTAAATGAGGGTGAGGTACTCTACAATCTCGGGAAGCTCGATGAATCGAAGAAAGCTTACGAAGATGTCTTACTCAAAGATCCCTATAATACGGATGCGAGACGTGGAATTGAGCGTATTAATTCTGCAAGGTCGGTGTATTACAACAGTGCTTATGATGATTCAAGGGCAGAACTTTTGGCGCAAGCTGATCATGGGTGGGAACTACAGATCCCACTCACCCAAGAAAACCCCACCAACGTAGATCCTTACAGCACATTTTCCCTGCGTGTGAGCGATGCTTCATTCCAATTGGCCTACCATGCTTTGCAAAAGGGCAATCGCCCGCAGCCGCAGGAAATTCGTAGCGAGGATTTTTATAATGCCTTCGACTATGGCGATGCGGCAGCGGCTGATGGTGAGCCCGTTGTTTGTGCGATGGAGCAGTCAGCACATCCCTATGCACCACAACGGAATTTACTCCGTCTCAGCATGGCTGTTGGTGCAAGTGGTCGCAGTGCGGCACAACCTTTGCATCTTACTTTAGTCGTCGATCAATCTGGCTCGATGGAGCGCGATGACCGCAATGAAATCATGAAAACTGCCGTGGCCGAACTCGGGAAATTACTCACGGAGAATGATCGCGTATCCGTCATTGGCTTTTCTCGCACACCGCGATTGCTCGGAGAAAATATTGCTGGCAACGACCTCGCAAAATGGCAATCGCTCGTCACCGCAGCTCCTAACGATGGTGGCACCAACTTGGAACAGGCATTGCAGTTAGGCGAAACGATTGCCACTCGGCATAAAAATACTGCGGCACAAAATCGCATTCTGTTAGTCACCGATGGCGCGGCGAATCTCGGCAATGCGAATCCAAAGAACCTCGCGGCACGGGTCAAAGAAATGCGTCAACGTGACCTGTGTTTCGATGTCGTGGGGGTAGGAACAGGCGGCGAAAGTGATCAACGATTGTTAGAATTATCACGCAATGGCAATGGTCGTTACCAGGTCTTGCAAAACGTCGAAGATGCCAAAGAAAAATTTGCCAGCCAACTCGCAGGAGCCTTCCGCCCAGCAGCGGAGAATGTCAAAGTGCAAGTGCGTTTCAATGACAAGCGGGTGAAAAGTTTCCTGCTTCATGGATTTGAAAAAGACCGACTCAATACCGAAGACTTCCGTAACGATAAAGTCGATGCCGCAGAAATCGCCGCGAACGAAGCAGGAAATGCTCTCTATCAAATCCAGACCATCCCCGATGGCGAAGGCGACGTGGGTGAGGTCAGTGTGCGCTTTCGTGATCCCGCGAGTCGCATGATGGTGGAGCGTAAATGGACAATCCCATGGCAGCCTGCGGCACCAGCCTTTGATCAAGCAGCACCGACGATGCAGTTGGCAGGACTGTCCCTACAAGCCGCGCAGTTTCTCCAAGGCTCTCCACTTGCTGCTCCAGCAATGAGTCCGCATTTTTCCACAGTGGAGGAAAACGTCCGCCGTCAATTCGGTAGCCAAGTCAATGTCGCGAAACTGTTAGAAATGTTGCGTCAGATCAAATAAGTTAATTTTACAAACTCTTTACCCATGATAACACCATCTTCTTTTATTCTTCGCCGCATGAAATCCATCGGCTTAATGCTATTGTTGCCGCTACTCGCTTTCGGCCAAGAACTCGAAAAAATGCCAACCTCAAGCGAGGGGATCTTCGTCATCCCCAGCACGAAGATGGCGAAACCAGCGCCCTTGTTTTTTTCCGCTGATGTCGATAGCACAGCGAAAATATTTTCTGATCGAGTTGAAATATCCTCCGTTTTACAAGTGAAACTCCATCAAGGACAAAATGCGGCGATGAGCTTGGAAATTGCTGGCAGTGGAGACATTACCGAGGTTACAGGCGACGGTCTCAAGGATTGGGCGGTGCGCCGTGATCAAGAAGGGAAACGATTTCTCGATCTGCGTGTGACTCCTTCTGCTGCCGAGAAAAATCAATGGTCACTCAACATGCGTAGCGTGCAGAAGAAAGATACTGCGGAAGATGAAGTGCGATTACTTCTGCCTTCTCAAGGAGAGGCGGTGGGATTTTCTATGCGCTTGCGTGTGGATGACCAGGCGAATACGGGAGCGCGTATCGTCAAGGCTGAAGGATTTTCCCCGATTCAAAAAGATGGGCAGATCGAATATGTAGCGCAGGGAAATGGCTCGCTGACGCTGGCATGGGGTAACGGTAATCCGAACGTGATTTTGACAGAATCCTCATTGATCGGCATTCTTGCCGATGATGGAAAAAGTATTCAGTTTACGTTAGAAGGAAACCTACGCGCCAAAATCGCCGGTGCTACTATGCCCTTGTTTATTGGTAAAATGGCGTTAGCGGATTTGCCTGACGATCCTGCATGGCGAATCCATTTTTCCGAAAAGAATGGTCATGCGGTGTATCAACTTCATGCGAATCAAGCCGGCGACGTGCCGATCAAGGTGCAATTCGATGTGCCAGTTAGCAAAAATGGCAGCACGCAGTTCGTCGATTTTTCTTTGCCCGCCGGTGTCGTCACTCCGGTTTGGTTGCGAGGGTGGAAGGAAACTTTTTCTTTTATCGGCACGAGTTCGGTCGTTCCTAAGCGGGCTGATGGAATCTTGCGTGGCTTCATTCCCGCCGATGGTAGTGTAAAATTTTCATGGCAGGAGCAACTCGCTGCTACTACTGGTGCTTTGTTTTTTTCCAGCAATGAAACGGTGGATATTCGCGTCGGTAGTGGCTTGATGCGCACGAATCGCACCATCGATTATCGCGTTCTCCAAGGCGAATTGAATGAGCTACTTATCGACATCGATGGCCCAGGAGAAATTCTTTCCGTGCAAGGTACATATCTAACTTCGTGGAGAATTTTGCAGAAGGAGGGCAAGCGGCAGTTGCAGTTGCGCACGGATCGCCCCATCCAAGGTTCAGCAAAATATGCCATCGAATCCCAACTCGCTCTCAGTCCCTTTCCGCATCGTGGCGGCGTTATGAAACTCACTCCCGTTGGTGCACTTCGGCATAGTGGTCTGCTTCGCATTGCCAATGAAGGATCAGTGAAAATTCAAGTCATAGGAGAAAGTGGTTTGATTCAACTGGCACCCGAGCAATTTCCCATCGCGGCAGATGGTCTGCGCTTGGCTTTCGTCTATCGCTTTCCCTCGGCGGTGTATGATTGCCAAGTGCTCGCCACGCACATTTTGCCCGAGTATTCGATCAATGAAGTGACCCTTTATCAAATCAACGAAACCGAGCGTGAGATCCTTGCCGACATCGAAATCGACATCCGCGAGGCTCCCTTGCGCGATTGGGAATTTTCCATTCCTGCCGATTATTCCTTAGTTACGCTGCAAGGAGCTGCGGTGGCGGATTTTACCGTGGGAAGTACCATTGAAGAGGGAAAAAAACGTGTCAAAGTTCTATTTGTGGGCGCGGTGCAAGATCGGCAATTGCTGTCGTTGAAGCTAGAGAAAAACGAGGCCGTAAAAGCCGGTGACTGGATCTTGCCGCAACTCGATTTCCCTGGTGCGAAATCCCGCCGTGGCTTTATCGGTGTCGGTGCCACACCTGGATTTCGTACATCGCCCGGCAAGCTCGACGGGCTGGTGGAAACGCCGATTGTTTATTTCCCCAAACCGCAAAAGGGACTGCAACATAGCTGGCGTATTCGCGAAGGAAATTGGTCAGTACAGATGAACGTCGTGGAGCTTGGGCAAAGTGTGCAAGCCGATGTTTTTCACCTCTACACCATCAAGGAAGGTACTATCTACGGCTCGGTAGTGATCAACTATTTCACCATCGGTTCGCCCGCTACGGAGTGGCGCGTTTACCTGCCAGAGAAATACGGCAACGTCGACCTATCAGGTCAAGGGATCGGCCATGAATGGCGCCGGGAAGGGGACACTCTCATTGTGCCGCTCAATCAGCCTTTGTTAGGTTTGGCGCAGATGCTGATCCGCTTTGAGCAACCCGTTGCCGCTGCGGGAACTACCTTGCTGCCGGGGGAAATTTATCCCATGGATGTGCAAATGGAGCGCGGCTACATTCACGTCGTGAGCCCGCTGCAAGTGAAGCACGAGACCACTGCCGAAACAGGTTCACTATTGTCTTTGCAGGCTGAAGAATTGCCAAATGATTTCCGTCTTCTGAGCAGCACACCGACACTACGTGCGTGGCAATACACCATGCGTGACTTCAAGGCCGAAATGAAATTTTCCTGGTTCCCGAGCGGCGAGATGGTCGAGCAGGTGGTGGACTTCGTCAAGCTCTCCACACAACTTTCGCGGAATGGGCAATCGGTCACCGAGGCGAAATATTTCGTCAAATCGGAACGCCGCGATGCCTTGCGGGTTACCATGCCGCAAGGCACCAAATTGTTAGATGCGCTAGTTTCGGGCGAATCCGTATCGCCGCGAGTCGATGGGAGCGAGCTACTCATTCCTTTGCCGCAGGTCAGCGATCGTAAAGAACCCGTCGCCGTGACGCTGCGTTACGGCAGTGGTTCGCACGAAGGCACCCGCATCCGTCTTTCTGCGCCGCTCCTGAAAGCGCCATTGGTCATGGGTGAGTGGCAAGTCCACGGCGACGAGCAGCGTGTTTTACAACCCGTCAGCGGCACGGCGGATGTCGTCGATTGGAAACCATTACCTACTGGCTTGGATTGGTTTTATAAAAATTCTACAATCGCATGGATGACGCTCCTTTTGCTCGTCGCCGGTCTATTGTGGATGCGCTTTGCGAAATATTCATGGATCGGACTGTTGATCTTGGTGGGCTTGTATGTCAGCCAAGCCGTCATCAACCAAGGAGAAATGGTTAGCCCGACGCGCATGCTGCAATACGTTGCCCCCGTTACGCAAAGCGGCAGCGAATTGTTCGTGGAAATCGATCACGTTTCCGACCTCCGTTCGAGTCTTCATGGCGTAACCTGGATCAGCATTTTCGTGGCGTTTCTTGCTGCGATTGTTGCATGGAAAATGAAAATGCGCTTGCTTTACGGCATAGCGGTGGCGGCTTGTTTTTATGCCATTTTATCCATCAGAGGTGGCATTTCACTCTGCTTCTTCATGCTCGCCGGTTTCTCGTTCGTTGCATTGCTTTTTAGTCTCAAAAACGTTGGCAAAAAGGTGAAATCAGTAACGGTCACGGCGGCTTCGTGCCTACTATTTTTCATCTCCCCAGAAAGCAAGGCCGAGGAGCTTCATGCACCGATGATCAACAGCATGTCTGTGAAAGCGGAGATCGTGGAAAGTCGCTTGCTGGGTAGCATGCGTCTCACCGTGCAGGCGAAACAAGGCCAACGCTATGACCTCGCCTATGCTCCTGTTTTGGTTACCTCGCTCAAGGGCGATGGATTACGCATCGCTCGCGAAACGCGTGAAAAATCCATCTGCTACCAACTCCTCGCCGAACAAGATGGCACGCTCACGGCGGATATTGCTTTTGAAATGCCCATCACCGATCCGCGCCAAACATGGATTTTACCCTTAGGCGATGCTCTCGTGCGAAAATTGGAAATGCATTGGAACCAGAGTGGGTGGCAGTGGACTTCGCCGCAAGCGGTTTGGGTTCGCTCCATCGCCGCCGAAGAAAAACAAATTGCCGCATCATTTCTCCTTCATCCTAAAGGAAAAATTCTCCTCCAACCTTCCGTGAAGCGCGATGACAACGCCGCGATGCCCGCCGTCTTCTATGTGGAAAGCAGTCAATTTTATTTCCCTGCTCCTGGGGTGATCAATGGTCGTCATCGCTTTGAAATTCGTCCATCGCAAGGCCGTGTCAACCAACTCTCTCTGCGCGTGCCGCAAGGTCTGATCGTCAGCAACGTGCAGGGCAGCGCGATCAATCTATGGCGCTTCGATCCTCAATCTGCCGCACTTTCTATCAACATCGAACCAGCA
>CAMAYN010000187.1 GCA_945862285.1 Akkermansia muciniphila | reverse complement strand
GCGGTAAGAATATCTTGCGGCGCAGCGGTGTTGTAAATGACGGGTTTGTTGTCTTTTTGCAAGGCAACGGCTATGGAGCGGGCGATGCTTTCTTCCTTTTCGAGAACGTGCGTGCCTTTCATTCTGCCGTCTTTCACTTTGGCGGGACTTGCCCCCATGAAGGTAGGGGCAACGGATAGCGTTTTTCCATCGACGATGGTTAGATTCACAACGAGGTGATGCCCCTCGAATCGCCAAGCCCATGTCGCTCCTGCTGCTGGTGTGCCGAAGATGGTGGTATAGTAGGCCTTAGAATTCCGGAACTTCGGGTTATTTTCCATTTCCGCAAGTAACTGCTCAAGCTGGATAATCGTGGAGGCTTTCATCATGCCGCGTTCACTTAGGGCAGTGGCGAGGATTTTTTTGGCGAGCGATTGTTGGTTGTCGTCGAGTTCTTCAAGAGGCAAGCCTTTTCGGGCTCCGGGAGTAAATTTGAATGCTTCACGATTTTCGTCCTTCATCTCCATTATTGCCTTGGCTTTTTGCGCTGGGGTAAGGCTATTGAGAAATTCGTTAGAGGCTTTGACCATTTGTTCGATCGCCACCGTCACTGAATCTGACGACTGTGAGGTAGTCGATGGCGTAGTGGGCTCACCTAATGCTGCCGATAGAGAAAATAGGGAAAAGACAGTGCATAAATATTTCATAACGCACTGGATACGAAGCTGCCCAAGCGTTTATTTCGCCGACTCGACGGCGGTGATGATTTTTCTCGCCACGGTATCGACATCATCGGCTACGGAAATGACATGAGCGAAAGGTTCATCGGCAAGACTGAGGAAAAAATCGCGGCAGAGTTGCAGGGAATCGCGACGTTCGAAGTGGTTTGCCTTATCGCCACGAGCACCGATTCTTGAGAGGGCGGCATCGACATCAAGATCAAGAATGATCAAATGATCGGGAACAGGAGCAAATTCTTCATTTCGTTTGCGGATTTCTAGGGGATCAATGCCGCGAGTGCCTTGATAGGCCATGGTGGAAAAATAATAACGATCCAAGATGACGACTTTCCCTTCGCGCAAAGCGGGTAAAATCACTTCCTCGACATGGGCCCGACGATCACGCAGCAAGCAATCCAATTCTTCCTCGGCACTCATGCGACCGGTAGCGGCACTTTCTCGGAGTTTTCGCCCCCATGGGCCGTCCGTGGGTTCAAATCGAACAATGACCTCACGTCCTAGAGCAGAAAAGTAACTCGCTAACCGATGCGTAAAAGTCGTTTTACCCGTGCCATCAATGCCCTCAAACGCGATTAATATGCCAACTTGGGTCTCCATTTTTTACGAAATCAAAAGAAATTTGGCGTGCCCGGTAGGATTCGAACCTACGACCGTCCGCTTAGAAGGCGGATGCTCTATCCAACTGAGCTACAGGCACAACACCGCGAAGTTGAAAAAGTTCTCTCTCTTGTGCAAGCAAAATCAGAATGGACTGTTCAGGAAAAAATCTTACCTACTTATTGCTATCTTGAACAAAGATCACTATTGATCGTGTTCATCCATGGACAAGAAACTTTTATTTTCCCTGATATGGCCGTTGATCATTGCTCCGTTGCACGCGTTGAATGTGGTGCTTTTTCTCGTTGATGATCTTGGTCAGCGCGATCTCGGTTGCTATGGCAGCACGTTTTATGAAACTCCTAGCATTGATCGATTGGCGAAACAAGGAGCCAGATTCACTGATGCGTATGCCGCCTGCCCGGTATGTTCACCGAGTCGTGCGGCTGTCTTCACCGGTCAATGGCCCCAGCGTTCGGGAGTTACCGATTATATTGGCGGGGAATCCAATCCTCTGAATTGGAAACGTAATACGATTCTCCGCCCAGCGACTTATGCAGATCGCTTGCCTTTTGACCGACCAACCATCGCAAGTGCCTTAAAAAACAAAGGGTATGCCACATTTTTTGCAGGGAAATGGCATTTAGGTCCAGAGTCCCACTGGCCCGAGCATCATGGATTCGACATAAATATCGGTGGACACAGCGGTGGCGGACCTGGAGGCAAGAAGGCTTATTTTACTCCCTACAACAACCCACGTTTGACCGATGGCCCGGATGGCGAACACCTCACAGATCGACTCGCGAACGAGACGATTCGTTTTATTGAAGAGCACAAAAGTCAGCCCTTTTTTGCCTGTTACTCATTTTATGATGTGCATACCCCGCTCAGTGCGCGCGAAGATCTGCGGAAAAAATACGCAGAAAAGCGCCAACGCCTAGCACTACAAGACCAATGGTCACGCGAAGGGGAACGCGATGTTCGCCTCACGCAAGATCACGTGGTTTATGCCGCGATGGTAGAGGCGATGGATCAGACCGTAGGTAAAGTCTTAGCAAAAATTGATGAACTGAATCTATCAGAGAAAACTCTTATTCTATTCACCAGCGATAACGGCGGACTTTCCACAAGCGAAGGCTGGCCCACGAGCAATCTCCCTCTTCGTGGTGGAAAAGGCTGGGGTTATGAAGGCGGCATTCGCGTGCCACTCATCGTGCGCTGGCCTGGCATCACCAAAGCCGATTGCGTATCAACCACTCCAACGAACGGCATCGATATTTTTCCGACAATCCTCGATGCCGCTAATAGCTCGATTACGTCGGAACAAAACATCGATGGCATCAGTATCAAAAAAATCCTCGATGCTAAGGAAAATGTCGTGCGTCCCTTGTTTTGGCATTACCCGCACTACGGCAATCAAGGTGGTGCACCATTCGCCGCGATCCGCTCGGGCGATTGGAAATTGATCCATTGGTTTGAAGACAACTCTCTAGAACTCTACAATCTCAAATATGATCCGGCAGAAAATAACAACCTCTCCGCGAAGGAAAAACAACGCACCGAAGATTTGAAAAATCAACTGAATGACTGGCAAAAATCAGTAAATGCGAAATTCCCCACGCCGAATCCATTGTATAATCCAAAGAAACCCAGTGGTAAGTCCGCCAAAAGAACACCCTGAACGAACGACATAGATCATAGCTGCTAAGCGCCGCCTTGATCACCGGCCTGCGAAAAGTGCAATTGATTGAGAGAAGTGGATTTCTCTCACGTAAAGCGTTGTGATGAAAAAATCATTCCTCACTTTACTCGCCATCGCCACGGCTACGCTACCTTCCTTCGCTGCTATCCCCGTGAAAACGGGAGAAAAGATCGCCTTTCTTGGCGATTCGATTACCGCTGGCGGCTACAGTCAACCATCAGGATATGTGCAACTCGTAGGCAAAGGCCTGCAAGCGAATGGTGTCACTGTCGAACTGATCGGCGCGGGCATTAGTGGTCATAAGTCGAATCAAATGCTTGAGCGGCTTGAACGCGATGTGTTGCAAAAGAAACCCGATTGGATGACATTGAGCTGTGGAGTGAATGACGTTTGGCACGGACCGAAAGGCGTGAACCTCGACGATTACAAAAAAAATATCACCGCGATTATTGATCGTGCGCAATCGGCTGGGATCAAAGTCATGGTTTTAACTTCCACCATGATTAAAGAGGATCAATCATCTCCGCAAAATCAACAACTCATCCCCTATAATGATTTTTTACGTAAAGTCGCTCAGGAGAAAAAATGCTTATTAGCTGACTTAAATGCCGACATGCAAGCCGCCGTTTCCGCAGTACGAAAAACCACGAACAACGCTGGAAATCACCTGACCAATGACGGCGTGCATATGATCAGCGAAGGAAATCTCATGATGGCACAAGGCGTGCTTAAAGCCTTCGGACTAAGCGAAACGGAAATGAACAAAGCGAATCAGTTCTTTGAATCCATGCCCAATTTTACCAGCGTTGGCTCGAAAAAAGGCCTGACCCTGGCGCAAAAGAAGCAGCTTGAAAAAATCGCACTTGAGAAAAAAATGTCGCTCTCCGAGTTGATCGATGCTGAATTTGATAAAAGCATGCAAACGTTGCTCGATCAGGGGAAAAAATAAGCAAGCATCCTAGTCACCTCCATTTCCATAAAACCAACTCTATGAAATCCACTTACCTCCATCGAAAAGCCCTTCTGCCCCTAGCGATCGCCGCTGCCAGCCTGACCACGCCTTTATCCGCCATTAAAGATGAATCCAATCAAGGTCGCTGGGAGAAACCATGCCGCATCGGTCCCGATGCCGTAGTCCCAGGCTTTCTTGTCAACATGGGACCAACCGGCGCTCGGGGCATCCTAAAAAAGGAGTCATTCCTCGTGAAGTTCATCTTCCCTAAATCACCCGCCGAAAATCTCCTGCAACTCGAAGACGAAGTCATTGGCGTTTTTGGCAAAAAATTTGCCCCACATACATTCGGCGGACGCCCAAACGGCATCGAAGGCCCCATTCAAGACATGGGCTTGGCGATCGAAAAAGCAGAGTCCAGCGCCGATGGTCTCCTGCCCCTGATGGTGAAGCGCGGAGAACAAACCCTCACCGTCAATATTCCGTTAGAGAAACTTGGTAGCTTTGCCGAATCGTTTACCAAAGATTGCAAAAAAACACAAATTCTCCAGCAGCGCGCACTACAATATTTGATCAAACACCCCGGTCAAATGCAGAGCCAAGGCCGCTGCGTCGCTAACCTCGCCTTCTTAAGTTCGTCCGATCCTAAGATGAGAGCGCACGGCAAAAATCTTGCTCTTTCATGGAACAAGCCCGCGAACAACGCAGCTTGGTCATGGGAATTGTCATTCCAAAGCATCACCCTCGCCGAATACTATCTTCAAAGCAAAGACCAAGCGGTTCTCCCCACTTTGCAAAAAACCATGGATCTTCTGCGCAATTGCCAATGGAAAGCACCCGATATCATTTGCTATAAAATAGAGGACTTCACGAAGAAAAAAATTAACGTTGATCAAGCCACCCTGCAACGCCACATGGATCTCTACGACGGTGGATTTGGCCACGCGCCTTACACCACAGTCATCGTCCCACGCGGCGGTGGCGGCTATGGCCCGATGCAATTTACTACCATTTTAGCCATTGATGCTTGGCAACTCGGCAAACTATGCGGCGTGAAAGCCAAAGACGATGGCCTAGATTCCGCATTTCGCTTCCTCGATCACGGCACCACCGTTTCAGGTCATGTTGCCTACGGCGGCGAATTCACCTTGAATAATGGTCCCATCGATTCTGCCAAATGGAAAACTAACACCCGCAATAGTGCCTCCGCAAAATCTGGCCTTGCCTATGCGGCCTACATGCTATCGCCAGAGCGCTCAGAATCCGCAGCAAAGAAAAAACTCCACCTTTCCAACATCGAGGCCGCTTACAAGGACATCGTTGACGGCCACGCCGATCCTCTCATGGGCTTCACATGGGGCATAGCTGGCTTGCTCGCCTCTGATGATGAAGCGCTCAAGAAAAAAGTATCACAGTATTACATCCCCTGGATCAACATGGCTCGTTGCGCAGGCAGTGATTCCTATTGCATTCTTCCCGCTCGTGATTATGCCGATGCCACCTATCACTCCGGGCACAACGTGCGCAACTACACCACGGCGTCGATTGCTTACATCTACAGCTACGCCACACCAAAATTACGGATTCAAGGGGCAAAGCCGTAATGGGAGTAAATGAAAGGTGGTGGGTTTCCACCACTTTTAGTTATCCCCCTTCAGAGTAGAGTGTTCCCACCGCAGAGCGGTGCAATATTTTAGCCGTGGGATTCATCCCACGGAATGTTATCGATTGGTAGATTGGTGCCGCGTAGCGTCACAACAAATCGTTGATATGGCCGTATTTGGGAGGGATATCACACCTAGCCGAGGCGTTTTGTTGTGTCACTACGTGACACGAGATTCTTATTGGGGGCTGTTTCCCGTGGGATGAATCCCACGGCTATTCCTGTTTCATCGCGATGCGATCGGATTTCGTGGGATCTTCGATGATTCGATGATATTGGTCAACAATGAGACCGGCACCCGCTACCGAGAGCGTCCCTCCGATTCTGGTTGAGGTTTGTCGCTACCCTGAGACTTCGACACGGGGCTGGTTGCGGGTTGCCCGGTGCTGTCTTGTTTTGCCTGCTTGTTTAGCTTTAAGGTGTCGAGTCGCCAGTCCTTAAGATTCTTCGGAGGATCGGCCTTAGGAACGCGAAAAGAAAGCTCCCCTGAAGGGGTGAAGTAGGACTGCACGTTTCCATCAGGGACTCTTTCGGACTTCTCGCAGGGAAACCAGGAGAGAAGCCTCAATATGTTGTAGGTATTCGTGCTATCGATCTCTTGGCTTGGCCGGAAGATCCGGACTGTGAATGTATTGGTGGGGTCGCCAACCTCTTGGAATGTCGCATACCGTCTTTGTGCGACCGTAATGTCGACATGACCCTCGACGTAGCGGACATGAATAAACTTTGATGTCTCTTCCGCTGATGCCAAGCTGGACAAGAGGAACAACGCTATTGGAAGAATTCTCATTTATTTTGCAGAACAGTTGAATTCGTATCCCGTCGACGCTTATTACATAAACGAGTGCGGTGGGGAGAGTCTCTTGGAATTTGGTGAGAAATTCAAGGTGTTTTACCTGATTTTTGAAAAATCGTTGTTATACCAAGGGCTGGTTCACTAACGAGAATTGCTTGGTCGTCGGGGGGGTGATATCACGTACTGGAAACCACCGCCTTTTCCGGCCTGACGGTCTGTGGGGAGCAAAACCCGCCGTCTTTTCCGGTCTGACGGTCTGTGGGGAGCAAAAACCCGCTGCCTTTTCCGGTCTGACGGTCTGTGGGGAGCAAAAACCCGCTGCCTTTTCCGGCCTAACGGTCTGAGAGGGGCAAAAACCCGCTGCCTTTTCCGGTTTGACGGTCTGTGCGGAGCAAAACCCGCT
>CAMAYN010000186.1 GCA_945862285.1 Akkermansia muciniphila | reverse complement strand
CGAGCATGGCTGCGCGGCATTCGCATGGGTAGCGATATGGTGCCGAATCATTTTGGCATCGATTCCACATGGGTGGTGCATCATCCCGATCGTTTTCTTTCGTTAGATCATCCGCCTTACCCAGGATATACGTTTCATGGGCCTGATCTTAGTCCGCATGCGGGCGTAGGAATTTTCTTGGAAGATCATTACTACAATCACAGCGATGCGGCGGTGGTGTTTAAACGTGTGGATTATCGTAGCGGGGAAACGCGCTATATTTACCATGGCAATGACGGCACCACGATGCCATGGAACGATACAGCGCAGCTCGATTACTCGAAAAAATATGTCCGAGAGGTCGTGATTCAAACGATTTTACACGTATGCCGGCAATTTCCGATTGTGCGCTTCGATGCGGCGATGACTCTAGCAAAACGCCATGTGCAGCGGCTATGGTTTCCGTTGCCCGGAAGCGGCGATGGCATTCCCTCGCGTGCAGGGCGTGGTATGACGCGTGAGGAATTCGACCGACTACATCCGCAAGAATTTTGGCGGGAAGTGGTAGATCGCGCGGCGGTGGAAGCTCCAGATTGTTTGTTGTTAGCCGAAGCGTTTTGGATGCTTGAGGGCTACTTTGTGCGCACCCTAGGGATGCACCGCGTTTACAACAGTGCCTTCATGCACATGCTGCGCGATGAAGATAATGCGAAATATCGTTACCTGATAAAAGAGACCTTGGAGTTTGATCCACAGATTTTGCAGCGTTACGTGAATTTCATGAATAACCCCGATGAAAAAACAGCCGTGGAGCAGTTTGGAAAAGGGGATAAATATTTTGGCGTCACCATCATGCTGGCGACCATTCCAGGATTACCGATGATAGGCCACGGGCAAGTTGAAGGATATGGCGAAAAATACGGTATGGAATATCGTCGAGCGAAATGGGACGAGCAGCCCGATTTTGGTTTGATCGATCATCATGCGCGGGTGGTTTTTCCCGTGTTACATAAACGTTATCTATTTTCCGCAGTTGAGAATTTTTACCTGTATGACTTCGTCGCGCCTGAGGGACATGTGAATGAAAATGTCTTCGCCTACAGTAACCGCTGTGGCGATGAAATGGCGTTGGTGATCTATCACAATCGCCATGCTGACACCAATGGCTACATTCGTCAAAGTGTTGGATATTTAGTGAAAGGGCAGGGGATACATCGCAGATCATTAGCGGACAGCTTAGGTCTGCAAGGTGGAGAAAATGAATTTTTGATCATGCGCGATCACGTCAGTGGTTACGAATTCATTCGATCGGGCCGACAAATTTGCCATGAAGGTTGGTTCGTTTCGTTGGGCAAGTATCAATGCCAGCTTCTATGGCAAATGCACATCGTTCACGACACCGATGGCACATACGCCCGTGTTCATCATGAGTTAGCGGGTCGCGGTGCAGAGAGTGTGGAAATGCTGCGCCAAGAGCAAATCAATGCCCCGGTGATTTTCGCCTTGCGCGAGTCCTTTCGACTTACTTGGGAAGATGATTCCACCGCTTATCTCGCTGCTGTCACGAATTTTTATGAACGGATCAATTCTCCTCGCTCAACGGCTTTGCAAGAGCATTTGCCATTGCATGCTCGTGCTCTTCAGTGGGAAAAAATTCTGCCAAAAGAGCAACAAAGTGTCGTAGTGATTCTGAAATTAGCGCCCATACTCTTACCGTGTCTAGCACTAGATCGAGACCGCAAAATCTTGGATCACTACAGTCTGCGCCGTCCATTATTACAAGCTCTAGGGCAATACGGTATCGCCTTTGAAGAAGCCGCGCAAATCCTCATCGAGATGCAAGAACTGGCTAGAAATCCCATCGAAACGCTAGAAGAATTGTTTGCGACTGAAGTGGGCAAAAATATGATCGGCGCCAACGTCTGGAAAGAAATAGAATATTTTTCACGCGATGCCTTTTATCGAGTTTCCACCATCGTCGCGTTAGTAAGTACTGTTGAAATCGACTTGCTCGCATGGTGGCAGATGGCGGACGATGGAGCATATCAACTTGCAAAAATGGTTCAATCGGACGAACGTCAAGCAGTTGAATCTGATGAAGCAGTTGAATCTGATGAAGCTGACTCAACCGATGAAGCATTGATGAAACAAGATGAGTCGTTAGGATTGTGATATGAGTCGAGCTGCAAACTTGGAAGATAAACGCAAAAGATGTTGAAAAAAAAATCATTCTTGCTGCTTTTTTCCTCTACGACATACCGCCGTCATTTCATGCGACGTGCCATTCGGATTTTTGTCAGTTCTGCTTTGTTGGTTGTGTTGATGCTTGCGACGTTATGGGTGATATTCCCCTTTGATAAAACTCTGCTTTACACGATTCCTGTTGGTGCTACTTGGCAAGATTCTGCAGGCATACCGATCCGCATAGGCTTGGCAAAAGATGGCTCCGATAGCATACCCACTTACGAATACGACGAGGAGGATTGGATTGCCAAAGCGATCGTGGCTGCGGAGGATCATCGATTTTGGCAACACCATGGCGTCGATCCCCTTGCGATTCTCCGCGCGAGTCAGCAAGGTGTCACATCCATGCGCCGTATCTCAGGAGCTTCGACGATTTCCATGCAATTGATTCGCATGTCCCAACCGCATCCGCGCACGCTTACTTACAAAACGATAGAAGCCTTTCGCGCTCTGCAAATGGAACAACAGCTTAGTAAAAAAGAAATCATTTCGCTCTATCTCAATCGCGCCCCGTTTGGTTCTAACGTGATCGGCATCGAAGCGGCGGCTCGTCGCTACTTCGCCAAAGGGGCGCACGATCTCACTCTGGCTGAGGCCTCTATGCTCGCGGGCATTCCTCAATCGCCGACACGGCTGCACCCGATTCGGCATTCTATTGCAGCAAAAAAACGCCAAAACTATGTATTGGAAAAAATGCTCGCTGCGAAAATGATTCATACCGAACAAAAAGATAACGCCTTCGCTCAACCATTGTCGTTTCAGCCGAAGCGGTATCCTTTTCACGCACCGCATTTCTGCGATCTCGCCAACCGTCATCCCGTTGGCGACGGTAAAGAAATCACCACCACGCTCGATCTGGACTTGCAACGCATCATCGAAGATGCCATCGACCAACACATGCCTGCGTTCAACGAACAAGGCATCCATGGTGCTGCAGTCGTTGTCATCGATGTCAAAACTGGTGGAATCCGTGCTTTACTTGGGTCGCCCAATTTCCACGCGCCGACAAAAGGAGCGCAGGTGAACTCTGCTCTCGCTCGACGTTCTGCCGGTTCTACGCTCAAGCCCTTCGTCTATGCCATGGCCTTGGAAAATGGTTCGCATACACCCCAAACCATGCTCTACGATGTACCAACGCATTTCCGCGATTACGATCCTGTAAACTTTGACAAAGGATATCGTGGCATCGTTTCCCTTCGCGATTCTCTCATTCATTCGCTCAATCTCCCCGCGATTGAAGTGGAGCGCTCTGTTGGTCAGCCAGCCTTTTACGCGCAACTCCATCGACTAGGCTTTAGCACATTATCACGCCCCGCTTCCGAATACGGACTGGGACTTGTGCTCGGAAATGGCGAAGTCACATTGCTTGATCTTACGAATGCCTACGCATGTCTTGCCCGCGGCGGAGTATATCTTCCTGCACAAACCAGACAAAATACCACATCAAATATACCGCTTCCGCGCCTCTTTTCTCCTGAAGCTTGTTGGCTTATCTCAGACATCCTCAGTGGTGATGATCGCGCCCTTGATTCCACCGGAACCATAGGTGACATCCGTCATGCTCGCTTCGCATGGAAAACGGGCACCTCTACGGGTTTTCGTGATGCCTGGACATGCGCGTATAATCCAGACTACGCCATCGGCATTTGGTTAGGAAATCCCAATGGCCGATCGTCTCCCGCGCTCGTTGGCAGAAAAGTCGCCGCACCGCTCGTTTGGCATATTACGCGCCGCCTCTATCCCGATGGAGTAGGCCCATGGTTCACCAAACCCAGCGCTATCGAATCTCGAGAACTTTGTGCGACTTCAGGAAAAACGCCATGCCCGAACTGCGCTCATACCATTCAAGGCCATGCGATCCGTGGAGTAAGTCGCTATGAATCCTGTGATGTCCATCGCTTCTCACGCGAAACACAATGGCCGCCTCACGTAGCAGAATTCCTGCGCCACCGTGGTCAAAATCCCATCGCTGCAAACGCAAATTCCGACAGTATCACATCCATCCCCACAACAAATACGATCACCATCACTTCTCCGGCAGCGGGTAGCACCTATCTCTTTATCAAAGATGCAACTCCGCGCGGAGCCCAGCGTATCCCCCTTACCGCTTCGGCTCACGACAGCACTGCGAAACTCCATTGGTTCATCAACGATGCCTATCTTGGCTCCACGCAGTCTGGTTCCACGCTGTTTTGGGATCTCCGACCGGGGAAATTTAATATCGTTTGTTCCGATGCATCAGGATCGAGCCACAGCACGAACATTATCGTGAATCAGCCACGTAGTTTACCGAACACCGAGCCATAAAGCACAACGACGTGATTTTCCCCCATTAAACAATCTTTTCCTGACTCGTGGATCGCAGGTGGATCGTCTTCTCATTGAGATTGTGAAACGTTTCCAAAAATCGCACGGTTTTACTCCGCACTCTCATGAGGACACTATGCGTTTTGGCAATATGCCCTGTTACCCGCACTCCTTGCAGCAGTGGGCTATCGCAAATCCCCGTGGCACAAAAAATAATCTCATCCCCGTAAGCCAGATCACGCGAACGAAATACCTCATCGATGCGATGTCCCCATCCTGCATCAATGATGCTTTGCCTTTCCTCTGCATCCCGCGGCCAAATCTTTGCCTGCATCCCACCCCCAAGGCAGCGTAAGCCCGCCGCCGCTAAAACGCCCTCGGGTGCTCCGCCAATTCCGTAATACAAATCGACCCCCGATCCATGCATGGCGGGAGCTAACGCTACCGTGATGTCGCCATCGGCCACCATACGCAGTGATGCCCCCACGTGCCGAATTTTTTCAACATATTCTTCATTGCGCGGACGATCCAATACCACCACTACCACGTCCCGAATCTGCTTTCCCGTCAACTTGGCTGTCAGCTTGATCACTTCTTCAACCGGAGCATCGATGCTGAGTGGCAAGCTAGGGTCTGCCATCCATGCTTTCCGCACCACCTCAGAATAACTCATTTTCTTTAGGTAAAATGCCGGAATATCCAACAAGCTTGGAGGCGCTGATTCATCTCGACTCACTGCTGCAATGCAGGAAATCGCATTCGGCATTCCCTTTGCCGTATTGGTCGTACCATCCACAGGGTCCAGTGCAATGTCGAATCGCGGCGAACCTACAGTCCACGTTCCGAGGCGTTCCCCTTTGAAAATGCCAGGCGCGTCATCTTTGATTCCTTCGCCAATCGTGACCTCTCCCGACATATCGACTAAATCTAACATACCACGAATGGCGTCACATGCCGCAGCATCGGCGATCTCTTTGTCCCCTTTGCCGATCCATTGCATCGTATTCAGAGCGGCGCATTCCGTTGCTCGCATTAAATCAAATTCAATCAGGCGTTCTAGATCTTTTTTCTTCTCTTTCATAAGTTCTATCGTTTGTCGTTCGTTCATTTTGCTACTTTTCAATCTTCCTACGCCCGACCTTCTTCTGCGTCGAATAAATCAAAAAACGTCATAATATCATCTCGGTGTCCTAATCCCGCCGCTTCCTTTTGCGATTGCAAACCTGCCGATGCCGCATCATTCCACCCACGTTTGCGCATGAAGCCATTCCAAATTTCGATGCGTTCTTCGTCTGGTTTTCCGCCCACAGAAAAGCACCAATCGAGAACTTCTTCATCGCTACCTCCTGCGAGCACTCGCGTTTTTAATGCATCAAAATCCACTCCGAGAAATCGACACAACCGATCATCAAACGTCCGCTTCCCTTCGATGATTCCCACATGATACCCATCTGGCAAGGCTCCTACGGCATCCAGACGAATCTTATCAAGAATCCGAGCAAACACAAAAATACCACCTGTAGCCACAGCAGCGGAACGAATCGGAAATGTCATGTCCATCCACTATCAAGATTAGAAATAAACCGCAAACACAAAATCAGTAAAGTTTGCTAACTCGCCACGATATGAGTGCAAGCAACTGTTTTTCCCTAGTTATCTTAGGAAATGACCAAAAATCAGTCGATGATGACTAAAATTCGTTAAATACCCCCGTCATTTCGTTAAACACGCTCGTCACTTCGTTAAATTCACTTTTCACTTAGTTAAATGCCATCGTCACTTCGTTAAACGCACTCATCACTTCGTTAAATCCACTCGTCATTTTGTTAAACACGCTCGTCACTTCGTTAAATGCACTCGTCACTTCGTTAAATGCACTCGTCACTTCGTTAAATGCACTCGTCATTTTGTTAAACACGCTTGTCACTTCGTTAAATTCACTTTTCACTTAGTTAAATGCCCTCGTAACTTCGTTAAATGCACTTTTCACTTGGTTAAATGCACTTTTCACTTCGTTAAACGCGAAATAACGCCGCTAGATCCCACTCAGCAGGTAGCAGCATCCTCCTGAGCGATGAGAAAATACGCCGAAAATTCTAGTTATCACTTCGTGAATTCGTCGCCATATTTTTATCGCTATGAACAATAAAACACAAAACTACATCACCATGATTGGCACTTGCATCAAGGTAGCCAATGAACCAGAACATCAAACCGTCTGGAGCGGCAAAGACCCGGTGGATTTTACCGCCGACATGACCCGCCTTACCACGGGACACACCGAAATCCTGAAAACCGCCGCGCTCTG
>CAMAYN010000185.1 GCA_945862285.1 Akkermansia muciniphila | reverse complement strand
TGCCATCACCCGCACCATCGATTAGGCGAACAGCATTCGTTGATTCCGAAAGCAATGATTGGCGTTGTGATAGGGCATCGATCCAAGCAGGCATGATACTATTTTCGATCTTTCGCTTTCTGGAAACGGCTACGGCGTTCCGATGATTCGATTTCCACGGCAGGCGCAGCGTCTTCTTTTTTCGGCTCGCGTAAAATCTCTGCCGCCTTTCGCAACGGTTCTGGCTCTTTCACCTTAGGCACTTTCTTCTTGGCGGGTTTCGGCACTTTTGTTTGACGTGTGCCGCGAGCAAATACAGGCAATTTCCAATCCGTCCGTGCGATCAATGCCTCGAATAAAATCAACACCAACAAGCAAATAAATAGCGGCAGCCGTAGGGAAGAATCGTGGATGTATTGCGGACGCAACCACGCATCTGCCAAATTCGTCAACTCCCGCCCTCCCGTTTGCCGTGAGCCGCTACGAAGTTGGGCTAAGCTATCGGCATCAAAGGCCCATTCGATGGAACTACCGAGAGTGATCGGGCCAAACGGCACAGCATTTCGCCCCACTTGCACCGCTCCACGGATGATGCTGCCTTCTTCAAATTCCCGACTAATGCTAAACTGCCCAGGAGAAATTCTCCGCCATGGCACATCGAATGCTGTCGGTGTCTCGGCATTGCTTTGCAGCAGTCGAATCTTCGGCGGACTGCTCGAAAACGTCTCCGCCCACAAGTCCGAATCATAGAGCAAATCAATATCCAACCTCGCTCCATGCGCCCGATGTTTCAACGCTAAGCCCGGCGGCAAATCCATACCCATCAGCCAGCGCACCGTTGTCTGCACAAAGTCCCCATACGCCGTCCAATCCCGCGCCTGCTCCGAATGATCCCCCGCCAGCGGAAAGGAAATCGCCGCACTGCGCCCAAGTCCGCGCCGACACGACGCCACCAAGGGTGCCAAATATTCATCCTGTGAAACCAACGCCACCGTGCTGCCCTCACGAGCATAAGAAAGATTGTATCCGCCCACCTTCGGCAACCAATCGATCTCCTGTGGGCTAATCTCACCCCAACGCCCCGTCGCTGTCGTTCCCGTCGGCTCTTCCACAAAGGCCGAACGCGCGATCGTCACCGTCTCTTGCGCAAAAATCTTCGGAATATCCATCGGTTTATCACTGAAAAAGATCCGCCCTTTCCCCAGTTTCGCAATCTCCTCGCACAGCTTCGCATCGCTGTCTGCCTTCGTCCCCATGCCGATCACCGATACCGAAGCACCCTGATCGGTCATTTCCTTCAGCAGTCGTTTAAAATCCCCCGGTTCTTCCGTATCCGCCACATCGGTAAATAAAATGATATGCTTTGTCCCCGTGGAGGTTTTTTTCAGTGCATCCCAGCCCGCCTTCAGCCCCTCATACACAAAAATCCCGCCACCGGCCGACTGGATGCTCATTGCCCGCTTCCGCAACGCCGCTTTTTTTTCGGCGATCTTGGTCATCGGAATCACCGCTTCCGGTGCCGAATCCACCGCAAACACCGCGACTTGATCCTGCATTCCTAGCAGATCAATGGCGTTCGCCGCACCCTGATTCGCCATATCCATTTTCGTCTTCCCTCCCGCCACGCTCACCCCCATCGATCCCGAACGATCCATCACAATCGCTAACGCCACCGCCAGTTTCCGATGCTCCGACTTCAACTCCATAGAAATCGGCAAAATCGGATCAATACTCGACTGAAAATACCCACCCGAACCAAAGGATCGACTACCGCCAATCATCAAAAATCCGCCACCCTGCTCCTCCACGTAAAACGGTATCGCATCGAGAAATTCCTTCGGCACCTCATGAGCAGGCACATTGTTAAAAATCACCGCCCGTGCCCCACTGAGTTTCCCCACCTGTAAGGCTGATAAATCGGAAATCGTCTCCACCGAAAAATTCAACGAGCGCAAAACTTTCTCCACCGGATCATCTGGGTAGCGCGTCGCCAACAAAACCCGCGGCCCGCCCGAGATCTCGATCCATCGCGCTGCCGAGTTATTCCCGGCGTAAGTATCCTTCGCGGGCGCGATCTCCACCTGGTATTGATACGACCCCGGTTGCGAAATGCGATCCGTGAACTCCACCTTGCCGGTGAAATCCGCCATCCGCATCTTCGTCGTCGTGATCTCCTGGCCATTTCGTTTCAGAGTCAACGGGATTTCTTGATTCGCGCTATCGCCCTCAGCCGATGTCCCGCGTAAGGTCACCGAAATCAAATACGGTTCGCCCACCTGCATGCGATCGGGAATCTCCAAGCGCGCCACCCGAAAGTCATTCTCGATCTCCTCGCGAATCATGCGAATGTCCAACGGTATGCCCAGCGTCTCCAGTTGTGCGATGGATTCATTCAACGGCTCGGTTGAAAAGCCATCCGTGAACAAAAGCACACGCGATGGCTTGTTCACATCCGCCATCGCGGCAATATTTTGCAAAGCTAAATTCGTGCGCGTCAACTTTCGCGAGCCAGTAAAAATCACCCCATCCGCCCCCAGTTCCGCCATTTCCGCCGCATAGTTAAACCATAACAACTGATCCTTACTGCTCGGCTTGGCTTTTTCCAGCAATCTCTTCCACTCGGGTAAATTATTATCCACCAAATCCTCCGTAGAGTCAGATCGATCCAGCAACACATACAAATCCAGCGCATCATCCTGCCTACGCAAAGTCGGATCGCTCAACGCCACCGCCAGCAACAACACAATCACGATGCGCAGCGGCGTGCGCACATCGAGTCGTTTCCAAAACCAGCCTGCCAAAAAAACAGCCGGTACTAGCAGAAACCACTCAGGACTTTGAAATTGCAAAGGTATCACGTCAAAGCCACCCTAGCGATACAACGGAGCTGTGACAATCACTCATTTCGGATGAAGTCCTTTTGTATCTTGACAATCGTGAAGTAAGTCCCTAATCGAAAAGGCATGCAAATGATTCGCACAGCGATTTTCTTGGGGTTTACCATATTTCCCATCTTCAGCCAGGTCACGGCGCCGGTCGAAGTTGTCAATAGTGGCGTTGCGGCTGTGAATGATCTAGGCGCGGAGGTGGTTAAGGGGAAATTTGCCTGCTTGTATGAGCGCATGAATCCTCAATGGCGCACAAAGCTAGCGGAAAAAATCGGCGGGGAAGAGAAACTCCGCCAGCAATGCGAGTCGGCTGGAGCCGTTCTCGCAAAAAACGCTACTACCATTACCCGACTTGCTGCCACAGGATTTCCAACGGTCTTCGAAGTATCGCCCGGCAAGAAAGAATCAATCGTCGATGGTAAAAAGGTCGAAACTCTCATTTACACGCAATGGCTGTTGTTCGTGCCTACCATCACTCATTTACAAATCGTTGGCGACGATGGCATCCATACCGTAGAATCGCGCAGCTTCCAAGTCGCCATCAGCCCTAAGTCCGAACTCCGCTGGACTTTCATTGATGGCGCTACGACAAGTATTGCCGAACTGAGAAATCTCTTTATTTCCCTCCCCGTAAACGTAACCTTGCCCAAGCAAGAAAAGAAGTTGTTAGAACAAAAATGAAGCTTGATGCTCAATCAGCAAATCAACCCAGATACAATGAGCAGCAAATCAAAAAACAAGCTCCACGAGAAATTGAAACGGAGCAGCGACCAAATCAACGACTTTCGCAAAATGTGGCAACGATGCCAGAGTGACTGCTGTGAAGTGCGAAATTCTGAAATTCATGGACGCGGTGTTTATGCTACTTGCGACATCAAAAAAGAGCAGCAAATCATTGAATATGTTGGCGAATTGATCGATAAAGCCGAAAGCCTAAAACGCTCGAATCGCCAACTCAAGCATGCCGCAGAGACGGGTGATGCCGCAGTCTATATTTTCACCTTGGGTGACAAATATGACCTTGATGGAAACTTGCCATGGAATACCGCACGTTTGATCAATCACTCCTGCGAACCGAATTGTGAAGCTTGGATGAGAGGTAATAAAATTTTTATTCATGCCTTACGCGACATCACAAAAGGCGAAGAATTGTCCTTCGATTACGGCTTTGACATCGAGACTTGGGAAGATCACCCGTGCCTCTGTTCCAGTAAAAATTGCATCGGCTACATTGTAAGTCGAAGTCAATGGCCAGAATTAGAAAAGCGTAAGCAGGAGAAACACGCATCATCCCAGTCCATCACTCCGGTGGAAAAACCCAAGAAGAAAAACCGTTAGGTGAAAGCTCGTAGGATCCGGCCCAAGATTATTTGCCGTGTGAGCGGGCCATGATTACAAACCCTGCTACACCTAAAATGGCCGCGAGTATCCATGCGATCTGCTGTAAGTCCCACAAAAACCATGCTACGGCGGCTCCCATCAAAAGTAGAATCACTCCTTCAGCATAACTGCGGACTTGTAGCTTCGACTCTCGACTCAACGGCTCGTGCGTTGGCAGTGTCATATTTCGACGCATTTTTTTCGCCGCAGCAATTTGCTCACGGCTTGGTGCGTCGATTGCGATCGCGCTTTTACTCCTTTGAGGTTCGTTTTCCATCTAGTTCGATTGGCGAAGGTTGAGCTGATCAACACGAGAAAGCATTCATTGATCAAAGATAAAATGTTCCAAGGAAATTCTACGCGCCCGTTCTAGTGCTTCTTGTGCGCGCGGACTACGCAGCGCCGCGATCTTTTTTGCAAACGCTATGGCAGATTCCCATGCTTCGTTTTTTTCTAAGATCGCCAGCGCATTAAAGCCACATCGATCCACATATTCCCATGAAATCGGCTGATTCATCGTCGCCGATTCGATCACTTCATAATACGCATTCAGAGCATCTTGGCTCGCACCAAGCTGCTCAAAACTTAGCCCTCGATAGTATAAAATCCGGCGTCGCTCCTCTGGTGCAACACTGGGAAGTTCCAATAATCGCTGCTGAAGTAGCAAACCTGTCGAGTAATTTGTCGTATCTTTCACGCCTAAGGCATAGAGGGCTTCTACTTTTAATAATGAAGCACTGGAGTAAATCGGCGAATCATCCTTTACCTTCGATAACAGATCCGAAAGATTTTTTTCCGCGATGATGACATGTTCCATGGTTTTTGAATCGAGAAATACCCGAGCTTTCTCCACTACGGCAGCATCGGCGAGCAGCGAACTTGAGGCTGCAATCGAATCGAAAAGCCTACCCGCTTCGAGGATGGACTGCGGCGTGCCACTCCGTGCCGCTGCGCGAGCCGCATACAAGATTGCGGGTTCTTTCATGTTTTCATTCTCCGCTGCTAACTCCTGCAATACCACTCTGGCATCGCCATAATCACCTGTTTGATACAGCGCCACACCCAGTTGCAATTTCATCGTGCCATACGAGGTTGATTCTGGGAAATTTGCTAAAAAGGCACGGCTCCGACTGGCTACCTCACTAAAATCTTTTTGCGCATAAAAGATCTGACACCAGGAAATCGCCAGCGCTTCGCCATGGAGCGCGGCATCGGCTACACTTTCTAACACGGACTTCGCAAGGGTGATATTGGCGGGGGTGGAGCGCATGGCACATTGAGCTAGGGCAATGCGCGCCTCATCGGATCGCTTATGCGTGGCATGCTCTACTAAAAATTCGTCCAGCTTGGCTAAAGCAACATCAGGAAATTGCGACACGGCGAAAAGAGCCTGTTCCAGCTTTAATTCCACCTTCAGTTTTGAATCGGCAGCATGAAAAATGGCATCAAAACCAACCATCTGATTTTGGTTCATCGTTGCGATGGCTGCATTGAATAATGACGAGCGCTGCGATTCACCGCGCAACTGATTCGCGGCATTGGTGAAACACTCATTCGCAGCACCAAATTCTCCCTTGAGGAAAAACTCCCTCGCTAAGATAAGGTTGGCGTTGACTTGCGTAACACCTGAAGAGAGTGCCACGAGGTATTCCAGAATGCGCAATGCCTCGGCCTGATCGGATCGGGAAAGTGCATTTTTTGCCCACAACAACCAAGCTTCAAAAGTAAGCGGATGATTCGGATGTATGGCCTGCATCGCCACTAACAAACTCCTCATCGTGCCCACTGCCGACTCTCCTTCTTGACTCTGAATGGCAATCCGCGCGTGCAAGGCATGCGCATGTAAATTCTCAAATTGGATGCCGCTCACCTTGGTGTAGCTCATACCTAATACCGAATTTTCTTCATAGGCGATCATCGCATTCGCTGCCGGAATCACGATGGCGGACCATTGGTCGAGCCGGCTGATGACCCTCGATCGCACAGGATCATCGGTATCGTTCACATAGGGCGGCAACCATTGCACCAAATAGGCAAAGGCTTCAGGTAAAAAGGGCGAATCAGGATAATTCTGCACAAAGGCTAACAAATTATCCGTGGCCTCTGTTGCCTTCCCGGCGGCATGTCGTGCGCGTGCTTCACCTATGATGCATAAATGCAGCCCATCAAACAAAACACGAGACTTTGCCGCATCGCCCGTTTCTTGCTGGGCTATGACAGTACGCAACGATGAAAAGGCTTTTAAGGCCAGAGCCGCTTTCCCCTCAGCTAACAACAAACGCGCATCAAGAAGCCCCACTTCAAAGTCCGCCATTTTTGATAATCCTTTTCTTGACGGTAACACCTTTCGCCCGTCTTCATATTTCCCCAGTGCCATGTAAATATGGCATTGATCGATCTTAGAACGCGTCCCATATCGACTCGCCGTAGGAATCAAATTCAAGCTCACCAGTGAAGAGCGCAAATCCCCTTTATTCGCTTGAACCCGTGCCAAACTGATCAGGCATTCATCATGATACGGGGCTTTTTCCAAAGTAGCATACGCCTGCAATTCCTGCTCCGCCTGCGCGAACCTCCCGCAACCCGCTAGTGCCAAGCCTTTCCAGAAACGCGC
>CAMAYN010000184.1 GCA_945862285.1 Akkermansia muciniphila | reverse complement strand
CCTCCGATAACGAATCATGGTGTCACCCACATAATCGCCGCGCTACCCCCGTGATGAAGGAGTGGGAAAAAATCCGCCAGCGCAATCCCCAAGCTCGCCTTGTCTGCGTTGATCTCGCTCCTAATACCACCACCCAAGCACCAGACCGCACCGACATTCTTAACATCGGCGGGTTTAGTGACGAGGTTTTCAAGCTCATCGGTCGCTTCGCCGAAGGTGCCCACACGCCGCAGCACTGGATCAACACCATTCAATCCCAGCCCCTGCGCCGTGATAAAGCAACCGCCTAACAAAATCAATGCCGAATGCCGGTGAAACTACATGTTTTGGAACCATATAAGATGTTTCACCACCACTTGTCGGCGCCCCATTTTTCGATGAATGCCCTCATGACTCCATTGGTCGGCGGTTCAAATCCGCCCTGGTCACAAGCCAGTAGCTCAGTTGGTAGAGCAGTGAAAACAAGCGTCATGAAAAACTTTGTCATCGGAATTCTTCATCAGATATAACGTAAATCTTCCTTATGATCCATAACCAAACCATCCATAAAACAGGCGAAGCCACCGGCATCCTCCCTACCAAAAACAGCGACTCCAAGCCCATCACCGTCATTGGCACTGATGCCATCCGTGTCGGCTTCGATGAAACATGCATCGCCCAAGCCCTCAACTCCCGTGAAGCACCCGGCGTCACTGACCTCATTCTCAACCCCGATGCCCATGCCGGCTACGGTGCCCCCGTCGGCTGCGTCATGGTCTCTCCTACCCACATTTACCCAGGGCCCGTCGGTGTCGATATCAAATGCTCCATGTCCCTGCTGCAGCTTGATGTTCCCGAAGACGCCATCGCCGATAAACGCATCCGCCGTGCTTTGATCGAAGCCATTTGCGAGCGCACCCCCACTGGTGCTGGTCGCGGTCAACGCCACGCCGGGAAATCCCGCCGCGTCAGCATTGAGCTTGGACGGAAAGCAATCACCCGCGGTGCCAGACCCGAAATCCTCTCCGAACTCGGAATCCCCGTCGAGTGGGCTAGCCGTTGCGAAGATAGCACCCACTTCGGCCACGATGGCAACGTCTCCACCCTCGAAGAACGCCTCGCCCGCATGGAGCGCAGCGGCTACCACGACCGACTCCCAGGGAAAATTTCCCAGCTCGGATCCTACGGCGGCGGCAACCACTTCGGCGAAGCTGAGATCGTAGAAATCGCTAATACTGACGAAGCCCGCCACGCCGCCGATGTCTTTGGCCTGAAAAACAACCACGTCGCCTTCCTCAGCCACTGCGGATCGCGCGGACTAGGGCACGACCTCGCCAGCGGCCAATTCAAAGCCCTCGAAGAATTCTTCAAAAAATGGCATCTCCCATACCCATCTGGCGACCGACAACTCGTCTATGCCCCCCTCGGCTCGCCGGAAGGAAACGCCTACCTTGATGACATGGCCATGGGTGCCAACTTCGCCACCGTCAACCACATGCTCATCAACGCCCTCGTCCTCGAAGCATTCCAAGATGTCCTCCCCGGATCGAAGGGCAACCTTGTTTATTTCATCAGCCACAACATCGCTCGCGAAGAAATCGTCGATAACCGCCCGCAATGGGTTCATCGCAAAGGCGCCACCCGTGCCTTTCCCGCTGGTCACCATGCCTTAAAAGACACCCCTTTCGCCGATACCGGACACCCCATCCTCCTCCCTGGCAATCCGCGCGACGGCTCTCTCGTCATGGTTGCCCTCCCCGGAGCTGAAAAATCTTGCTTTTCCGTCAACCACGGCGCAGGCCGACAAATGGGACGAAAAAATGCCATAAGAACCCTCGATCAAAAAGCCGTTGATCACGACTTCGATGCCATGGATATTCTAACAAATTGCCGCAACTACCCGAAAGACGAAGCCCCCGATGCCTACAAAGACTTCAACGAAGTCCGCAACAGCGTTGAACTCGCCGGCCTCGCCCACACCGTAGCCAAGCTCCGCGCCCGCTTCGTCATCAAAGATGCCGATAAAGCAGACGACTAAAAAATTAATGCTGAAAAGCTGAAAAATGAGACGATGACACAAGACACAAGGACGCAAGACACAAGACTAAAATCATAACTTCAAGTCCTGCGTCCTGTGTCACTGTGTCCTGAGTCATTCTTCACACTGCTCACTGCTAAAAAAATATGCTCACACTCTCCGGTCAAGACGGTGGCGGACAAATCCTCCGCACCGCCCTAACACTATCCCTCATCACTGGCAAAGCCTTTCGGATCTCGCACATCCGCGGCAAGCGCCCGCGTCCCGGCTTGATGCGTCAGCACCTCGCCTGTGTTCGCGCTGCTTGCCAGATTGGTAATGCAAAAGTCATCAGCGATGCCATCGGCAGCACCGAACTCACCTTCGACCCGCAGGGTATCACCGCTGGCGAATATCGATTCTCCATTGGCAGTGCGGGCAGTGCCATCCTGCTTGCGCAAACCATTCTACCAGCCCTCTGGCATGCCGATGCGGAAAGCACCGTCACCATCGAAGGCGGCACCCACAATCCACTGGCGCCGCCCTTCGAGTTCTTTGATGAAGTTTTCCTCGCAACACTTCGCCATCGCGGGCTTGATGTCGATGCTACCCTGAACGAATACGGCTTCATGCCCGCTGGCGGCGGCTGCCTCACTCTCAAGATTCGTCCCAGTGAACTTCGCTACATCGACCTCACAACCCGTCCCGCCCACGAAGAAACCACCTGTGAAGTCATCATCCGCAACTTAGAAAACAGCATCGCCCAGCGTATCATCGACTCGATCAAAGCAAAACTCCCCGACGTCCCTGCCACCATCACCCAACTACAGACAGGCCCTGGACATGGCGTTTTTGCCCTCATTCGCAGTCGCTACGGTGTCCTAACAGAAATCACTAATGCCTGTGGAGAAATCGGTCTTTCCTCCGAAGCACTCGGCAATCGACTCGGCAGAAGTGCCAGCAACTTCCACGCCAGCGGTGCCTGCGTAGGGCGATTCCTCGCCGATCAACTTCTTTTGCCCATGGCGCTGCATTCTGGAGGGAAAATGCTCACTCTCAAGCCCGACGACCACTTCGCCACCAACCTCCGCACCATCCAATCCTTCCTCCCCCACCTCAGCCACATCACAAACAATGAAGGCCCCTTATTGGAATATCAAATGGAGTAGCATGCATGAATGCTAGCCGGGCGCATACGTGTAGGTAACTGAAATAGATGCCTCAGCGCCTACGCATCACAATGAAGCTTTCTTCGCCTTCGCGACCCGCGAAACTCTCTGTGACTCGTTCCATGGAAACGATGTCAAACCAAGGCTCGTAAAGCGAACGAATTTCCTCCAGTGAAGTATTCCATGGAGGGCCATTTTCTTGATCGTCCATGTGAGTGAAAAACACGCCGCACAGCATGCCGCCATTGTGCAGGATTGTAGCGATGCGTTTTACGTAGTCGCTCCTCATCGACGGGGGAAGAGCACAATGACATGTATGCTCCCAGATGTTTCTTACTTGAGCAAATCGCGCATCATCATCGTTGCGAAACAGATCATCTTCATACCAAGTCAAGCGGTCGAGGCCATGAATTTTCCGCGCATCGGCAATGGCGTTCGCGGAAAGATCCAAGCCGATGACGTTTGCCGTTGTGCTTTGGTCCCGCAACTCTCTGGCATCCCAACCACGTCCACATCCTGGCACAAAAATGTCACCTGGAAGAAAAAATTGACATGCCTTGGCCGTCATAGGATGGCATCGACCTTTGTCCCACGGGGTATCGTGGTTTTGATAGCGCTGCTGCCAATTTACCGGATCCATCAAACTTCCTGCACTGTGCTTGCTGCTTCTGACTCGATGGGAGTAGTTTCGACAATCGTTGTTTCCTCCTGCGGCTTGGGGGATTCGTCAATGGCGGCGAGCGTCGTCGCGGATGCGCTAGTGGCCAGTTCTGCTTCGCGCTTTTCATTGAGTTGCTTGACTTGCTCCATGGCACGTTGTGCCGCGGAGGGTATCGCAACGACATCTACGGCAGATTTGGCAGAAGAAGCATCTTTGATAGGACCGACTTTTTCACTGATTTTTTCCGCGCGTTGATTTTTAAGCGTTTCCAATTCTTGTTGCAAAGCGGTCTCCCGTTTGCGGGCTTCTCCCACGAGGCGAATGGCATTCGTCGCCGTTTCTTTCGCACGCTCTAACTCAACACGTAAATCATCATCAGAAATGTTCGTGAAAGATCCATTTGCCGAATTCAGCGCTTCACGTGCTTTAGACAATTCATTTTCTAATGCGATGACTCGGCTCGATTGCGATTTTGCCTCGTTATTCAATCGCGTATTCAACGAAACAGTAATGTCCTGGGCTTTTCTGAGATCGGACTCAAGGGAAGAGATCCGTTTTTTCTCGATTTCTAGCTGTCCATGAAGAGTTTCCACCTCTGCCTTCACGAGATCATGATCACTTACCGAAATGGTTGCGGATTTGATCTGGGAAATTTCTTGGCGCAATCCACGGGCCTCCGTTTCTGCTTGTTGCAATTTTTCCTGTAGCTTCTTGATGCGCCCGGCTTCATCGGCATTCGACTTTGACGCTGGATTCTGGGTTGCAACAGTTGCTGCCTTAGGACGACCAAACCAAAGCCCTAACAGAAACGCGATGACTGAGCAAAACGCCACGTAAGGGAGAAATTTCAAAATAAAAAACCAGGTTCCTTGTTCCATAATTGTATTGTTCGATGTGGGTAAAATGGGAAAATTCGTTATTTGGGCTGTGGTAGGGAATTGGGCTCTTTGGGGACAGGCGCAGTGCGAAGTGCATTAAGGGAAAATTCCACCAGTGATTCTGCGACTTTAGCATTTGATAAGCTCCCAACCACTTCTGCATTGCTTACATCATGAGGAAAGGTTTGCCATGTGCCATCGCCAGACGTGCAGGCGACCAACCGAGCAGCGTTCCCTGTTTTCCCTGCGGTGAGTTGGACGAAGTTTGGCAATGCAGCTAAAGTGCTTGTCCAATTTTTACAAGCCAGTGTTTTTGGCTCGATCACACATTGATCATTGCGCAATGCTGCGGGTGCCTGCACGGCCAGAGTATCAAGCAATGCGAGTTTTTGGGATGCATCGCCTAACACACCATCAACCCGAATTTTTCCTTCAAAAAATGTCACAATCAACCATGGCCGAGGGAGTGTGGAATCATCAATTTCAAGCCGATTATGCACCGTAGTCACGGGGTTATGGGACTCGTATTGATCTTTCAAGCGAACCTCCTGCAAGACAACCTTTTCCGCTAAATCTTTCGATGCTTGATCCAGAACTTTGCCAGTAAGTGTCGCTTCTTGTCCGGCAAAACTCACGGTAACCTGATCAAAAGCGTGTTGGAATTTTGACTGACTCAAGCAATCCGCAGCCGCCCGCTGGAGCGATTGCTCCAAAGGACGCGTCATGACAACGCAGCCCAGTAGCCAAGCACCGAGCACAAAGCCTACTAGCAAAAAATATCGCACATTCACGAGCGGGACAATGAGGGGAAGTATTGCGATCCGTCAAATATTTTCCATGGAAAATCCGAACGCAGGGCATTGATGCTGACTGCATCGCAAACATTTTTTATTTTTCAGAAAAAATTTTCACAAACTCATTGACCGTGTCAGAATTTCTGAAAGACTACTCTGCATCGCGATGTAGCACTACTCTGTAATGCGATGTAATGTATGATTGAAGCGTGGATCACTCAATTGCGCAAAGGACTGCTGGAATATTGCGTCCTCACCGTACTCTCCAAGGGAGAGAGCTACGGCTATGAGATCATATCGGCACTAGGGAACTTTGCCGAATTTTCCGTTACAGAATCGACGATTTATCCCATATTGGCACGCTTGCGGCAGGAGAAATACCTGAAAGTCCGTGATATGCCATCGGAATTAGGGCCTACGCGCCGCTACTTTTCTCTTACCGCCATCGGCAAAGTGAGGCTTGCCGAGATGAACAATCACCTCAAAAAAATCGACTCCGCTATTTCCCAACTCAAATCAACCACCCCAAAAGACAATTCCCCATGAATCTAACACCCGAAATCAATGCAATTATAGAAAATCACCTCAACGCTGTGCGGGCGAATCTTGCCGGCCAAGAGGAAGCAGTTCAGAACGAAGTTCTGGAAGGACTCAGAGATCATATCAACGAGACGCTCAAGCGCCAAGGAGGTAACATTACTAAAGAAGCCGTGCATGCCGTGCTGGCCGATATGGATGCTCCTGAAAGTTACGCCGAAGATCCCGTGCGTCCGGCAGCTTTGTCGAATTTTGCGACGTCTAAGAACTCGAAAAAATGGTTCTACGTCGCCCTTGCCTTTCTCGCGGTAAACTCCGTTGGCGTCTGGAAGCTGATCCAAATTGATAGAAAGACCAGCGCAGCAGGAGCAAATCGTACGGAATATAGCAATTTACAAGTCCCTTATGTGCCAAGTAAAAATACGGATGGTATTCGTTATCCCGACGCTAAAAATTCTACAGCTCCACAAATAACTCCTGCGAGCCAAAATGCAGAAGAAGATCAACTCGCCCTGCGTAGTATCGCGTTTCTTGAAAATCGCAATCCCGTGATTCAACAACCCAGCGAAGAGCTTTCATGGACATTTAATCAAGACGTCGTTGAGAAAGCAGCAGTCGGAAAAATCCTAACAGAAATCCCCATCAAACTCACGCCAACCGTAGCGGGTAGTTTTCAGTGGAAGACCGCAAGCCAATTGATATTCAAGCCTTCTACTTCATGGGCACATAATCAACAATATACCGCCGAGCTGATCAATCCGTTTGCATCCATTGATGGCAATCGGTATCAAGGCACTAGATTTTGGCGATTCGGCACAGCGAATTGCACGGTAGAAAAATGGGAACAGGTGATTTCTGAGGAAAAGTTCATATTCAATGTGAACATCACTATGCCTGTC
>CAMAYN010000183.1 GCA_945862285.1 Akkermansia muciniphila | reverse complement strand
GATTGGTTAGCAAAAAAATCGTTGCCGGATTTGAAAGTGCCGATACCGATGGGGGCACGGCCTGCGGTCCATTTGCTGTCGTCGTATTCGGGCTTGAACCAGTTTGTGAGATCGGAAGGTAATGTGAAGTCACGGAAACGCCTTCTTTCACGCGTGGGTAGCTGGTCTTTTTCCTCGGTGGCATCGAAGGATTTGAACTTCCAAGTGCGTTCCGCAATGGGCTGCTTGCCGATGGGTTTCCAACCGGCTTTGGGGTTGGCGAGCTTTGTTAAATCGATGATGGAGTTGAGCAGTTCCGGCTTATCGCTTTTTCCCGCGCGCAGTCGCTTGAGAAGTTCGGGGCGATAGGTTTGCGAGAGTACTTTCAGAAGATCGCCGCGTTGTTTTGGTTCAAGTTTTTCTAGGACGGTGTAGAGACCGAAGGGGGTGCCGGCGGGATGGGCGGAGGGGGAACCGACGAGGTTGATAAGATCGTCAGTGCTAAAATCGGCAAAACGCGGTTTCACGGCCATGGCGAGCGGAGTGGCGAGGGTAGGATCGGTCTGGAGGCAGAGCTTGACCGCTTCCATGACGTTGTAGGCACCTTCACTGGAACGCACGCCGCTTTTGATTTCGGTGGCGGTGACGGATCTACCCAATCCGTTGAGGATGAGCTTGCCGATTTCGCTGTCGGCTTTTTTGCCCCGCAGCACCGCTTCGAAATGGTACTTCATCCATTCGCGCGGCATGGTGTGATTTTCGCTGGTTTTCATCGTTAGCAGTGTGGGAAGGATTTTGATGTAGAGAGCATCATCTTTTGAAAGACCAGAGAGTGCAGAGAATGCGGACTCGCGCAACCACCAGTCAGAGTGTTTGATCCATGGCTGGATGAGCTTGAAGCGCTCTTGAATGTCCTTGGCCGGGGCTTGCTTGAGAGCCATCATGGCACCTGCTTTGACATACCATGATTCATTAGGATCGGAGAGCATTTTGGTGATGGCATCTAACATCCCGGGGGTAAACTGCTCAGTGGAGATGGGTTCATCTCCTGCCGCGAACCAATACCGCCAGTCGATCAGGCCATCGAGCGCAGCGCGGCGCAAACGTGGGTCGGGGTCGCTGAGGAATTTCTCAAGCTCGTTCAATGCGCCCACCTTACGCAGTGCCAGGGCGGCCTGGGTGCGGACGATGTAGCGCCGGTGATGTATGTTCTTGAGCAGGATTTCCCGAGGAAGGCTGTTGAGGTCATTCACAGGTGCTGTATAGGCATCACCCAAGGCGAAAAAAGCGATATGGGCAGGTTCTTCCGGGCCGTAGTCGAAGTATTTCGGGTTATGGTCGATAGAGAAAAATGCCAGATCCGCTTTGTTGCCCCAGATGTTTTCCGGTAGGGTATATTTTTGCGAAAATTTCGTGCGCGGCGCGCCGGTGATGCGTAAATTTTGCAGAGGAGCAGTATAGGAGAGTCCGATGCCAGGGCCTGAGGAGCCCACTTTTCCATCGCCCCATTCCATCGTTCCGATGCCGATGCTGCCACCGGGTTCGCGGCTGAGGTCATGCCACCAGGTGAGTCGATCCATGGCCTCGCGGTAATGTTTGGGTTTTTCCTTTATCAAATGGGAAGTGATGATACTCGTCCAGATGCCGTCACCACGTCCTTCATCGCCATGACCCATGGCAAGACCTGGGTAGCTTTCGATCATTGTCATGGCTAGGCATTTTGCGGCTTGCCGATAACACGTCGTATCACCATCCGCGCCGGAGGCGATCATCATCGCGGCAGCGATCATACCATCCTTGCCATTCGAGCCGAAGCCACCTTCGGAGCGGTGATCGCCGTAGGGCACACCGCCGTGGCCAGCGAAGCGGTAGAAGTGGCGTAGCGCATTGAGTAAGGTTTTCTCATCGACATTCACGCCGCATTCCTTGCCCAGCAGCAGCGTGGTAAGCAACTGTGCCCCTGCAGCGTGCAACAAGCTGCCAGCCACATAGCCGGGACTCACGCCATAGCCCCAATGCGTCCATCCGCAATCGAATACCTGGCGGGCCTTGGCATCGTCGCAGTAATATTGAATGATGGGCAAAACGGATTTGTCCCCCGTGCGCAGGTAGTATTCTCCGCAAGCGATGCCGTTGTAGCCGTTGTTCCAAGTGTGGTCGCCGATGGCTTTGACGTCTTTGGGAAAGGCATCGAAGTAGGCTTTTACGGCAGGTAAATATTTGTCATCGCCGGTGGAAAGCAGGAACAAGCAAACGAGAGCGCCGGGAATGCCATCCTGCTTGAACTTTGCCGGATCGGAATAAAACGCTGCGGCCTCATCGATGATGCGTTTCGACTTCGGGCAATCGAGCGGCCAAGTCTTGCTGTAGGAGCCGAGCACGGGAATCGTAACGGTTTCCTTGCGCTGCGTTTTGCCGTCGGCAGAGGTGACATCGAAAGTCATTTTCCCGTCTGTGGCTTCTGCTTTTGTTAGAGCATTGCCCATCGCAACAAACGGGTTCAGCCCCTTGAGCGCGGTGCCATTGATTCCGGTGAGGATCTCGCCCTTGGCAAACTTGCCCTCGGACGGTGAGCCGTGTGCCATTTCCTCGACCTTGAGAACCACACCCGGATAGATGCGTGGTTTGAGGCCGGTGGTGCCGATGCCGCCGAAGTACCTCTCGCTCGCCGGATTTGGGCGGGACTGGAACATGGGGGCTTCGGTGTAGTGACCCGTAGGATCGCCCGCTCCGCCAGCGGCATGGAGAGACTGGGCAAACAGGAACAGTGTAAGCAGTATATTGGATAAAAGTTTCATAGAGTGGCAATAGCTTTGTGTGGGTTAAATGTGCGATACGAAATCAAGATGCTGACGATACAATTGATGCGCGAATCGGCAATGACAAAGGTCCGGAATCTCGTAGATCAAATTGAAGTCGTTGCGGTCATCTGTGTGATGCCTCTGAGTCGTTCTGCGTTTCATTTCTTTTTCTCTGTTCATGAATGTTTACGGTGCTGCTTCCACTCTTACGAAAAGTTTGCCACCTTGTGGAACTGAGGTGGCAAGTGTTACCGTGACTGTCTCAACGTTGCCCGCGGCAGTGGCTGGAGTCTGGATGGCGGATGGATCAGGAGTCCAATTGGATAGATTCGTGCTGTAATAGACCTTGTAGGTATAGCCTGAATTTTTGGTTCGGGTGTATTTGAAAGTATTGCTAGCCTTATCCAGTTGTTGCGTGATCGGGTTGCAGGAGGATGCGCTGACGGGATTGAGGCCGAAGGCGAACTCCTCCTGGTTGGTCATGCCGTCGCCGTCCGGATCACGGGTCGGGGCGTTGTCGGTGAAGGCACTGCCAAAGTTGCCTCCAATCCAGTTTGCGTAGGGGGTGATTGTAGTGAAGTTCCACGTTGTCTCGTCGGTGATGCCCACGAAGTTGCTGTCGGCTAGATCCTTGACGGCGGTAGTGGCGATTTGAACGGCGTAGTTCTTTCCGGCCAGAAGGTCTGCTGTCGGATTGATCATTAGGGTAGCTCCTGTGACCGTCATTTGAGCATCGGTAACCGCGATGTTTGTCGCAGTTCCATCCGTAAGGTTTCTGATCGTGATGTTACCGATACCCTTGGCGATGGGTTCGCTGAAGGTAGCCACAAAGTCTGCGCCGACGGCCACACTGGTCGCATTGTCGGCGGGGCTCAAGGTGGAAATCACGGGCGCGCCATAGGTGGTGGTCATGCCATACTTTGCCGCCAGATAGCCTCCGACCTGTTCGCTCTCGACGGCGCTTAAAGCTCGGTTGTAAACGAGGATTTCGGCGATGTCGCCCTCCCAGGTTCGGTTGAATGTGCGATCTCTGCTAATGGTGCTGGCGGTGACAAGATCCGTGGTGGTGACGGAGAGCAAATTCCAACCATCAGGCAGAGGAGTTGTAGTGCCATTCACGGATAGTCCGTTCAAGCTTGTCGTGCCGTTTCTGATATTGGCTGAAGCATGCACTGAAGACCAGATTGTTGCGGGAGTTCCGGTGCCACGATGAAAATGGAAATTGGTGGTATCACCCAGTAGGAAGCGCATTTCGCTGGGATTTGTCTGTTTCATTACCCAGAAAACCGTGCGGATGTTGGTCATGCGTGGAAACGTAAAGCTGGCTCCGTTACCCACGGGAAAACGCACGACCGGTTGCCCGTTGAATTCGTTGGTTTCATAGGTGGGTGCGCCGGTGCTCCTTGTCGCATGGTTGGTTAGGCCGGACATTTCGTTCCAGGTATTGAGCGCGGCACCGTCGCTCAAGCCCGTGATCTTCGCTGCATCAAGCCACAAAGCGAGGCCAGCCACTTCAGCCGGTGGACTGGGCGCGGTGGAGAAGTTCCAGGTGGTATCGTTAGCGATGCCGGCGAAGTTGTTCCCGGCGAGGTCGTCAATCGCTGTCGCGGCGATGCGGATGGCGTAGTTTTTGCCGGACAAAAGGTCAGCGCTGGGGTTGATGGTGATGAGATTGCCGGAGGCTGTGACTTGGGTGCTTGTTACGGCGATGTTGGTATTGATTGAGTCCGATAGATTTTTGATCGTGATGTTGCCAGTGCCGATGGCGATGGGTTCGCTGAAGGTAATGACAAGATTCGCTCCACTAGCCATACCGACTTGGTTATCCACAGGGATGAGAGCGGTGATGGTTGGCGGAGTAGTATCGGGCACTGACATCCCTTCAATCCATGCCTGCACGAGAGCGACTCCAGCGGTATCCGTTTCGCGATTACCCAGCGGTGGCATTCGCGTGAGTCCGTCACCACCTTGCATTCGAATCAGCGCCATGGAATGATTCGCATCATTTGGCGCGATGAAGCGATTTGCCGCATCGCCATTTTGATTGCTGAGAGCGCCATTGATCATGCCGGTGTTTTGAGTTGTTATGTGCGCGCGTAAATCAACATCACTCCCACCTCCACCGCCTGGTTGATGGCAGTTGGAACAATTAATCGCTAGATAAGCGCGAACTCGTTCTTCGAGGGACACCGATGTTTCATTGATGCTCGGAAAGCGAGGCAACGTCGAAATAGTTGGCAATGAATTACTGAAATAACCGGCTTGAGACAAGGCCTGCAACTGATTCTGTGTTTGCCCGGAGAAAGTGTTATCGAGGTTGAGTTGACGAGTATTGAAACTTAGGGCGTAACCTGCGGCTTGGGTATGGCAGGTCATGCAAGAGGCGCGCGATGGGTATGTCCACGTTTTCGTTGCAGAAAGCTGCTCTGTGAATCCGTTGTTTGCTACCAGTTCAGCATCGGATTGATCGGCTCGCCAACGATAGGTAAAAGCGTATGCACCCGTAGAATTTTTTACTAGAAAACGCGTTTCGAGTTTTCGTTTGGTTGCTGGATTGCCAGGCTCTGTTTCAATGTCGAAGTGTTTGATCCACACTTGGCCGTTAGGAAAATGGAAGTTCGCATCCTGCGCCCACTGCATGGTAGCGGAGGCTGAGGGAATGCTGAACCAGCGGCGTTTTTCTGCGCGATCACTCCAGAAGGTCTGATTGATGTTGTAACCAACGATGCCAGCATTGGGCGTAAGGTTGGTGAGGTTAGAGAAAGTTCCTGTTTGTGAAAGTAGGGCTGGTAATGGTGTGCCAGATCCTGTGGCACGAACCAAACGCTTGATGACACCATCGGTGATCATGCAATAGAGCACATCTCCGTTGCGGGGATCCGTTCCGAAAGCGGCGATGTTGTTACCGCTTTCTTGAAAAAGCTCTTGGGAAGTCCATGCTCCGGACGAAGTATTTTCCGTTAGTGCCGAAACACGTCCATCAATGTAGTCGCCGAAAATGTATCGCCCCGCGAATTCGGCGAGGCTCGCGCCACGGTAAATCACACCTCCTGTCACGCTTTTACCTTGTGCTCGTTGATAGGTATGGATGGGAGCTGTCGGGTTGAATCCTTGCGGAGGAGTAGCTCCGCCGGGGCCATTGGTGTAAGCAACGTCGCCTTCCCTGTAGCTCCATCCATAGTTATTTCCAGCAGTGATCAAGTTCACTTCCTCACGCTGACCCTGTCCCACATCGGCGACAAACAAACGCCCAGTGGTTGAGTCAATGCTCATGCGCCATGGATTGCGGAAACCACTAGCCCACCCTTCCGTGCGGACTTTTGACGAAATGACACTTCGACCGTGGTAAGAGGTAATTCCGATGTAGGGGTTGTTTGGCGGAATGGCATAAGTTCCAAGATGTACGGCAGATGAGACATTCACTGGAGCGGTTAGGGCGTGGGTATTCGTGTGCGCATTGGGTGCTAAGGATCCGGCTTTTTGATCCACATCGATGCGCAGGATCATCGAGAAGAAATCCTTGTCAATGAAGCGACCATTGTCACTGACGTCAGCACCAGGACCTTCATCGCCTGTGGATATGTAGAGATATCCATCATTGCCGAAATGCATATCGCCGCCATTGTGCCAGTGGTTTTCATCTCTCTGGGTAATCATCGGCAGCTCGGATGCCGGATTGGCGGTGGTGGCAAGATCGTAAGAGCCTGCTGTACCATTTGCCTGAAATCTTGAAACGCGCTGATAGAGCTGCGCGTTCTGATTGGAAGCATTGGTGATGTTCAGGCTGTAGAATAGGTAGAAAAATCCATTCTGCTTGTATTTCGGATGAAATGCCATCGAAAGGATGCCGTTCTCGCCACCTGTCTGCAACCGACGCTGTGGGTTTTGAGTGGTGCTCAAATGAGAAGCTAAATTGAGAAATGTCGTGCGTGTGTTGTTCGCCAGATTCACCCGCTCGATTCCGTTGTTGCGCTGAACGACAAACAGATGGGTCGATTGTCCGGGAGCATAGCGGATACAGATGGGAGCATCAAATGTCAGGGAGCCAAAGGCGTTTTCCGAGGTGTAGCCCGTAGCTTCCGTGGGCATCGTTGTCGGAAAATTGAGTGATGTGTTTGGCACCCGGCTCAGTTGGGCCGTTGCCGTCCATGGGAGCAAGACTAAGGAAAGGAAAAATGAGAAAAAGATCTTCATCTTGCCTGTGGT
>CAMAYN010000182.1 GCA_945862285.1 Akkermansia muciniphila | reverse complement strand
GCCTCCGCTACGGTTAATGTCCTACGGGGCATTGGTTGATTTTTTGGAAGAAGTCGTTGCCTTTGTTATCGACAAGGATGAAGGCGGGGAAGTTTTTGACGGTGATTTTCCAGACGGCTTCCATGCCGAGTTCGGGGAAAGCGACGACTTCTTGGGATAAGATATGTTCTTGAGCGAGTAGTGCGGCGGGGCCGCCGGCGCTGCCGAGGTAGAAGCCGCCGTGTTTGTGGCAGGCATCGGTGACTTGTTGGGATCGATTGCCCTTGGCGAGCATGACCATGCTACCGCCGTGGCTTTGGAAGAGGTCAACGTAGGAGTCCATGCGACCGGCGGTGGTGGGACCGAATGAGCCGCTGGCCATGCCGACGGGGGTTTTGGCAGGGCCGGCGTAATAGACGGGGAATTGCTTGAAGTAGTCGGGGAGGTCGCCGTCTTTTTCGAGGATTTCTTTAAGCTTGGCGTGGGCGATGTCGCGGGCGACGATGATGGTGCCGCTGAGCGATACGGGGGTGGTGACGGGGTATTTCGTTAAGGTGGCGAGGGTGGATTCCATGCCTTGGTCGAGGTCGATCTCTACGCCTTTGAATTTCCAGTTTCGGTAGCTTTCGGGGATGAAGCGGCCGGGATTTTTTTCGAGTTTTTCGAGGAAGATGCCGTCTTTGGTGATTTTTGCTTTGGCTTGTCGGTCGGCAGAGCAGGAGACGCCGATGCCAACGGGACATGAGGCTCCGTGGCGGGGAAGGCGGACGACGCGGACGTCGAGGGCGAAGTATTTGCCGCCGAATTGGGCGCCAATGCCGACATTGCGGGCGACTTCGAGGAGTTCGGCTTCGAGTTCGATGTCGCGAAAGGCTTGCCCGTGTTCATTGCCGTGGGTGGGGAGGGAGTCGAGGTATTTGGTGGAGGCGAGTTTTACGGTTTTGAGGCAGGCTTCGGCGCTGGTACCGCCGATGACGAAGACGAGGTGGTAGGGCGGGCAGGCGGCGGTGCCGAGGGAGCGCATTTTTTCGAGGCAGAATTCCTTGAGACGGGTGGGGTTGAGTAGGGCTTTGGTTTCTTGGTAGAGGAAGGTTTTGTTAGCGGAGCCGCCGCCTTTGCTGACGAAGAGGAATTTGTATTCGTTACCTGAAGTGGCGTAGAGGTCGATCTGAGCGGGGAGGTTGGTGCGGGTGTTGACTTCTTCATACATGGTGCGGGGGGAAGTCTGGGAGTAGCGGAGGTTTTCTTCGGTGTAGGTTTTGTGGACGCCGGCGGAGAGGAGTTCGGCGTCGTTGCAATTCGTCCAGACGTTTTGGCCTTTTTTGCCGATGATGGTGGCAGTGCCGGTGTCTTGGCAGAAGGGAAGGATGCCGTGGGCGGAGATTTCAGCATTACGGAGGAGCATGAGGGCGACCATGCGGTCATTTTCGGTGGCAGTGGGGTCGTCGAGGATGGCGGCGACTTGCGCGAGGTGGGCGGGACGGAGACAGAAGTTGATGGCTTTGAATGCCTCGTTGGCAAGGAGTTTGAGGGCTTGGGGGGCGATTTTTAGAATGGTCTGGCCATCGAAGTCGGCAGTGGTGACGAAGTCGGTGGAGATGAGTTCGTATTCTGTCTGATCTGCTCCGGTGGCGTAAATGTCTTGATAGAAAAAGGGCGTGGCTGACATGCTGGGAATGGTAAATGGTGTTTCGGTGACGTGCAAAGAGAATGTGGGAATTTTCTGTAGGACGGCTGGATTTTTCTATCGGTGGTGGCTATGGTGACGGCGTTATGCGTTTGATGTTATTGATTGTGGGCTTTTCGCTAGGGGTTTTGGGGATTTGGATGATCTGGGGAGGAGATTGGGAGTCGTGGGCGGATGTGCGGCATGCGCAGGGTGCATTGCAGGGGTATGGGGTATCGTCGGCGGTAGTAGGGTTTGCCTTGTTGGTGATGGATTTAGTATTGCCGGTGCCGGGGACGGTGGTAATGTCGGCGTTGGGGTATTTGCATGGGGTGTGGTGGGGCGGATGTGTGGCACTTGCTGGGGCGACGAGTGCTGGGATGATGGGCTATGGGGTTGGGGCACTTTGCCCTGAGCGCTGGGCGAGGCGGTTTCTTGGGGATGCGGATTATGTGCGGGGGAGTCGATTGTTTGCACGTGGCGGTGGATGGGTGATCGCATTATCGCGGGCGGTACCGATTTTACCAGAGGCGCTGGCCGTTTCTGCGGGAATGGTGCGGATGCCGTGGCGTGTTTTTTTGCTATCGATGACATGTGGGAATTTACCGATGGCATTCCTTTTTGCATGGGTGGGAGCAAGTGGAAAAAGCGAGCCTGGATTTGCTGTTGGATTGAGTTTTGCCTTGCCTGGAATTCTCTGGGCGACAGCATGGTGGTGGCAAAGAGGGTTAAAGAAAAAGCCGAAGATTACAGAAACGCAAGACGGTGGATTTTAAAAGGCGTGCGTTGATGTGACGAAATTGTCACAAATCAATTTTTCCTAATTTTTTAATTTAAATTATAATCTCTATTAAATGAGCGACCTCCCTGAGAACCGTGAAATTGAACTAGCGATCCGTAAGCTCAAGAATGAGATTTTGCGCATGGCGAGTCTTACACGGCAGAATTTACAAAAAGCTGTTCAAGCGTTGTTGGAACGTGATATCGATCTGGCACGGCAAGTCATCGCGGATGATTCAGAAGTGGATGAACTTGAGATTACCGTTGATCGAATCGGCATGGAGATTTTGACGAACTATCATCCGAATCCTACCGATTTACGTAAAGTCATCGCAACGATGAAAATTTCCACATGCTTGGAACGGGTTTCTGATCACGCAGTTAACATCGCCAAGCGAGCGCGGAAAATTTTTAAAGGGCCAAGCATCGCTGATGTCACTGTGATCGAGACGCTCTATAATATGGCAGATAATTTGCTGCGAGATTCGATGATTTCTTTTGCTGATGGGAATGCCGCGATTGGAGAGGGATTAAAAGCACGTGACAAAGAATTAGATACTCTACACAAAAAAATCATCGCAGACTTCAGTGCGCGACTGGAAGCAAGTAACGGGCAAGCAGAGTCCTTGCTGCATATTATTTTCATCATCCGCTCCATCGAAAGAGTGGGAGATCTAGCGGTGAATATTGGCGAGGATGCAGTCTTTATGTGCAGTGCTATGGATATTCGGCACAGCAGAAATGGCAACCAACACAGCATTGTTGATTTTCAGGGTCGTGCTGTAGGATAATATTCGGCTGTATGCGAGACATAACTCTAAACCCTTACATTGATCGCGAAAACCAGAAGAATGAACGATAGTCATAAACCCATTGATGGATTCAGTATGCCTGCACACAGAACAGTGCTTGTGATTGAGGACGAATCGGATATTTCCGATCTCGTTGCCTTCAATTTACAGCGTGCAGGAATGAGAGTCTTACAAGCGGCAGATGGGGAAGTGGGGTTAAAAATGGCCTACAAAGAAAACCCCGATCTAGTCGTCCTGGATTTAATGTTACCCACTCTGAATGGAATTGGCGTGTTAAAAGGTCTGAAGCGCGACGCGCGAACTCTTGCAACTCCCGTGATTCTGCTGACAGCGCGGGCGCAGACGGAAGATCGCATCCAAGGCTTAACTTTAGGTGCCGATGATTATGTAACCAAGCCCTTTTCTCCAAAAGAACTCGTCCTACGTGTGCAGTCTATTCTGAAGCGTATTCAAAAATCTTCGCAAGAAAATGACTTGGAGGTGGGTTGCTTTCGGTTAAACAAAAATGCTTTAAAATTTTATCTCGAGAATGATGAGATCGAACTCACTTCTACTGAGTTCAAATTGATGTTGTTTATGTGTGAGCGAGCCAATGAGTCACTGCCACGAAATGAGATTTTACGGTATGTTTGGGGGTTTTCTGATGAAGTAGTAAGCCGAACCTTAGACACACACATGAAGCGCCTACGAAAAAAAATGGGGCGTCATGCCGATGCAATTGAAACAGTACGCGGTATTGGCTATCGCTTTCATTTGAATTATTCAAGTGCAACACCACTTACCGAATAACGCAGAATTGATAGACCATGTCTCAAGCTGATCCATCTGAAATTTCCCGCCTAGCGGACGCGACATGCAATGTTTTGCTCGATGGTCTAACAGACGCATTTCTCCTATGCGATCAAGATACTTTGATATGCTATGCCAACCTCGCTGCAAAAAAAATGTTTCCTGGAAGAGATCTGATTGGACGTTCTCCTCAAGATTTATTCCCCGATTCACGCTTTATCGAACTGATCGATGCCTGCCGCAGCATGGGTAGCTCTGTGCGCCGGCGCTTGGTCTTACCTCAACAACTTTCTCCCTTAGGATCGTTGGAAAATCGTGGGGAAAATTGTTGGCTGATTGACTTAGCCACCTTGACTAAAAAAGATCACCCCGAGGCGCGCTTGCGCATCATGCTGCGCGATCTTACAGCCGAGCATCAAAGCGAGCAGGTGAGAAAAGACTTTGTCGCAAACGCTTCCCATGAACTCAGGACTCCCCTAGCGATTATCCAAGGGTATTTGGAAAATTTGCTCGAAGATGGCGGAATACGCGACGTGGCACAGGCGCAGCGATTCCTCCAAATCATGGAGAAGCACACAGATCGTGTCGTCCGCATCATTGATGATATGTTGATGATTTCACGCTTGGAATCCGGAGAAGCCGCTTCGCTGCGGAGTGAGCCATTTGAAATTCTTTCCTGTGTTCACGACGTGATCGAGCGTCTGGAACACATGATTCACACCCAAGAAGCATCGGTCGATACGAGCAGCATTGACCCTCAACTTCTCATTAAAGGAGATCGATTTTACTGGACGCAGATTCTTTTCAATCTTGTGGAAAATGCTCTAAAGCAAAATCCCAAAGTAGGATTAAAGGTCGCAATCACGGCTGAAGTAAAAGAGGGACAAATCATGATTTCTGTGACCGATAATGGCATTGGCATTCCTACCGCACATTTGCCCTTTATCTTCAAACGATTCTACCGCGTGGACATCAACCATACGAATTCAGCGATCAAAGGGACGGGCCTTGGATTATCGATTGTCAAACGCGCCGTGGAAGCCCATGGAGGACAAATTTGTGTATCATCCATGCCGCTTCAGGAGACAAAATTCACCATCACTTTGCCCTCGTAGTATGACTATTATTCGTCCTGCAACAGCACATCCACGGGAGAATCGAGCAAATTCTGTGAAAGAATCATATGCCGCAAAAGACATAAGCTCGCCGTTGCATCGTAAAGAGCATCGTGCCATCGCGATGTAGTGCAGATTGCATTGATTTCATCAATCACCTGTGCATGCTGGCAAACCGACTCCAATGTGTAGCTCGGCAAATTCGGCCAAATCCTCCGCGCCCACACCAAGGTGTCCACCCATGGAGCAAAGCCGTGACCAGGGAATGTGCGCAGGAATTTTTTCTCTGTACCGTGCGCATGTGCCACGATCACAGCACCTTGCAAGCGCGAGCGCACCTCTGGCCACAGGTTGATCAATCGCGGCGCTCCCATCAGGTCCTTCGTGGTGATTCCATGAATGCGCGATGCCTGCCACGTCACTTCATGCGGACAATGCAGGTAACTCATAAATCCCTCCTGCCAGCCCTTTTCCCATGACCAACTGGCAATACCGATTTGCACGGGCACGTCAGTCCGGCCACGGATTTTCCCGGCAGACTCAAAGTCGATCGCCGCAAATCGTAAGTCACGGATCAATTTCTGAGAACAATGCCACGCCATAAATGCTCCGCAGCCTATACAGCAGAATGCGAGATCGCGAGCCGAAAATAAACGATTTTACATCCGATTCTTGCGACGAAAAATTGATTCCCGTCGATTTCTGACTTGCAATCGGAGTAAATTAGCCGATAGGAAAACATCATGCTGCATGGAGCAACTGCTTAACAAATCAGTTCTGGTATTGAACCGCAATTGGCAGGCGATTCAGACCTGTTCCGCGCGTCGCGCTGTACATTTGCTAGCCACGGGTCATGCAAAAGTCGTGCAAGACGAAGGTGAGGAAAAATATGAGACGCACGATTTTTCATCATGGCTCGAATACTCGAAAATCAACCCGCAGGAGCACATGTTGCGTTCGATTCAAATCGCCATCCGCGTGCCGCGGATTGTTGTTCTCAGTTATTACGATCGATTTCCAGCACAGCAAGTTACCTTTTCCCGGCGGAATGTTTTTCTGCGTGATGGGCACATTTGCCAATACTGCCACAAAGAATTTCCCGAAAATGAATTAAACCTCGATCACGTCATCCCACGCAAAAAAGGTGGTGTCACAACGTGGGAAAATATTGTAACCTCTTGCATTAAATGCAATACGAGAAAAGGCGATAAGCTCCCGAAAGACGCCAACATGCACCCCAAAAATCAACCCGTCACACCACGTTGGAAAGCGGATTTTAGTATGAGGGATCGATCTTACGACTCGGCATGGTGCACTTTTCTACAGCATTAATACTTGGCCAAAAATGATAAGGGTTCATTGAGTAAGGCATCTAAACATACTAACGATTTATCGTTGACCCGAAAAAAAACACGCTTTATACAATCAAACCATGGCGTGCATATTCCTAATATTTTATTTTGTATTTTTGATTCCATTACTATTCTGTGCACGAACCAAAACAAAACCCGAAGCTATTATATTGACGGGTATATTTTTCGGACCCTTAATTGGTTAAATTATGTTCTTATTGTTAGATGATGTCAGAGCAAAATCCCACGGCAAATCGACGCGTAATCGGGAATCACCAGACATTCCTGTGGATGATGCAGAATCACGTTGGGGCAATAACGTAGATCTTAGCATGAATAGCTTCACATTGGAGAGCCAAGCATGAATCAAAAATATACAGAAGATACACTGATCAAAACGCGTGATGAAATTCGTGCGCATACCATTTATAAAACAACTCGCTTCTTTTTAAGAATTTTGTTCATTTTTGGAATCGCATCAGTTTTATTGAATCTTTTCGGAAAACTAGATCGGGGACTTGACCTAGAAGATTTTTTGCTAGGGATGGTTTTACTGTGCTCG
>CAMAYN010000181.1 GCA_945862285.1 Akkermansia muciniphila | reverse complement strand
TCTTAGAACTCCAAGGGTTTCGGCTCGTTGCATCTGCTTCTTGATAGCATCCACTGATGGCGGATTTTTTGTCCCGTTCATGTCCTGAATGAGTTTTGCGGCTTCCTGCGGAGACAAAACGGGACATTTCGATTTTGTCCCGTTTTCGTCGGTCGCAAGGCTGAAAATTTCCTGCCATTTTGCAAACGCTTCGGCGGCTTTTTTGTTCTCGGTGGCTTGCCCTACGATCTCGGAATGAGTGCCGATGGTCACGTGCATTCCTGCATCGCTGTCCCACTGGAAACAAAGACCGTGATTTTTTGGAATTGCACCTTTCCTCATTTCTGTTCCGAAAACGGTTGAAATGTTTGTTTCCCCATCCTTGTCGATGCGGATGTTTGCGAATGACTTTCGAGCAAGCTCACTGCCAAGGTGTCCCCGCGTTTTTCCTTGGTCACTGCTCGGGTTTTCGTGAATCACGACAACGACGGCGCAAGCGTATTCCTGAGAAAGTCTCATGAGGCTGGCAACGAGGTTTTGCGATTCCTCACCGCTGTTCACGTCTCCTATCAAGTCGGCAATGCCGTCGAGGACAATCACGTCGATCTTGCCAGCGGATGCCAGGGCTTTCGTTTTCGCCCGTAGTGCCTGCCAGCGTTCGTCGATGGAGAATTGAACAACTGGATAGGAATGCAGTCGATCAATCGAAAAAATGCCAGCTCGTTTTCTTGCACGTTCGATGCCTGCATGATGGTCGGCAAGGCTCTGCTCAGTGTCGAGGTGTAGGATTGCGCCTTTCGCTTCACAAGTCCATTCGAGTCCTAGCAAGTCGCCCTGCGCTGAAAAAGTGCTACGAATGGCGGCGGCGATGATGGCGGAAACAAGTCCAGATTTTCCCGCTTTCTGCTTTGCTTGAATCGTGGTCAAATTGCCCTTGGCGGCGATGGGAACGCCCTGCAAGGTCATCACGGTTTCATCCTGCGGCGGCGGCTTGTCGGGGTCATAGCGTAGTGCCTCCATGCGTTCAAGCAAGGTGTTTCGGCTTTCGGCGAGTTCTCTCACTTTGTCCCGCTCGGCAAGCAAGCGAGAATGTTCTTGCTCGTCACCGTTGGCGGCTGCTCTCCACGCAAGTTCAAACAATCGTTCCGCGTGTTTCTGGTGTAGCTCTCGGACGTGTTGGTCAAAGAGCTGATGGGTCGGGCTGTAATTGCGAATTTCAGTCACCGCTGCCGCGCCTCCTAGTGCATCGAGTTGCCCTTGATCGATCAGCTTTTGCACCAAGGTAACGAGCTCGATTTCATCACCCTCGGCGGCAATCTGCATCACTGTTTCAAAAAGAAGCCTATGCGCTTTCAGATAAAAACTTTCGCTAGTGAGTCCTTTCGTGTCCCCTAGGCGGTGCGGCTCTCGGAGGAATGTCGAAAGAACGCTTTTCTCATGTCCAAGGGCATGAGGAAGGGCAGGCGTTTCGGGGTCATTGATTTCCTCCGATGTGGCAAATTTTTTTCCGTTAGAATTACTCATGCGCCCCCCTTCCGTTTTCGTTAGGGTTGAAAATTGCGCCCGTGCTTTGTGTGGCGAGTTCGTTTTCGAGTCGAGAAATGCCTTCGTTGTTTTGATGAGTCAAACGATGGCTTTCGAGTTCGAGTCGAGCTTGTTCACGTAGAATCTCATAGTCGATTCTGTCGGATTGCCTTTGCTTGAAATGACGGTTTCTTCTGCGGCTCACTTGGCACCTCCTTTCCATCCGATAGCTTGCACGCGATTCTTTTCTGCGAATGCGGCAAGGTCGGCGGGATCAAATCGGATATTTCGCCCGAATTTGATAAACGCCAATTTTCGCGCGGCGGTGAGTTCCTGAATCGTTCGTTTGCCAACGCCCAAAACTGCGGCGGCTTCCTGAATCTTCAATAAATGCGGTGCTTCTGCGGCACCGCTGCGCGTCTGGTGTTGTTTGATTGCGGTCACGGCGCGAGGATGCGCACCGTGACGCGGTTCCAGAAACGGGGTGGGGCTGAGTATTTACCCCCCTGCTGTTTTCATCGCCCTTTGCCTGATGTTTTCGGCCTCCCGCCTGATCGATCTTGCCTAACGAAAGGCGAGATTTCAGGGCGTTTGAAAAATGCCTGCCATGATGCGGTGTCGGAAAATGGACTTGTTAGACGATTTTCGATTTCTGTCATGAGCCATTTTTTTGTAACTTTCCGGAGCGGATTTTCGCCCCTTGCATCGCCGTTGTGGAGAATTGTTAGGGCGGCTTGAATGTGCAAAATCATCTTCGATTCGCCTGCTTCGGCTTTCGTTTTCCCACGCTTGCGCTTTAGATCTCTGATTGCTTCCAGCGCCCTTCTAAAGAATCCTTCGTCGAGTTCAATGGCGGCTTGCTGTGCCTTGTCTCCAAAGAATTGATTCACTTCACAATGCGCGCGGACGGTTTGCGCGTAGTCCTCATTGTCGAGCTTGACCATGGCATTTTTCAGGCCTTTCACGATGTTGACATGCGCGGCCTGATTCGAGCGTCCGATCAAAACCATCTGTTCCAGTGATAAGGTGCTTGCGTTCTGAGCAATCGGCAATCCTCGCGTTTTGATCTGAAATGCCAACGAGGATTCGATGCACCATAGGCGCGCCGCTGCGCCCTTGGTTGAATCCGTAACGAACGTGTACCAGTCCGCAATCTCTGCATCGGTCATCTTCTCACAAGCTGTTTGAAATGCGTTTTTCATGCTGATTTTCCTCCTTTCAAAAAAACGATTTTCTTCTGCCTGCTCGCCTCACTCTCTGGTCGGATGGCGAAAAACCTTGCTGCTTGCTCGCTGGTCACAAGTTGGCGGTAGTGGTTTTTGATCGTTGAAACTGAGTTCCCGCATTCGTCAGCGACTCGGGCAACGTCTCTTGTTTCTGCGGTGCGATAGCTGATGTAACTATGCCTTGCGCCGTTGTCGATAGCATCCACGGCGGCGATTCTGAAAAGCTCTTGCATCGCATCTACTAGCATTCGAGGAGATTTCTCCCACGCCTTCCCCTTGCGCCTCGGTTGCGCTGCTAGCCAAGCGGCGGCGGCTTCGGTGAGTGTTGCCATTCGTGCGCCTGTCTTGCCTGTGACGCGAAATTCTTCCCCCGCCTTGCGAGGTAGCTTGTCAAGGTCGATGATGATGGCTTCGGACACGCGCAAGCCTGCAAACATGCCAAGCGCAATCACGGGGACAAGCTCGGGCTTGTGATCGAGGGCGGCTTGCATAAGTTTCGCCACGATCTCGGGGTTGTATGCCTGCGGCTCGCCTGCTTCTACTTTTTCGGGTTCCAGGTCGGCAACGGGGTTTCTTTCGTTCCACGCTCGGGCGGGTGTTGCCCCGTGCTTGAAAAAGGCGTGTATAGTTGCGCGGTAGTGGTTTCTTGCCAGCGCGCCAAGCAAGGCGGGCTCGGCGTTCTTTTCGGGGTTCTTGCGGCTTCGTAGTGAAGCAAGCCAAGATTCGATTTGCGCCGTGGTGATCGAGTTCATGGAGTCGGTGCCGTAATCCTGCGCGAAACGTTTAAGCTGAGTTTTGAGGTTGATGATTTGCCGTTCTTTCACGCGGCTTGCCTTGTAGGCAAGAAACTGTTCCACGCCCTCGGCAACGGTGATTTGATTTTTCTCTTTCGCCTCGTGAGCTGTGCGGATGCCGGCAAGGCATTTTGAAACGAGGTTTTCAAATGTTGGAACTTGACAGCCGATCTTGCGAAGCTCTGCGGATTGGTCGCGAAAATAATCGAACGCCCTTCGGACTTCAGCCGGAATGTCCCCGTAGCGAACGCCGTGATTCGAGATTTCAACTTCTTTGCTTTCTGCGAATGCGTAAGCGTCTTGTTGTTGAACAAAGCTCTTGAAAACTCGCGTGGGCTTGCCTTCACGTTCTACGGTGTAAAAAACTCGCCACGGGGCGCGGGGGTTTGTCGATTGTGAGACTTTGCAGTTCCTGAACTCGGGTGTTTTTCTCTTTTTCGCCATGCGCGGGAATATGCGCCAAGGTGCGGCAATAAGCAAGAAAATATGTAAGCAAACTGTAAGCAATACATAGTTGAAAAGAAAAAACATTTCTACCTCAGTCTTGAAAACTGAAGTAGGGAAACCTACCGTGGGTTCGAATCCCACCCTCTCCGCCAACACCCCAGCCCGGTCGATCCGGGTTGGGGTGTTGGCGTTTTAGGGCGGGGACGAGAACTCTGCCCACAAGGCCGGGTTTGAACGCAGCCGTCGCTTGTAGCGACATGAAAAAAATCGCGCAGCGCACTTTGGCATAGCCCACGGCAATCCCACCCTCTCCGCCATCTTCAATTGCGAGAAATTCCGCAGACACCATTCCGCAATAGGCGAATCCTGCCGCCCAAGCTTTTCTTTCATCTTCGCCATTCCGAGTTACCTCGAAAAAATCAAAAGTAACATCGAAAAAATCGACAGTTACCTTGAAAAAATCGACAGTTACCTCAGAAAAATTATCCGTTACCTTGAGAAAATCGACAATTTCATCGAAATAATAGCCACTTACAGCCAAAAAATGCACCCTTACCTTCAAAAAATGGCTTGTGCATTCGAAAAATGCATTCGTGCATCCAAAAAAAGACCCAGTACAAGGAAAAAATCCATGATTACATCCGCTCAACGATCAAGTACAAACAAAAAATGCCCCCTTACAGAGCGATTCTAACAAGAAAATATCCCGCAAACCATTCATCCATCATGGTTTTCAGCTCTTTCCGTCCATGGATTGCCCAGTCACTGCGAAGGTAAACTGACGATCACGGGCTAGAAGCCGCAGCCAGCTTCACCTTGCGGATGAGTAGTGAAATAAGCAGCACTCACAGAAAATCCGCGCGAATCTGTATCCCTCCATGGCGTGATGGCTGATTCTAGGTTCACGCTCTGGTCACCCCGAATCTTCGAAAATTTTCCTGACCCATCGCATAATTTTCTTCACAATCCCCGCGCGATTTGTTAGCCATAGGCACCATGAAATCACGCTTACAGAACCAACTTAACATGGTGGGCACCTGCATCACCGTCGCTAATGGGAAAGAACACAAACCCGTCTGGGATGGCCAGCCGCCACTCGCCTTCACCACCGATCTCGCTGACCTCACCGCGAAATACCAGAAAATCAATGCCGCGCACGCCCTAGCCAAAGCTACCACTGGTGGCGGCGGCGATGAAAAAGCCAGCGCGGAATCCGCCCTAGTTACCGCCGCCTACACCCTTGCCCGCGCTTGCGCTAGCTACTTCCGCAAAATCGGCGATGCCGACCGCCGCGGTAAGGTGAATTTTACCAGAACCGACATCGTCAGCCTCCGCGACCGCGACCTCATCGCCCAGGCAACCGCCATTCGTGACATTGCCGATGCCGCCGTTACTCAGCCCGGTGCCGCCGATCGTGGCATCACCACCGCTAACATCGCCACGCTCACCAGCGCCATCACCGTCTTTGAAGCAAAGCTCAACATGCCACGCGGCCAAGTCGTCAACCGCAGCACCCTGCTCAAGGAAGTGGCCAAAGATGCCGCTACCCTGCTCGAAGACCTCAGCGATCTGGACGACCTCATTCCCCAATTCGCCAGCACCCCCGACGGCCAACGCTTTGCCCAAGCATGGAAAAATGCCCGCATCATCGTCGATGCCGGCCATGGTCACAGCGAGGATGACGATGAGGAAGACCCAGAGGGCGATGCCCCGCCCGCCCCCGTGCCGCCAACTCCCTAATCGCATCAAACATTAAAGACTCCGCTGTCGCTCCATTCTTTTGAGAAATCGCCCCAAACCCTAGCATGATGAAGCACGAAACCATCCGACTCACCCTCGTAGCTACCGTCAGCTTCGCGCTGGCATGGGCCATCAAGTCGGGGATGCCGCTACCACAGCAAACCAATCCTGCGGCAGCGGATTCCGCTGACAGCCGCAGCAGCAAAAACCGCACGGCGAAAAAATCCTCCACACCATCCACGGCGCGAGTGCTAGGCTACTTGGACAAGATCACTCAAGCGGCGAGTGGAAATGGAACGCTGCTACAGGAAGTGATGAAAGACATCCCCATCAGCGAGATCCCGGCATTATTGGCGGAATGGCAAAAGCGCGCAGGATTCTCCGGCGTAGATTCTACGCAACAAAAAGCGATAAAACAGCTCATCGCGCAATGGTATGAGCAAGATGCGAATGGTGTGCTCACATGGCTCGCAGCCATCGAGCCAAAGGCTGACCGTAATATGATGCTCACGGGCGTATTGCTCTTTGAGGCGGGGCGTGATTGGGATCGAGCATTGGCAATCGCCGAGCAGTTCGGCAGCAGAGAAGAGGATGGATTGCGCATGCCAGGGGAGTTTTACGATAAAATGGGCGAATGTGATGCGCCACTGGTGATGAAAATCTTACAAGCATTTACCAAGAGTTCACATTCGACCTCCGGTAACTATATCAATTTTAAGGACGGCTTTGATTTTGCCGCGATGGGGCAAATGCTCACGCAAGCAAAGGAGGCTGATGCGAGTTTGCACTTCAGCAGTTTCCCAGCCAATTTTTTGGATGCTTGGTCAGAGCGAGACTGCTCGGCAGCGTGGGATTGGATTGTCAAAAATCCCGAAACGGCACCGTTTGCTGATATTAAAAATGTGTTTCCCCAGTTGTCAAAAGCCCTAGGCGTACAAGCTGCCAATCGTGCTCTCATTGATGCCGTTCGCGATCCATCTGAAGGCAAAGTGGACTATGTTCGCGCTTGGGACGCACTTGGCTCGCAAACAAATGCAGAACAGATTGCAGATTTTATAGGTCAACTGCCAGGTCAGCGCAGTCAACACCTTGAAGGGATGGTCAAAGTAGGAGGAAATGGAACCGGTAATTACTATGATCGATTTAATGAAGTCCTGATTGAGGAAATGACACCTGAAGAACGCATGGCACTTCTACCAAAAACCTATGCAACGAGTTACGGTGCAGTTATCAAAAACGCAACCCAAGTCTTGCAAAAGCTCGGCCACAGCCAGGCAGAAATCGATGCCATGCTGCCCGCAAAAACAGAAGGGAATTGAGATACATATTGCGCCCTTTCCCTTACGCGAATGTCTGCCGCAGAACCTTGGCAGATTT
>CAMAYN010000180.1 GCA_945862285.1 Akkermansia muciniphila | reverse complement strand
GCGGCCCAACTGTAACGTAAGGCAAGGGGACGCGCAACATTGGGACATGTGGCGATTATGGTTTGTCCCTCAATTTTGGCTTGTGCAGGATGCCAGACCTTGTCTTCGCCCGCCATGAGGAAGCCCTTGAGTTCGCCACCGCCTTTGGCTTGTAATCCTTCAGCGTGGGTGAAGGTTACGACGATGCTTGTGTTGCGTATTTCGTGTTTTGCGGGAAGTGGTCCACTGGTTGCGGGGACTTTTTTACCGTACATGTGATGCAGTGCCCAGAGTGCGAGCCGATGTCCGACGGGTTGTTTGTCCTTTGGATGAATGTCAGTAGGATTGCCGAGATCCGCGGTGATAGCCATGCCGGTGTTGGGGATTTTGAGAGATTGCAGCATCGCCTCGCGCACGAGGCACCAGCCGTTTCCGGGGCGATTGTATTGGGGAAGTTGCACCCAGATGAAGGGGAGTTCTTTTTTCCATTGTTGGCGCCAATCGTTGATGAGAGCGGGTAATTGATAGCGGTAAGCAAAGCCCGAGCCAGGATGTGTGTTAGCTTCTCCTTGGTACCAGACGACTCCTTTGATGGCGTATGGAACCAGTGGGGCGATCTTGGCGTTGAATAAAAACCCATCTTGTGACGGGGCCTTCTTTGCGGGACCTTTTTTCTTCGGCTGGGGAGAGGCATTCGGTGTCGGCGGCGGGATCACGGCTTCGCGTTGCGAGGGTGGCATTTTTTCATGTGCACTGGGAGAGATCCACAATTGGATGGCCGTGCCGCCGACGGAGGAGTGGATTAATCCGACAGGCATTTTGGTGGCTTGATGAATTTCACGTCCGAAGAAATAGAGAGTAGCAGAAAATTTTGCAACGGTTGAAGGAGAACAAATTTCCCACTTCCCCTTGGCGTCGCGTTGTGGGGTTTTGCTTCCTTTCGACAGCTCATGAAACATGCGGATTTGCGGGAAATTTGCGGAGGATATTTCTTGGGCGGCATGATTGGATTGGCCGACGCTGAATGCCATGTTCGACTGGCCAGAACCGAGCCAAACTTCGCCGATGAGAATATCGCTGATCGTAAGCGTGTTTTTGCCTGTTGCTGTGAGTGTATGAGGACCGCCGGCATCCATTTTTGTTAGATCGACACGCCACGAGCCATCGGTAGCGGCTTTTACTTTCTGGCTTTGCTGGGCGATAGAGATGGTGACTTCCTCACCTGGTTCGGCCCAACCCCACACGGGGAGGGTTTCCTTTTGTTGTAGCACGGCATGATCGGAAAAAATCGCTGCCATTGTTACATCGGCTGTGGCTGTCGCGACCATGCTGAAAACTGTGATGGCGGATAACTGGAGTGATCTCATTTGTGATAGTATCGTTTGGGTTTTACTACTTCGGTTATGGTATTGAGGATGTGATAAACGCTTTACAGCTCTTGGATCGGTTTTAGTGCTACGACGCACTCAAAGGAAATGTATCGATCTTTATTGTCATTTTTTCCACGGCTTAGGTCTGGTTACGCAAAGAAGTGTTCTAGCGCTTCGATCACTCCTTGGCTGTGTGTTCTGCGGCAAACATAGCCGTTTTGGCGGCGAATGTGCTCTATGACATCGCTCACGGCATTCGCAGGGCAGGCAATTTTTTGAGCGACATTGTGATCTAACATTTCCAAATCGTTATGACTATCACCAATCGCGAATACTAGCTCTGAGGACAGTTGATGAAGCCTTGCCACTTCAGCAAGGGCGCTACCTTTTTGATAGTCCTTATGTCCGAAGCGGAGGTAAATCGTACTCCGCTGCCAACCGAGGAGCGGATGATTAATCGTTAATTTTTTTACCTCCGTCACGATCCAGTCCATTTCTTCGGTTGTGCGAGCGATGATGCCAATCGATCCATCATCTTCTTCCATCCAATGAGCGCCCGTGTGATGACCGATGTGCTCGCGAATTTTCTGCATGACTTTTTTTGCCTTCGCAAAGATTTCATCGATATCCCTTGCACAACGTTGATTCCATGATTTTTCTGCTACAAAATGACCATCTGGCTTCGAAACGTAAATCTCCCGTTCACAGACTACCGCATAATCTGGGGCAAAAGGAAACTTTCCCTCTACGAGTCCATGCGCGAAGTGATGCATAGAGCGCCCCGTATTAATGCCCCAAATAGCACCGTGCGTTTTTCTTAGTTCCTCAATGAGACAGAAAAAATCCGGATCGATAGCAGGGACAGATGCCGGATCGTGCAATGTGCCATCGAAGTCAAACGACAATAGCAGTTGTGCGCTAACGGGCGGTGATAATGGACTAACTAGCATAAACGAAGAGTGACGGATGAAAAACGAAAAGGAGTGACTATTGCCGCGGGCCCTTTTGCCAGAGTTCACGGATTTTATTTTGCATGTTGCGAGCGAAGAGTGCTTCATCCATGAGCGGGGATGCTTTCATGAGATTGCGTAAGTTTTTTCTTTCGTATGCAAGAAGCTCGAAATCGGAAGCGATGTCCGTGGCGATGCTAACATATTCTTGCGGATTGTTAGCCACCCAATTTGTTCTATCGATTTGATGCAACAAGCTGACCCCAACGCGAGAGGCATGCGTTTTCCCCGCCATTGTTACGACTGGTACGCCCATCCAAAGTGCCTCACATGTGGTGGTGGTGCCGTGATAGGGAAAGGTATCCAGAGAAATATCGACTCGACCATAGCTTGCAAGATGGCTGTTTCTGTCTGGTAACTGGTCAGACATCTCCACGCGATCAGCCGCAACACCGAATCTTTCGAATAGATCTCTGATCCGTTCTTGCAGATGGGGAAAGCCGAGAGACTTGTTTTTTAGATAGATGCGTGAATGAGGCGTTTTCCGTAAAATTTCAGCCCAAATTTCCAGAAGTGGTTCATTGATTTTTGGCATCGCGTTAAATGAACCAAATGTGATGTGGCTGTTTTTCAGGGCTGGTAACTCGACAATGTCTGGGGTGTGGGCATCTGGCCGAAAACACCAGGCACATTGGGGAATATATACCAACTGCTCAGTATGATATTGTTGTGTTGTTCCACGCGGATCGGAAATTTCGTCTGTGAAGCGGTAATCGATGGTTTCCAGACCTGTGGTATTCGGGTATCCAAGCCAAGAAATTTGGATGGGCGCTGGCTTACGGGCAAAAACGCGCAATCGATTAAACGCGGTATGACCCGTAAGATCGAATAAAATATCGATGGCATCTTGGCTGACGAGTTCAGCGACTTCTGCATCGGTTGCCGGACAGGAGTTTCTCCAACCATCGGCTTTTTTCTCGAAATATTGCGTAGATTCATCTGCGGTGCGGACATCCGAATAAAAATAGATTTCGAATTGCGTGCGATCGATATGATCGATCAATGGCATAAGAAAGTAGGCCACGGAGTGTTGGCGCAGATCTGGAGAAATGAAGCCGAGGCGCAGGCGTTTGGTGAGGTCGCGATGAGCCGAGTGTAAGGGGATTCGATGGCGTAGGGGATCACCATGGAATTTTTGCCAATCCTTGGATTCTTGAAAAAGTTGCTCAGGTGTCGCATCGGGATCGTAATTGAGGACAAGAAGATAGTTGCTCCGGATTTCTCCTTGGTTAGGCAGCAATTCGAGGGCCTTTCGATAATGATGAATCGAATTCTTTAACTGAAATAAATCCTTCTGGGCACTGGCGAGGTTACAATGGCAAATCGCATCGTTGGGTTCTAAAAATAGGGCTTTTTCAAAAGCCAGAATCGATTCTTCCCAGCGGCCTGATTTCATTAGAGCAAGACCATAGTTATTATGCGCTTCGCAGAAATGAGGTTGAATCTCTAATGCTTGCGTAAAATATGTTAGAGCTTCTTCGTGCAACCCGCAGTCAAAGAGCGCGCTTCCCAAGCTCGAGTAGGCTTCGTGCATGTCTGGTTGCATGGAAATAGCTTTACGATAGGCATGGATGGCATCTGCATTTCTTTGTCGCATTTGTAGGCTAAGACCGTAGTTGTAGTAGGTGCTTGCGTTGTTACTGTTGCACTGCAAGGCTTTTTCAGACGCGATGATTGCCTCGTCGTAGCGTTGGCTGTTGCGGAAAATATTACCCAGATTGTTGTATGCTTCTGAATGATTTGGCTGAAGATTGACAATGGTGAGCAGAAGTTTTTCCGCAATGTCATGCTTGCCAAAGTGGGAAGCTAGAACACTCATATTATTGAGCGCATCAATATGTTGAGGGTTATGAGATAGTACATCGCGATATGCTTTTTCAGCTTCCTGAAAATTTCCCGCTTGGTGCATTTCTATGCCGTATGCGAAGCGTCGTCCTACATCATGAGCGTCCACACGCAAAAGATAGGTGGATGGATTGGATTTGTCACACGTATAAGTTCACCATTGATGATGAACTGAGAGCCATTTTAGATGGGTGCTTTATCGAGTTCGAAGGCATCGTGTACTGCGCGTGCAGCGTCTTCGATGAAGCGTTCGTCCACGGTTACGGCGATTTTAATTTCGGAAGTGGAAATCATACCGATGTTGATACCCGCATTGCCGAGTGCTTTAAACATCGTGGCCGCTACTCCCGAATGAGAGCGCATACCGATCCCTACGGCGCTGAGTTTGGCAATACCACCCTCTGTTTCCACCTTGGCGTTTGCGCCTAGCTCGAGGAGCAATGGCTTCAGCGCGGCTTGTGCTTTGCCGAGATCGTTCGAGTGCATGGTGAAGGAGTGACGAGCGAAGCCATCACTAGCGATGTTCGAAATGATCATGTCGAGGTTGATCTCTGCATCGCCGAGGACGCCGAGAATTTTTCCGGACATGCCAGGCTCATCAGGTATGCCCTTGACTGTGACGCGGGCTTGTGAGCGTTCGATACTGATTCCACGGATGACGACGTTTTCCATAGCGGGATGTTCTTCTAGGACGAGAGTTCCTGGGTTGTTGTTAAGGCTGGAGCGGACTTCAAAAATCACGCCATATTTTTTAGCAAATTCTACAGAGCGAGACTGCATGACTTTTGACCCGGAAGAGGCCATTTCAAGCATTTCATCGTAGGAAATTTCGGGGAGTTTGCGGGCGTTTTTTACGATCCGTGGGTCGCAGGTATAAACACCATCGACATCGGTGAGAATTTGGCAGACATCGGCTTTGATGGCAGCGGCAATGGCAATCGCGGTAAGGTCAGATCCGCCACGCCCGAGGGTATGAATCACCCCTTGTCGAGTGATGCCTTGAAAACCCGCGACGACGAGAGTTTGATCCTCAGCAAGAAGTTGGTTCATGTAGGTGGGATCGATGTCATCGATGCGACCGCGAGTGTGAGAACCAGTGGTGGTGATACCCGCTTGGCGTCCTGTGACCGAGACACCATTTACGCCTATGTCCTGGAGCGCCATGGCCACAAGGGCGATGGACTGTTGTTCGCCGGTGGAGACGAGTACATCCAGTTCGCGTTCACTGGGTGCCTCCGATAACTCATTGGCCATTTTTAGTAAGCCATCAGTAACGCCAGACATAGCAGAAACCACGGCTACGACTTGGTTGCCGGCATCGCGTGTGGATTTTAGGCGAGACGCGACGTTGCGGATGCGATCAAGAGATCCCACGGATGTGCCGCCATATTTTTGAACAATGAGTGCCATGTTGCGAAGAACGGGGGCGAAATGAAGCGAAACATGCCACGGGAAGCAAGAAGAATTCGTGGCATGAAACGAATGCAAATGGACCTAGGTCAAGTGCCTCAGAACATCATTCAAAAGCAAGCCTTACCTCTTGCGTCTTAGTAGCAAGGAAAGTGTGCCGCTGAGGAATAAGATAATGGATGTTGGCTCGGGGATGTTGGGGATTTGGGATACGGTGGAGGCATTGACTTGGGTGAGTCCATGCAGCGCGTATTGTGCGGCATTTTCTAACACTACTGCGCCAGAAACGTGGGTGACGAGTTGATAGCGAGCGGCGAGTGCGGCATCGTTGGTTTTCTCAACATGCTGCATGGCCCAGAAGCGGGCGAGTTGGTCGGTTGTTTCTAGCGCAGGTGTGGTTGGCGCTTCGCTACTGTGGGAAAATGTCCATTGTTGTTGTGAGTGTGGTTGCATTTTTTCCTTTAGCCAGTTGCGCATACCCTCATGGTAGGTGGCGTGAAGAGGGAGGATTTGCACGGCTCCTTTGCGACCGATGGCTTCAAGGAGTCGATTAGCGCCAACACTCAGTGTAGCGGCGTAAAAGGGGATGCGGGTGGTGCCGCGTTCGAGCACTTGAAGGATACGTTCCTTTTTGGTGAGTTCTATGGACTGTGCCGCGTGCAACCACAGGATGGCACTGCCGGGTTGATTTCTGGCACGTTGCAGTGCGGTGTACAGGGCTGGCTCGTTATCAAATCCACCGCGGTAACGTTGAGCTGTGAGCTGTCCTGGTTGTAAGTCTCGCGGTTGATCTTCAGCAAAAATCACGTCGGCGGGAATGCCGTCGAGGCAGCGAGAAATCATGGTTGCGTGTTTGTCCATGGCTGTGGATCCATCGACGACGACAATCCATTTTTTGATGGGTTCTGTGGTCAAGGTCGTATTTTTGGCGATGAGGAATGGACTTGGTGTTTGGTTCGATTCCGATTTTTGGATGAAGGGATCGCGACACCAGAGCGTATCGGCACGGGCATTTTCCCCTTTGCCTCGAATGGAGAGATTCATTTCTGCGGAGTCGAGGTTAAGGGATTGGCCATCACCATCGGGATGGGAGGTGAGGGCTGGGTCGATCACGTCAAAGGGGTGTTTGCTTTGCAGCCAAATGGCATGTGATAGATTTTTTGCGAGTCCGAAATTATTCTCCAAAATGTAGGGTAGTTGGCTGCGATTGTCTGCCATGTTGGAGGTGATACCGATGCGGATTTTCATATCGCCCTGCACGGGAACGGGGAAGCACTGCATCATGTAAGTGTCTGGCCCAACGAGATTGACCAGCACAGGATCGCGGCGTTGGACGACGGCGACTTCTTTGTAAGCGGCCTTGACTTGTGAAACGGTCCCGAAGGCGGCTTCGCATGGTTCGCCGTTGATCCACAAGGTTAGTCGGGAAACTTTGCCGCCCGCTGGCACACGGATTTGGCATCGAGCTTCGCGCGGGAGGGCGGAGGAATTATGAAATACCATGGTCCATTCGCCATAGGAAATGCCAGATTGTTGATCGAGATG
>CAMAYN010000179.1 GCA_945862285.1 Akkermansia muciniphila | reverse complement strand
TGCCGAGTGGCGTGACCGCTTTCTCGCCGCCGAGCAATTGCTTCTCAGCACTCAAGCGACGGCTGCCGATGGAATTACGCTCGCGCCTGAGGGAATCAGCCTCAGCGCCCCATACCGATTGAATGAAGCCCTTTTCGAAAAAGAGGCGCTCCCGCCGTCGGAAGCCTCCGATGCCGAGGACGCCGGCGAACTCATCGATGACGAAACCCTTACCCCAACCGACCTTGATGAAGAATGAAGTCATCATTTTTGAAGAAACGCCGCTCCAGTTCGCCAATGGACAACGAGCATCCCATCCATGCGATGGCCTCACGCTCTTCGGCCCTTTCGATAGCCGTGGCGTGGATCGCCCGCGCCAGATCACCTACGGCGTTTTTGGCACACCCAGCGGGCTTGCTGCCTTTGATGCGTTCTCGCAACGCCTCCGCCAGCCCATCCTTTCCGAGGGCGATCTCGATCCCACGCTCTGGCCGCATTTCCCAGGATTCGAGGAAGCATTTCAGGTCGCATGGGACGGCATCCCGGCCTGCCAAGAGGAAATCGACCCTGCGTCACTTCACGATGCGGTCTGGCTCGGGGAAGGCCACGAGCGGGTCTATAAAGCCGTCGGCCTCTACATGGATCAACTTGCCGCCGCGAAACGTCGCGATGATCCGTTCCAGTGCTTCATCTGCATCGTGCCTGATGAGGTGAAGCAAAACTGCCGCATCAAATCCAAGGTCTTTGGCACTGGCACGAGAGCGCCGAAGTCGCGCGAGGTAAAAATGCGTCGCTCCATGGACGACCTCTTTGCGAGCACATCCGATGCCTTCTTCGAGCCGCAGCAGTATGAGTTCTCGCTCGACTTCCGTCGTCAGCTCAAAGCCCGCGTCATGGAACTCGGAGTTCCCGTTCAGATCGTCCTCGAATCCACCCTGCGACTCGGCGAGCGGCTATCCACCAAGGAACGCGGACTCACACCGCTATCCGACCGTGCATGGAATCTCGCCACCGCGCTCTACTACAAAGCAGGCTTCAAGCCCTGGAAACTCGCAACTGCCCGGGAAGGTGTCTGCTATGTCGGCATCGCCTTCAAAGATGCTGATGAGAAAAAGAAAAACGCCTGCTGTGCTGCCCAGATGTTCCTTGATGATGGCGACGGCGTTGTCTTCGTCGGTGAGTTCGGCCCGTGGTATTCCGCCGTTACCAAGCAATACCACCTTCCGCAGGAGGATGCCCGGCGCTTACTCAAGGGAGTGCTCGATACCTACAAGGAGCAACACGGCAAGCCTTTGGCTGAAGTCTTCCTGCACTGCCGCTCCAGCCTAGATGCCGAAGAACTCGCAGGCTACCAAGCCGCTTGCCCGGAAGGCGTCAAACTCGTCGCTGTGCGTGTGGCTGAGGAACGCTTCGGCATGAGACTCTATCGACCCGGCACACGCCCGGTGTTGCGTGGCACGTTCTGGCCTGTCACCCTGCGACGCGGTTTCCTTTGGGCTTCCGGCTTCAAGCCCCGCCTCAAAACCTACAACGGTCCCGATGTCCCCATCCCACTCGTCATCGAGATCCAGCACGGCGATGCCGACCTCGCAACCGTCGCCCGTGACATCTTCGCCCTCACCAAACTCAACTACAACGCCTGCAAACTCGGTGAAGACCAGCCCGTCACCGTGAAGTTTTCCGACGCTGTCGGAGAAATCCTCATAGCCAACCAAGGAGCGAAAGTGAAGCACCCGAATTTCAAGTATTACATTTGAACCCGATCACTGGGCGTCGGTGCTTTCTCTAAGAACTTCAAGCCACTCCTTCGGCGCCAATTCCTCTAGGCGTTTGGGCAAGGCGGCGCGGGGGGCGCTCATGTCGGGGCTGTCATCTTTCGCCAAGGTCTGCATCAGGCTCATCATCGCGGGTGAGATCGTGGGCGTGGCCATCATCTAATTCGTCAGCACGGGGGCGATCTGTGGGGGATAGAGTTAGGAACGGCGCATTGGTGTGCGCCGCCCCTCCGTCCGAACCGGACGTGCGGATCTCCCGCTTCCGGCTCCACAGTCATGGTTTTGCCGATTCAATCCTTGCGGATCTCTCCATCGGATATCGGCACGTCGTTCTGTACACAACGCCAGGTGCGCCACATAGACAACGTGGATTCCGATACACCTAGTTTCGGTTTCGTCTCTCCGAGGCTTACCGCCGTGCGGTTCTAGCCCTTGCGCGCAATCGATTGCACTTGTTGAACGAGGTGACGTTCGCCCTTGGTTCCATTTCCTGCCGCCCTTTGCTCCACGGGCATTACCCCGCTTCATCACTCATACGGCGACTCTGACTACTACCCGGCCCCGCTCGGGCCACGCAACCTTTCATCGGTAAAATCCTCTGGTTGCGATCAGTGAAGGTCTCGGACCTTGACACTATCAAACTCGATTGTGACTTTTTCAGTTGGCTCTGCTGCTGATAGTTGAGTCAGCAGTTTCAACGGACCAGGATTTGGTATGGAATCAAATTCTTTACTCCCAAGCAGACAATCATTGCTGTATAGCCAGAATTTGTTTCCACGAACGACCACACGCATGGAGTTGAGAGAACCATCAAGCATCACCCGACCTTTTTCGATTTTATTGAAGGGATAGGACTCCCATTCGTCCTTCGACTTCGTGGTATTCCAGTAGCCTCTTCCCCAAGTGCCAGTCCCTCCGTTGACAAATACCAGGTACCCGTCACGGGCGTTCGTCCCTTCGCGGAACTCGAAGGCAACTCCAAAATCGAGTTCCTTCTTTGAAATATCCGTTGCCCGAAACCTCATTTCCGCTTCAAAATCCTTGAACTCTCGCCCGGCAAAAAGGTTAAACCCCACGCTTGAACCACCAGGCTTTCCTGTAATAGCCAGACTCCCCCCTGCTACTGGTTTTCCGTCGATATCAAACGAGGTAATGGTTGTCCATTCCTCACTTTTTTTTATGACCGAATTTATTGGTGCCAGAACGATGCGGAATCCAAACAGCGGAGAGGCCAGATTCGTAGCCGCTGGGAATCGTTGCATCGAAAGCGCGGAATCAGGAATGTTACCATTGTATCCACTGCCCCTCGTGGTTACATCATTAGGATACGTTTCTTCTAATTTATTTCTTTTCAGGTAAGCTGCGGTATTGAATTTTTCGGTGAAATACGTCTCCGTAAGTTCGAAGACATTCCCTCCTAAATCAAAAATCCCTAAACCATTGGCATCAAACGATCCCACCGGAGTTGTATTTGCATGGTTCTCGGTGTTATCCGGCCACATTGTTTTGTCGGAAGCAAAATGGAGCCCGCCGTAGTTTCCTCTCCGAGACGGAGGTGTTGTGTAAGGATTCCATGGATACAGGGTATCGCCAACCGCCAAACTCCATTCTTCGTCCCGAATTAGTCTGTATTCATATCCAGCAGGTAGTGTCTTCTCGGCGCGCTCTTTCTTTGTGAGCCATTCGCAGAATTTCTTTGCGTCGTTCAGTGTGACCCCCACCACGGGGTGGTCATCTGATTGTTCAAAGCCGGGGTTTTTCCAAGTTCTTCCGTTATAGCCCCAATCGTATTTATTTGAATCTGATATCCATTCAAATGTCTTCATTTTTTCAGTGACCTCATGATCGTCGGCTTTGTTGAAGGTCTTAAAATCCCCGAGCCTGAGTTCCCAGATGGAGCAAAGAACGTCTGTGCCGGGAAGCGTAACGAACCTCATACCTAGGCTGTTTTCGAAAGGTTCCGTCGCAGGATAAATTTTGGGAACAAAGACCGAGAGTTTAGACGTGGGCGAGGAATCGTCCTCGCCGGCTCGTTTGAAGAGAAGTGCCCCGGCGACGGCAATACCTACAGCGCAGACAGCGATCACCGACCCGATTAGCGACCGACTTTCTGGATTTGCTTTCGGCGGGGTTTTGCCTGTGAGCACAGGATTGCTCGATGCCGCCATGGTGCATATCGGTTCTTCTTTTCCTTCGCTCCGGTGCGTTTTGCCCCATCGTTCCGCTTGCTTTTTAAGCTTATCCGGAAGCAGATCAATCATCTCGCACAGGCCCTTCTCTACGGCAGTAAAAGCTTCTTGTGTATCCAGCCAGCTTCTGTGTGTGATCGGTTTATTTTCCTGGGGTAGTGCCTGCAGGATGTGCCAGTCTTCACGTTTCCAGCCCGGCGTGTCGCGCAGCAGGATCGGCACGACCACCGCCCTGCCTTCGTCCATCATTCGCATCGCCTTTGGAGACTCGACGTTGCGAATATAGTTTGAAGCCAGAAAATTGTTGCTGACTAGGAAAAGGATGATCTGCGATTTTTCCATGGCTTCTGCGATTTCCTCGTTCCACCGATCCCCCGGCTGGATCTCCGCATCGGTCCAGTGGTCGATGATGCCTTGCAGTTGCATGACATTAAGATTCGTGTCGAACTCCTTCTTCAGCGCAGCGTCGCGGTGGGAGTAGCTAACGAAGATATGTGGTTTTTGGTTACTTGGGGGCATGAGGTGAATGTGGGTGAGAGTTTAGGTTTCTATCAGCCCTTTCGCATAAAGCACGGACCATTCCGCGACTTCCTGGACGAAGTCATTGGCGTTTTTTTGCTGAGATGGCGATTTCTTTTTGAACGATGTTCTGTTTCTTCTGCCCTTGGAGGAGGAGCAGGCGTTTTTGTTTTTTCTCGATGCGGAGTTGGGCATCGAGCAGGGGCTGGAGCTGGTCTTGCAGGGAGACTTGCACGAGGGCGCAGGCGCTCTGGAAGGCGGGTTGGCGGGTTGCGAGCTGGGCACAAATATCAATGGCGGCGCGGAGGGCGGCGGCATTGTCATTGATGGGCTGGCCGTGATTGACGGTGCGCGGGAGGCTGGCGAGGGGGGTGGCATCGAATTTCCCGGAGAAAATGCGCTGGCAGTGGGCTTCCTGGAGCGAGGCCTTCTGGGCGGCGGTGAGGGTGGCATCGTCCTTCTCGGTGAAGGTGGGGCTCCTGAGGGTGGGGCCGCAGACGATGGCGAAGATTTGTTTCCTGCGGGCGGGATCGGCATCGAAGGAATGGGCGTAGTAATATTCATACTGCGTCCATGAGCAGAGGAAGCCGGGCATTTCCGGGAAGGGGGCGGCGGCGGTGCTGCCGAAGCCGGCCCCGGCGAGGTGGAGCACGGCGTGGGAGCCATCGATGGCGTCACTGAGAAGCTGGCGGACATCGCCGCCGGGGAATTGGTGCAGGGTATCGTCCTGGGTGATGACGTGGAAGTGGGTCTTGAAGGAATCGTGCAGGAGCTGGCGCAGCTCGCGGAATTCTGCGCTGACGGCGGAGAGGAAGATGACGGGGCGATCCATGACGATGAGTGAGAAGTGGCTAGTGATCAGTGAGCAGTGATAAGAGGGAGTCTCGGGAAATCAGTCGCCAGTGGAGGAGAGTTGGGAGGCGTGCCAGTCGATGATTTCATCGATGAGGATTTCCTCGGTGCGGCGGATGGTATCGTTGATGGCGGGGACGGTGTCGAAGGTGGGGAGGAGGTGTGCGGTTTTTTCTAGGGCGCGGACCATTTCTGGGTAGCGGGCGGCGCGGCGGGCGAAGTCGAAGGTGGAGATGAAGGAGGTGCCGAGGGAGGCGGCCAGAGGCAGGAGGATGGGCAGGAATAGCAGGATCAGCGGGGTGGAGATGCTGTGCGTGTCAAGCTTGATGAACGGGTCATTCTTGTCCATGAATTCCGCTGACTTCACGAGTGCCGCAAAGGCGACGACGGGGAGGGCGAGATGGGCAGACCAGTGGGCGACCTTTTTGAAGATGAGGGCGGGGAGTTTGGCCTTTTGGGCATCGTTCTTGTATTTGGCGAGTTGATTGAGGACGCGGTCTTTCACATAGGTATCGCGGGCGGCGAGAAGATCGGTGGGTGCGAGCGGGCCAGTTTTCTGACGCAGGAGCAGGGCGGCGGTGACGGCAAAGCGATCCCATTCGAGGCGATGGCGACTGATTTCCGGGAAGAGCGGATCGAGAAATGGTGAAGAGGCCTCGATGCCCCGCAGCACCTCGCGGGCGAAGCGGCAGAGATGCCAGGTCTCGCGCTCGTGGCGGCGGTGGCCAAGCCATTCCAGAGTGAAAGCGGTGGCAACAAGGATCAGTTCGACGATGGCGAAGAGGGCGAAGTAGGCCAAAAAGTTAGGAGACTCCTTTTTGAAGTAGTAGGAACAGGCGGCGGCAAAGGCGGCGATGAAGCCCGCAGTGGCGTGGAGAGAGATGGCACTGCCGAGGCCGAAGCGGGTTTTCTTGGACTTGTCATTGGCTTGCTTGCGCAGGGAATTGACAAGCTCGGCAAAGGGATCGGCGGAGGAGGAGAGTTTACGACTTAGGTGATGGTCGATTTTTCCCATGAGCACGCGAGAAGGTGCGGCGGTGTCGGCGAGTTCGGCAAGGTGGTGCTCGGTGGAGACATCGTGTAGGGGATCGATGCAGATGTGGGGAAGATGGATGGCGTCGGCTTGTTGTTTGAGGCGGGCGGTGCCGGCGGAGGTGTTGTTGCTGCCTGTTACATTGACGAGAAGCAGGGCGTCTGCGGCTTCGAGCATTTTTGCGTTGGCGAGGGCGTAACGTTCGGTAGTGGTGCCAGCGGAATCAAGGACGCGTATGGTATGGCGGTGGCTGGGAGCGAGATCAAGCGGGGAGCCATCGGTATGGGTGAGAGGGAGGATTCCGGAAGGCGAAGGTAGTGTGGTGGGGCGTAGCGTGGTGTGGGGATGGACGGCGCTGAGGATTTGTAAGGCGGGGTCTTTCCATGGGAGATGGTCTTTTTCGGCGAAGCCGACTTCGAAGAATTCTTCCTCGGGAAGCGAGAGGAAGATGTGCAGAGGCATGCCGAGCCTAAGTGCCGCGCGGCAGGCGATGATGTCGCTTCCGGCGGCCAAGGAACTGATGAATTGCAGTTCGCCGCCGTTGGCTTCCACTTGGGCTTTTAGTTTGGCGAGGGCCGCTTCGATGCGGGGGGCTGCGGCGATAAGGTCGGCATTGGTTCGACCAGGTTGATCCGAAGGTCGATGGCCTGAGAAAGCGACGAGGTAGATGGGCTTGAGCATGGAGGTGTTGCGTGAGGAAGGAGGTTCTAAAGGCTCTCTCGTGTAACAAACGCCCGATCTGGTATTAAGAAGGTGGCATCAGGTGCGTGATCACGAGCGACGGCGAAGGCGGTGGATGCATTCTGTGTGGTAAACGAT
>CAMAYN010000178.1 GCA_945862285.1 Akkermansia muciniphila | reverse complement strand
GTTACCACCAAAGCCTTTGGCATCGGCAGACGCATGCCCATCGTTCAGCGATTTCCTGGGTAAACGCCGCTCCCATTTCCGATTCAACTCGTAAGGCATGCATCTGCTGTGGTGTTGCTTTTTCGCGCCGTTGGTGACTCACCTGTTGGAATTTTTTATGCGATGAAAAAATCAATCTTCGGACACTTCGGCACTCATTCATAAAATCCACTACAAAAACCGCGATTCGGGAAACACTACCGCAAATTTCCCCGCTTGGAATCAACTTCGGCAAGGCTTTTTCCCCTCATTTGATTCTAAGAAATGATCACCCCTGGCTCTCCGTAGAGCGTGAATCCAGATTGGCTATCGATCTTCACCTCCATGAGGCGTCCGCCATATTTCGCTAGATCACCTTCGAACACAACAATGCGGTTTTGTGATGTCCGGCCTGACAGGCGGGCTTCGTTGTAGCGCGAATATCCTTCGCAGAGGATTTTTTGCACTGTGCCAACGCAGGATTGATTCTGCGCGATGGCAATTTCATTCACCACTGCGAGCAAGCGCTGATTGCGTTCTTCTTTCACACTTTCATCAAGCTGTCCCTCCATTTCTGCCGCTGGAGTATTGCGACGTTTCGAGTAGCGGAAAACAAACGCATTGGAAAATTCCACCTCTTTTACGGTATCGATCGATGCCTGAAAATCTTCTTCTGTCTCAGTAGGGAATCCGACAATGATATCCGTGGTAATCGCCAAATCAGGCCGTGATGCCTTCATTTTTCGGCAAATTTCCATAAATTTTTCATGCTTGTACGGTCGGCGCATCAATTTCAAAATGCGATCTGATCCACTCTGCATGGGAAAATGAATGTGGGAACACAACTTCGGCAACTCCGCAAAAGCGGCGACAAGGTCATCGCGATACCCAATGGGATGGGGTGAAATAAATCGAATCCGCTCAATGCCATCGACTTGGTGCACCGCTTCTAACAATTGCACAAAAGGAGACTTTCCATTTACATGAGGAAATTCCGTGCGTCCGTAGAGATTAACGATTTGCCCTAACAAATTCACTTCCCGCACACCTTTATCTGCCAAGCGTTTTACCTCTTCCACGATATGCGGAATCGGCCTACTGCGTTCACGCCCTCGCGTATCCGGCACGATGCAAAAGGAACAACGCATATTGCAGCCCTGCATGATCGATACGAAGGCACTCACTTGTTTTTCCTTAGTGAGGTGATCGCGAATGGTGTTTTGCGAGCCAGCTTCTTCTTCTACATCGCAGACGTTTTCTCCATACATGGCGAGCGATGGATCATCCATACGCCTCTCCATGCGTTGCTTGAGAATGCCGTCCACGTAGTCAAAAACCTTGTGATATTTCTGCGTCCCAACGACCAAGTCAAGGTGGGGAATGGAGGCAAAAAGTTCGGCACCACGCGATTGCGCCATGCATCCCATGAAGCCATAAACCACGTGCGGTTTGGTCCGCCGATGTGTGCCCATGTTGCGCATTTTCCCTATTGCCTTTTGTTCCGCTTGATCGCGCACGGAACATGTATTTACGAGGATGGCATCGGCTACGGATTCATCGGTAGTGAGCGTATATCCGCCTTCGGTAAACATGCGTGCTACTTGCTCGGTATCACGCTCGTTCATTTGGCATCCGTATGTTTTAAAAAATACCTTTGGCATCTGCTGAATCTGCCGCGAAATGTGAAAAAGCGATTCCCCACTGTCAAGAAGAGAACCACTCAATGCGGAAATCTCTTTGCGGTGAAAGATCGATTTTTTGAGAAATTTCGAAGAGTTTCTCTTGCACATTTGCGGATGTTTGTGTTTGTTTCCCCGTCATGACTGCCCGCCAAGTTGAAATTTGCGCTATTTTACTCGTCACCGCCGTTTTTGGAACATTCATCTGGGCGGCTTGTGGTGTTCTCTCCCACATGGGTGTTTTTTAAATAAACACGGGGAAAACTGCTAAAACTGCCAGTACGCCGTAGATTCGGCAATCAATGAATGGTATCTGCTTGCTTATTTTAGATTTCCTGATAATCAAGTCTCTAGCGACGTGATTCATGGCATCCCCTAATAAAAGTAGAACGATTAGTAAACCGCGCAAAGTCCAGTCTAGCCGGAAGAAGAATCATACACGTGGCCGTGATTCATTTCTGGAGCAGATGCGTAAAATCAATCGGCACGCAGCCGGAGTCGCGAATGATTTCATTTGTGCGCCATCGCTACGCCACATTCACGCAACGCTGGCAGAGACATCGCCCTACACCGAGTTTGTTCTCACTGGATGGCAGCGCTGCGTACGCTGGCTGCTCGCGTTAGTAATGATCCCACTGAGCTATATCTCGACGCAGACGCTATTTGATACATTCTCTGCCGTTTCAAAGGATTCCTTTTTTTGGTATAGTCCCGAATTTTGGTTGTTTGCCACGGGTGCCATTTTAATGCTCACCTGGTTTTTTACGGGAATCAAAAAAAATGCCTTTCTCCATCTTTACGTTCTGGGGCACGAATTAACCCATGCGCTTTTTGCGATGTGTCATTTAGGTCGAATCGCAGAATTCAAGGCCAGTGCCGATGGCGGATACATTGCCACGGATAAACATAATGTGCTCATCTCTCTTTCGCCATATTTTTTCCCGTTCTGGTCGATTATGATCATAGGAATTTACGGGCCCTTGTGTTATTTCATAGATTTACCGCCAAAATCTGAGCACCTTCTTTATCTTCTCGTTGGGCTAACTTGGACTTTTCATATCATTTGGACGATTTGGATGATCCCACGCGATCAACCTGATTTGCGCGATAATGATACCTTTTTTTCTTTGGTCTTAATTTACCTAGCAAATGTCCTTTTGCTTTCTTTGCTGCTTTGCGTCGCTGTAGATTTCATGAGCCTGAGAGCCTACGGTGTTCTATGGTTTTATCATGCAGAGCAATTCTACATTTTCGCGCGAGATGTTGCAATTCAGAGTCTGGCTCGGTAAAAAAATCAAATACTTGGAAAATTTTTCTTGCGCTGAAGCAAATTTCTGACAAATTCCTCCCCCCGCCGCACATGACCCGTTCGTCTATCGGTTAGGACTCCAGATTTTCATTCTGGCAAGATGGGTTCGACTCCCATACGGGTCGCCAATTTTTGGCACCAGTCATGTTGCGGATCATTTTGATGAAGCACCCTTTCGCGGTGCTTTTTTTGTGCCCTTATAGCAATTGACGCAAAGCTTTACGATATGGTGCACTAATGGGGAAGTTCTCTAATTCTTCTAAGGGAATCCAACATTCACCATCTTTCGCCTGCTGCCCTGCACCATCGTAAATCGACAGTAGGACTTTATACCGTGTTATCGAGTAATTTCCCTGCCACAATAGATTCTCATCATTTTGGTTACCACCATCCATTTCCTCCCGAAAAGGCAGTCGCCAAAAGCCCTGCTTTCTGCCTCCGGATTCTGGTGCCATCAGGCAACGCTGATGATGGTCAATCGCCAAAATCGCTCGCTCTTCTAGTTCGGTAATTTGCGTTTTTTTCGCCTTCACCGGCAACATTCCCGGTTCCACCGCAGTGCACCAGCGCGACACAGGGCACAGCAAGCAATCCGGACGCCCCACACGGCAAATTTTTTGTCCCAGCTCCATCAAGCCGGCATTGTAGGATCGCGGACGTTTTTCATCGAGCAACATTCCCGCTCGCTGCCAGGCCACTCGAATCCCTTCTGTTTGATCAACCGGTCTGTCATCGTTATACAATCGTGCAAAAACCCTCTGCACATTTCCATCCACGAGCGGCGATGCCGCATCAAAGGCAAAACTTCGCAACGCCGCAGCAGTGTACGGCCCGATCCCCGGAAGACTGCGCAAATCCTTTTCCTCACGAGGAAATTCTCCATTCCAGAGTTCCACGACTGCCCTCGCCGTTGCTTGCAGTTGCCGTGCACGACGGTAATACCCTAAGCCCTCCCAAGCGCGTAAGAAATGCGCTTCATCAGCATTCGCTAAAGTATGAACATCCGGAAATGACTGTAAAAAACGCTCGTAATATCCCTTTCCAAACACCACCGCCACGCGTGTTTGCTGTAACATCACTTCCGAAACTAAAACAGCATACGGATCGCTCGTCCGCCGCCACGGATAGTCAACCGCCTCACGCTCGAACCAACCCACGAGCGCATCGCGAAATGCTTGCACTTCGTCCTCAATCGCCATTTTTTTCCCCAATCGTCTCATGCCCATATTTTCCCCAGAACATCAGAAAATGCCAATGCATTTTTCCCTGTATTCCTTGTCCCGCTAAGGATAGATATTGCGCATGACTTCGCACACCGCCACGCTTACCACCTTACAAGCGAAAAAATTGCGGGATCTTCTCGTCCGCCTCAACTTTGAGTTTGTGGAAAAAGAATACACCCTCTACGCCGCAAAAAAGGGCAAACTTCAAGTCAGCGTCTATACAAAAGGCCCTAAGGTCTTGCTCCAAGGAAAAGACACACGCGACTTCATTGAGTTTCATCTCGAACCAGAAATTCTTGGCGAAGCTCGTCTCGGCTACGAGGAAATTCACAATCCCAAAATGTTTCAACCACACTTTGGCATCGATGAAAGTGGCAAAGGCGATTACCTTGGCCCGCTCGTCATCGCAGGGGCTTACACCGATTCCACTATTGCAAAATCCCTCCAAAATGAAGGGATCATGGACTCAAAGCGTATTGCTTCTCCCGAACGAATTCGTGCCCTTGCGAAAATCATTCGCGAAACCCCTGGTCTCCACCACCACGTCATCTGCCTTCCGCCCCTACGCTACAATAAACTCTATCAAGAATTCGGGAACCTCAATCGACTCCTCGCTTGGGGGCACGTGTCCGTGATCGAAACTCTCCTCCAACTCGTACCCACCTGCACCCACGCACTCAGCGATCAATTTGCCAAAGAATTTGTCCTCAACAAAGCTCTCGCCGCAAAAAAAATCAACATCACCCTCGAACAACGCACCAAGGCAGAAAGCGATATCGCCGTCGCTGCGGCATCAATTCTTGCTCGTGAACGCTTCATCGACTGGATGGACAAAACCTCTACCTCCAGCGGCATCAAGCTCCCTCTCGGCGCCTCGCCATCGGTGATCACTGCCGCAAAGAAGATCATCGACACTCACGGCCAAGACTCGCTGGAAAAAGTCGCCAAACTTCATTTCAAATCCACCAATGAAGTTTTAGGGAAAATTCTCTAACAAAAACCGTGCTTTGTGACGCTAATTCCTTCGCAACAGCACTTTCGTGCTGTCACTACAATACAACCTCACCCCACGATGCCTAACTTAAATAAAAGAGACCTCGTCGTTGCCATCACCAATCGACTCGGACAGCACGATATCACCCAGCAAGTCGTTGGTGATGTTATGGACTCCATGCTCGACATCATCGTCGAACGCCTCAGCAGCGGCGACGATGTTTCCTTGCGAAATTTCGGCCAATTTGTTCTCGTCGAATCAAAAGAAAGAATCGGGCGCAACCCTAAAAAACCAGCGGAAACCACAGTCATCCCTGCTCGTTCGATGGTAAAATTCCGCCCCAGCACAGAAACCAAAGCCGAGATCGCCAAGGCTCTCCCCTACATGCGCCAACGTCGCAGATCCTAATCATCCGACCAACGCATCAGCGAGGGAATTACCCGACTATTTCGGCTCCTGCTTCGGCTTGAGCTCCTTTGGTGTTGCGGCTTTTTTCAACTTCGGCACAGACCATGCTGATAGCCACTCTTCTCCAGTGCGACGCCATCCCTTGTTTTCCAACTCGACTTCCATCGATGGAAAATGCGCAGATCCATAAAAGATTCCGATCTTCTTATGCCCCGCTGCCAGCTCTTTCTCCAGAACCTGCAAGCATTTTTCATTGCGATCATCCACAATCACTGACTTCCCGGATAGCCCCTCAATCTGGTCATCGGCTTCGCCCAAGGTATGAATCATTTCACGCTTCATCGCCGCAGCATCACCGCGCAACATCGCCATCATTAACACCAAGGAATTCGGCTCATTGGCTCGCGGCTTAAACATCGATGCAAAGCTCGATTTCAATGCAAAACCAATCAATGACTCCTTTCGCTCTTCCTGCTTTTTCTCAAATTCCTTCAAGGTTAAATCCGCATGAACAAAGTTTTTCGCCAAGTAATCAATCCCCTCGTTTTGAAGCTGCAAATCTAACACCTTTGCTGCTTTCACGTAAAGATTCCTCAAGCCCGCTAACTCTGCCTTCTCTTTTTTCTCCTTCTCGATGCGCCCGCCTTTGTCCTCAACCGCATGTGCACCGCCATCATTGATTTTCGCTAGCTCTTCACCGCCCACCATTTCAAACAGCAATCGATCATACTTCGTAAAGCGTTCGTTCAACTCCTTGTAATACGCGGCATCCGCAATATGGATCGCCCCCAGTAAATCGAGAATTACGCCATCTTTCTCCATCTTCACCACAGAAGTCTGTAAAAAAATCGCGTCCTTCCCCTCTTCCACTCGCACATAGTTGCGTTGATTTTCTTCACCCACTCCCGCCTTTGCTGCTGCATTTTCTGCAATCCTCTTGTCGTCAGGTAACGTCTCTGCGCCGCACAGTATTCCTAGCAACCAGCCACATAACAAAATCCTCTTTACTCCCATCATCATCAAAAATAACGCCATTCGAGCCCGTATTTGTCTCATTCCTTCCTTTAGTCTGCTTGCACATCTCAGAAAATACGTGTATTCCTTCCCCGCTATGAACCTCGACTCAGTGCTTCGCTACTGCCCAGACCTACTCGCCTACAACCGCCGCATCTCACGCGAAGTCAAAGTCGCCCACATCGGCATCGGCGGAAATAACCCGATCCGCATCCAGTCGATGATCACCTCCGACACGCGCGATACCCCCGCTTGTGTCAAAGAAATACTCCAACTCGCCGATGCCGGATGCGAAATCGTCCGCATCACCGCGCAGACCAAAGTCTATGCCGCTAACCTAGAAAATATCGCCCGCGAAGTCCGTGCCACAGGCTGCCAGGTTCCGCTTGTCGCCGATATTCATTTTAAACCCGATGCCGCACTCGAAGCCGCCAAATGGGTCGAAAAAATCCGTGTCAACCCCGGCAACTATGCCGATAAGAAAAAATTCGAAATCCGCGAATACAGCGATGCCCAATACGAAGAAGAACTTGATCGGAT
>CAMAYN010000177.1 GCA_945862285.1 Akkermansia muciniphila | reverse complement strand
AGGTGAGGAGGGAGACGATGACTTCGTCGAAGCTGCCTTTGGAATCTACGTAGGCTTTTTCGGCGTTGATCAGGGTCTGGGAGTCGGAGAGCATTTCGTTGCGGCCGAGGAAGAAGCGGAAGGCGTGCCGGATGATGGATTGGCGGACTTTTTGTGATTTCGCGAGACGGTCGATGAGGTCGAAGGCATCTTTGACTTCGCCGTCGAGGGTAGGGTCGCCAGTGCCGTCGAGGACACCCTTGGGATTGACGGGGAGTGATTTGTAGATCGGGAGATGTGCTCCGAAAGTGAGTTCGGTGATAGGGGCGTTGTAGGCCGGGGCTTTTTTGATGAGGTTGTCGGGGTGTTCGAGAAATTGTTGGAGGCGGTAGCGACCGAAGTCGTCGTAGTTCTCAAAAGGGAAGCCGAGGGGGTCCATTTTTTGGTGGCAGCGCCAGCAGGCTTCAGCACCAGTGCGGTCTTCCATGCGATGGCGCAGCGACTTTGTATGGTCGGGCGGGATGACCGCATCGACCGTGATGGGGACGTCGGGGATGGTGCCGGCGAGGAGTTTTTCACGCACCCACTTCCCGCGGTGGATCGGATCGGTTTCGAGGTTCTGCGAGTTGGCGATGAGCCAGGCGGGATGGGTGAGGATGCCTTTGCGGTTGGGGATCGTCGCTGGCTGCTGAGAGGGGTAGTCCCAGGTTCGCCAGTCGATGTTCCAGTAGGAGGTCACCTGCTCGCCGCGCATCTGTTGGTTGGTCCGGCCGAGCGTGTTTCCACCGGCCCAGAAGCCGTATCCAACGAACATGAATGGCGTGGCGTTGGCCTGGCCCGCACCGAATTGCAGCTCGGCGGTGGTCATGAATTTCTTGAGGAGATCCAGGGTCTTCTTCTCATTGCCGGGGCGATACTCCTTCAATTCCTTCAGTCCCCGACTCTTCATGAACGGGGCGTGGGCCGCGAGGTCATCCGGGGTCCACTTCCGCCAGTCCAGCCCCTTGAAGTATTCGTAGTTTTCCTTGAAAAGGTCTGAGACCGCCTTCATCGCCTCGTTGCTCCCGTTGTGGTAAACGTAGAAGCGATCCGTCGTTAACAGCGTCTCAAAGACCTGCTGATCTTGCTCGAGAATGTTTTCCACCAGCAAGTCGGCTTCATCGATCAGCCTGCTGAGCGCCGGTTCGTGGGGCCCCGCGCCGAAGCGTACGTCGTCCTTGAATACGGCCATCGCCTTCGGGTAACCGAAGAATTCGCGGAAAAATCGTAGCTTGCGGATCGGCAGGTTGGTGACGCTGGCGTTGAGATTGGCGGCTTGCACTCCCTCATCAATGATGGTCCAGACGTCGCGCTTCTTGAGCATCCGCCGGACTTCGCGCTCGTAGTCCGCGCGGGTGTTCAGGCGTCCTTCCGCAGCTGCCTTGGCGAGTTCCGCGTCCGGGCTTGAATCCGTCAGCGCATAAGACAAGGCGTAGCTTGCGTCGCGTGGCGAAATCATCCGCCGTCCATGCTCGTCGGCATCGCCTTGGCCGTATTCGTAACGGTAAACGAACTCGGTGTTGAGAATCATCGACTCGATCCACTTGGCGATCGCGTCCTGCCGTCCGAGTTTGCCCATGAAAGACTTGAGGATCGACACGTTGCCTTCGAGTTCGGACGGTGCGGGATTTCTCTCGTGAATCCTGTTGAAGAGCTGCGTTACCATCTCGTGATAGATGGCCTCGGCGGGCTTGGGCATCGCATCCCGCTGGGCCTTCAGCGTTGCCTCCCAGTCGGCCATGCACTTGGCGATGATGGTTCGATAGTTGTCGCCTTTTTTACGGTGCTTTCTGATTGTTTCGAAGATCACCGCCATCTCCGACGCGTCCATCGGCGAGTATTTCGGACGTGAATAGTGGCTGCTCGACGCATTTTTGACGATCCCCTCGAAGTCCCATACCACGGCAAATGCCTTCATCATCGAAACCCGGTTGTGAATCCGCGATTCGACGACCCCTTCCACGAACCACTCCCGCTCGCTCTGTTCGATGACCTTTTCGTAGTCGACGCCTTCTTTCTTGTAGGCGTTGATGCCCCGGTAAACCGCTTCTAGGTCGGCCCTGTCCATGCGGCCGAGCAGGCCGAGGTTGGGCTCGCGATGCGGCTTGCCGTCCTTCATCATGGGCTCCGGGTATTTGGCATCGACCCGCTTGACTTCGGGCAGCAGCGCATCGTGCTGGCTTCCGTAGATGTCTTTCATCAGACGATCCATGAAGGAATAAGTGTTGAGGAACTGTTCGCGCGAGCGGAGCAGATTGCGGTGCTCGATCTCGGTCTTCATCAGCGAATAGATCGCCGGGTATTGTGTCTTGACGGTTGATTCAGAGGACATGTGGCCGGCGATGATCTTGGCGTTGCCGATCATTGTAAGCAGGTGGCCGGTGGTGAGCGCTTCATGGGCGGAATAGCGGACGCCATCCTTCTTCGGCAGCAGGAAAGGGTTGGTGATGGTGCGGCGGAATTTGTTGCCATGCTCGGTCTTCGGGCTCCAATGGACGCCGCTATCGCCGCGAACGGCGGTTTCCTTGCCGTAGATTGCCCGGGTCGGGTTGTAATCAAGCAAACGGTTGACCTTTTCGTTGAAAATGTATTCGCTGATTAGCCAGCGACGGTCGGGCGTGGAACCGGGGAGCTTGGCGTGTTTGCCAGAGAAAAGCTCGGAATGATCGACCGAGTTGCCGTACTCGAAGCGTTTGAGTTTTTCGGCGAGGGCTTTGGCGGCGTCACCGCTGATCTGGGTATCGAGCCATTGGATGAGGATATCGCGTTCTTCTTTGGTGGGCTGGGTCTTGGCCTCTTCGGGCGGCATGTCGCCGAAATGCACCTGTTCTTTCGATTCCGCGAAGAGTTTCTGGAGATCGACGGGGTCAATGGCTTCAAGAGCATCGAACCGGATGTCGCCCTTCTGTTTTTTCTCGCCGTGGCAGGAGAAGCAGTGGGTCTCCATGACCTGCATGGCCTTGTCACGGAGGATGGTGGGGTCGATGGTAGGCTCGATATTTTGAGCAGGCAATGAAGCAGGCTTGGTGGGCTGAGCTGCGATCACACTCAACATCGAAACAATGGAGATCGTGCGATAGTATTTCTTTGGAGTCATATTTTTTTCATTTTACGGCGACTTGTATTCATTTTATCACACAGATAGCACATAAGAGAATTTTTTTTCATTCACAACTAATCCTCAATTCACCTAGTGATTTTTCATTTACGGAGGAACCATGTGCTAATGAAAATTCTAACAATCACCTTGATTTTTGGTAATTTAAAGGGTGCAGCCAGCAATTTGATAGCGAAGAAATCTCGCTATTGCAGCAATTCATCTTTTTTCACGCCACCGATGGTGCCGCCCTCGATAAATTCCGAACCGATCACTGCTTGTTTTCTTTCTACTTTGCCATTTGCTACTTTCTTCACCCATTGGACAATGTAACGCACCACAAGACGGAAGTCCCAAGCGATGTGTGAGGGTACAGGGCTACACCAAGCAAAGCATGGATCATCATCCGCCACGACAAGAGAAACATCTCGAGGAGCGATAATACCCTTATCGGATAGATAAGATTTAACGGCAATATAGAGTTGTGCTTCCTGAAAAATGTATGCTGTAGGAGGGCTGAATCGAATGAGACCATCTAGTAATCGGGCTAATCCTTCCCGCGTTTCGTTCCAATCGGGCAAATTATATTCGCTCGTTTTAATTCCCGCAGCTGCTAATTGATCAAGGAAAAATTGCTCTGGTCGTCCGGGTTTGGGCTTGCGGCGCTCTTCCCTTGCCAACATTACAATGCGCTTGTGGCCAAGCTCGATCAGACGACGTACGGCTGCCGTCTGACCTGGTAGCATTTGCGGATAGGCACCGGCGATCGGCAAACCGGCCTGACTACCATACATCGCGATGACTGGCGTTGCTTGTTGTGAAAACCATTCGATGATATCCCGCGACGCAGCGCATATAATCCATGCATCTGCTGGGTTATGGCGCACATAACGCGTGACTCGACTTAACTCCATGCCAAGTTCTTTGAGAGATTTCCCCGTAAAATCAGCATCAATTCCTGCCGCTAAAAGGTCCGCCACAAGACTTGCACAATCCATCCTGCCACGATCCTCTTTTTCATAGGCTAAAAGTCTCACTTGGATTTTTTTGCTGGGTTTAGAACTAATTACTTTGATGATTTTTCGGCGTTTGCCGCGACCAGAAGGCTCTAGTATCCCTTCTTTTTCCAATCGTAACATCGCTGCTCTCACTGTCTCGCGCCCGATCTGGAGTTGAGACATCAGCAAGCTCTCCCCAGGCATGACATCAATCCATTTTTTGGTGTCAATTTGCTCTTTGAGATATTCAGCCAATTGTTCGGACGCCGAAAGTATCGATGGTTTTTTCATGGTAAAAACTAGAATTCGTCACATTTGCTGACAATCAAAAAATCTCCTCGGCAAAAGGTTTTCGCACGATTCCTGCTCGCGACCGCTTTTCGCTATTGATTCTTTCGGATGGCTATTTGCTGTTCTTCTTTTGGAGATCTTTGATGTAAGATGCCTTCACAGCTTCAAGGTTTTTGGCGAGAAAACTATCGGGATACGATGACGCATAGGCATCGCAAAGTGAACGAATCGTCTCCGTATCGCTATTGGCGATCGCCTGCTTAATTTGAATGTCTAACAAGAAAAATTTCTTCATCTGGTCGGGGATTTCTTTTGATGCTTCGTTAAAGGTTTTCCATTCGGCGACAGCATCATCAAATTTTTTCGCTTGGATCAATGGCTCGACTTTTTGCAAAAATGGCTCTGACAATTTGTGCAATCGCTCTTCTTCTTCCTCGGCGAACTTATCGGCGATCCTTTTGGCAATGGCATCTTTTCTCGCACTGACATACTCATTTGCCCGTTGCTGATTCCATGAAGCAAGTTTCTCAAGTTCCGCAGAATAGTAGGTTTCCACGATAAAATCATCCATAGCCATCAGGCCAGCCAACATGAATTCGGCTTTCTCCTCGTTCGACTTGGCTTTTTCTACGGATGAAAAAGCCTCATCTCGCTGCTTTTTCACATCCGTCATTTCCCCCAACTGCTTGAGATATTTCTCGATGGTATCACCCTCATCATAGCCACTTGTCGCATAAGGCTTTCCCGTCGCATCACAGTGAATAATGGTCGGGTAGCCATCAATTTGGTATTCCTTTTCCAATAAGTCATTTTGCTTTTGGATTTCAGGGGCGAGTTTTTTCTTTTCCGGGAAATCGATTTCTACGAAGACAAACTTATCTTTAGCGGCGAGAACAAATTCTTCCTTATCGAGAATTTCTTTCTTCATCACGATGCACCAGTGGCACCAATCAGAGCCTGTAAACTCAAGAAATATGTCTTTCTTCTCAGCGACAGCCTTCGCTTTTGCTTCTTGGAAATTCGTCAGCCACTCGATCTTTTCCGCAGCAGATGCGACGGTCATTCCGAAGGCAACGAAGAATAACGTAAATCCATAAAATATTTTTCTCATGATCATAATGATTACATTTCGGAAGCAGAATAGTGCAATGCCGATATTTAGCAAGTCATGGTATTTGTTTACTACAAACACGCCGTTCAAAGCCACTTGCGCAAGACGGACTTGCCGTATGTGGAAAAAAATGAATAAGTCCCTGTATGAATTCGCAGCAGAAAATGAGAATCGGCATCATTGGATGCGGCACGGCGGGCCCTGCTGCGGCCATCCTGCTCGCTCGTCAGGGGCATCGCGTAGAGCTCTTTGACAAAGCACCCTCAAGCCTACCCGTAGGTGCGGGGTTTATGCTGCAACCCAGTGGCATGAGTGTCCTGAAGAATATGAATTTACTCGATGACGTCCTATCACTCGGCTCGCGCATCGATACCTTGCATGTCTGGGAGAAACAGCAAACGCTCATGCGGCTCGATTATGCTGATTGGCGGAAAAATCATTTTGGACTCGGTTTACACCGTCCCGCATTGCTTGATATTTTGTTAGAAACCATGCGTTGTGACGGTGTGCAGATGCATTGGCAAAAGAACATCATCGATGCGCAACAAGAGAAAAATTACTGGACATTGACAACTGACACAGGAGAGCACTTTGGCACGTTTGACCTGCTGATCATCGCCGATGGCGCACGTTCCTCTCTGCGCAAATTCGTATCTGCCACCGCTGTTGATCATTCCTACCCATGGGGTGCCCATTGGTTCATCGGGGAAAATCGCGGAGCCTTTGCCTCGAATCAACTTCACCAAATCGTACATGGCACTCGGATTCTCACAGGGTTTTTGCCAACCGGACGTCATGCACCGAACGCTCCAGAATTGTTGAGTCTATTCTGGAGTGTTCGACTCGCCGATGATGAATACATACGCTCCCAACCTCTCGACGATTGGAAAAGCCAGATTCTCCGTTACGAGCCAAATGCCGCAACCTTACTTGGGCAAATTTCCGATTGGAGCCAAATCATCACCGCACGCTATGGAGATGTTCGCCTCAATCGCTGGACGGCGAATGGCATTGCTGTTCTCGGCGATGCCGCCCACGCCATGAGTCCGCAACTCGGTCAAGGAGTGAATCTCGCGCTCATGGATGCCTCGTGCTTGGCGGAATGCATCGCCGAATCTCCACTGCCGCTTGCCCTGAAACATTACACCAGAAAACGCCGCCTACCGATCAGCTACTATCGTGCCGCGACGAGAAGTCTTACTCCCTTGTTCCAATCGTCCTACGACTGGCTCACCTTGCCACGAAAAATTCTATTTCGGACGATGCAACACATCCGCCCCTGCCGTATCGCAATGACCCGCTCCATGGCTGGTGTGATGTTTAGTAAAAACTCATCCTAGTCGAATTAGCATTACTGCCTACTTTGTCGCTGATCAGCCTGTTTGTTTCGCTATAGAGTATTGCTTTAAGGTCAAGCGCCATACCCCTAATCCAAGAATGATGGGATAAAATAACCATATGGGCAGAGCCACATAATAATCATAATGCCCAGGACCTTCTCCGCATTCAATCGAAGGTGCGCAACTCGCTTCTAAAACACCAAATGGAGATGAACTATCGATGATCTCGCGAAAAAACGGGTAATGGCTAGCTTTAGCCGGAACACAGGAGTAGAGGAAAGTGTAATCTGATGAATCATGTGGTTCTAAAACAACCTTTATCGCTGCCGAATGG
>CAMAYN010000176.1 GCA_945862285.1 Akkermansia muciniphila | reverse complement strand
CATCATACGCCTCCTTCAACGGTGCCGGATAGTTGCCATCCGCCTTCGTCACTAGCTTTAAACCACGCGATTTCACTTCATCCAATTCCTTCCCTAAATCGCAATGATCCTCCCATTGATGTAAAATCCGCGCTGTTTCCTCGCCCACTTGATCGGCCCGTAATAAACGATCCATCGGCGCACCTAAAACATCCGCTGGCGAGGCAAAACAATCTAACAATTTCTTCACCCGCACAGGGCCGATTCGGGGTAATAAATTTAAGGCAACAAAAGCTTCAGGGTCAGTCATACAGTCCATTGGGTAAGTTGTTCAGGAAACGGACAACGTTCGCAGTCCGATGTATCTTCCAGGCAAAAATCATGATACAACTGCAACAACGCCTGCTGATGCGCAATCGATTTCATCCACGGCGCAGCGGCAGCCTCAGAGCCAAAAAGCCGAATTGCACAGCGCCGCAATTTCTCATTCCGCGTCGTCGATTTGATCCGCAGAAATGTTTCATAGGAAAAATTTCCATCCTCCTGCATCGCTAGCGGAGCAAGGAAATTTGCAATAAATTCCAGCGCATGCGACTTCCCAAACAACGCCACCGGTGCCGCCGTCGGTGCCGCCGCCAAAGTCAAATGCCCATTCCAAAACGGATGCCGCAAATCCTCCAAAAACGCCACCACCCGCTTCGCCGAAAAGGGTCGCGCCATTGCCACCCGACGAAAGCCCGCCCACTGCGATGCTATAGCAGCCAACGCCGCCACCCGCCGATGCGGATGATTCGCTGGTCGTTGGCCACGCATCACCCATGGCATTTCTCGCTTGGATAAAAACACCCCACGCCACTTCCACCAATCTTCCCACAATCCACGCAAATACTCACGCGTCTCGCCACTCGCCCGCTCATGCTGATCTGCCGATAAAAATCCCGCCATTCCAAACAAAATCGCCTCTACCGCGCTGCCAGCCTCTTTCATCATCCGCAAGGGGCTGCGCTGCGCCAGCAACCGCATCGCCAAGGCATTAGACCGATACCCCAACGCCACTGCCACCGCTTGAAACAACGCCTCATCTCGCCCGTGCGCTTCTGCCGTAAGCAAAAAATTCCGTGCCTTCAGCCGCCCGCGATGCTCCGCCGCCTCGCGCAGCAAATCCGCCACCGCTACCTCGCTCATTCCCTGTAACGGCTTCACACAACGCCCCGGCACAGCCATCGCCACCGCCCGTTTTGGCAAAGCGAAAGCCGCTTGCCACACCGCAGTCGGCACCACCACTTGCATCACCGCCTTATGCTCATCTGTGCGAATAAAATATTCCCGTTCCGTGTGCGTAAAACTCACATGCAAGACCACATTCCGATAATCTGCATTCGCCCCATGGCCATGATTTTCCCAGTCCGCCGCATGCGGATCTAGCTCCACTGCCCCGGCATGTTCTTTGCCGTCAACCGCGATGACCGCGTGATGAAAATCCGGCCCTGCCCCACGATTCCATTCGCCAAACTGCACAATGCGCACCTGCCGACCATCCACCGTGGAAAAATCCCGCCCCATTGCCCCCGCATACCACAAGGACTGAAGTTCCAGTTCATCAGGTAAAACATAATCCACAGGCTCACCAACGACGCTGGCCGAACCCCAAACCTCTTCCATCATGCGTAAATAGCGCATGGATGAATCGTTTATCGCTGATGGCTTTTTGTCAAACTCTCCTTGCCCAGGCGCCCACGATTCTGGATCAGCGAATCATCCCTGCGCCAACCGTTTCATTCGTGCCGGGATCGATTAAGATAAAACTCCCCGTGCTGCGATTGCGGCTGTAACTATCGAAAATGAGTGGTGCTGCCGTGCGCAAAGTGATGCGTCCAATGTCATTCATGCTAAAGCTATCAACACCTTCTACTTTATGCAGGGTATTGATATCTACGTGATATTTCACTTCTTGCACAATCGCTTTCGTCTCATTCGTGGTGTGGCGAAGAATGAGTTTTGCCTTCGGTGGCATCGGCTTTTGGGAAAACCAGCAGATCATGGCATCAATGTCTTGGCTGGCGGTAGGTTGGTTGTTTTCTTTGACAATCATGTCGCCGCGCGAAATATCGATTTCATCATTCAGGGTTATCGTCACCGACTGCGGGGCAAATGCTTCGGCGAGTTCACCATCGGCAGAATGAATGGCCTTAATTTTGCTTTGGAAACCCGAAGGCAGAACGGTGATTTTATCGCCGGGCTTGAATACGCCGCCAGCCACACGACCTGCGTATCCGCGGAAGTCATGCCATTCATCGCTCATCGGACGCACCACCCATTGCACAGGGAATCGGGCATCGACGTGGTTTTCTTCGCCACCAATGTAAACGTGCTCCAAATGATACAGCAAACTTGGTCCCTGGTACCATGGCATGTTGGTTGACTTATCCACCACGTTATCGCCGTTCAGCGCAGAAATCGGGATGAAGGTGATTTCGACAATATTTCCTAAGCGCGATGCAAGGGATTGATATTCGGCAACAATCTGATTGTAGGTCTCTTCAGAGTAATCGACTAAGTCCATTTTATTAATGCAAACCACGACGTGTTGAATGCGCAGTAGATTGGCAATGAACGAGTGGCGTTTGGTTTGCTCGATCACTCCCTTGCGGGCATCGATCAAAATAATCGCAAGATTCGCCGTCGAGGCTCCCGTGACCATATTTCTGGTGTATTGAATATGGCCTGGCGTATCGGCAATAATGAATTTCCGCTTGGGTGTGGCAAAATAGCGATAAGCAACATCGATGGTGATTCCTTGTTCACGCTCGGCCTTGAGACCATCGGTAAGCAAGGCGAGGTTGACGTAATCGTCGCCGCGTTTGCGGGATGATTCTTCCACTGCTTCCAACTGATCTTCGAAGATCGATTTGGAATCATAAAGCAGACGGCCAATAAGTGTCGATTTTCCGTCATCGACGGAGCCAGCGGTAGTGAAACGGAGTAAGTCCATGGGAGTGAAGTGGAAAGTGAGGAGTGAGCAGTGGAGAAATTAAATTGCGATATGAATGATTTGTTTTCGAATGGCACTGATCACTGATCACTGTTCACTCGACACTTCTTCAAAAATACCCCTCTTTTTTACGATCTTCCATCGCAGTTTCGGAGCGTTTGTCGTCGGCGCGGGTGCCGCGTTCGGTTTGGCGGGCGGCGGCTACTTCGGCAATGACATCGTCGATGTTGGCGGCGCGGGATTCGACCGCTCCGGTGCATGTGGCATCGCCAATGGTGCGAAAGCGCACGATGCGTCGCTCGCTCTTTTCATTCGGTTGTGGTTGCAGGAATTCTGTCACCGCGAGGATTTGTCCATTGCGTTCGAAGATTTCGCGCTCGTGAGAAAAATAAATCGACGGCAAAGGAATATTTTCCCGTTTGATGTACATCCAAATGTCCATCTCGGTGAAATTGGAGAGTGGGAAAACTCGAAAATGCTCGCCGGGGTTTTTGCGACCGTTAAAAAGATTCCATAACTCCGGACGTTGATTCTTTGGATCCCATTGGCCGAAGTCGTCGCGATGCGAGAAGAAACGTTCTTTGGCGCGCGCTTTTTCTTCATCACGTCGTCCGCCGCCGAGGCAGGCATCGTATTGATGTTTTTCGATGGTGTCGAGGAGTGTGACGGTTTGCAATTTGTTCCGTGAAGCGTTGATACCTTTTTCTTCCACCACGCGTCCCGTGTCGATCGATTCCTGCACAGAACCAACGATCAATCGGGCACCGACTAGATCGACGAATTCATCGCGATAGGTCATCGTCTCGGCGAAGTTATGTCCGGTATCGATGTGAACGAGCGGAAAGGGCATTTTGCTGGGCCAGAACGCCTTGCGAGCCAGCCATGCCATGACGATGGAATCTTTACCGCCCGAAAAAAGCAGCGCGGGATTTTCAAATTGTGCAGCAGTTTCACGAAGCACGAAAATTGCCTCTGATTCGAGTTGATCAAGGTGACTAAGGGAGTAATTCGGCATGGTTGGTAATGGGCGAAAAATTTTCTGCTGGCATTTTCATCGCACAGCAACAGCGACAGTCTAATCCGCTAGATTGACCTACGCAAGAAAAATATTACTATATTTATCAACTTAGTAATGTATTGCGGAAAATCATAGAGAAATCCATTGATGCCGCGCCGATTCATTCGCGAAGATTAAGGCGATTATTTGGGAATCGCTCTAACGGTAATCACCGCTTCGATTTCTGGTCGCGCCGATTTCCCAAGCATTTCCGAGGCATTTTTTAACGCCAACCAGTAGAGTCGATCCACGGCTTTGCTGGGTTCAGAAAACTCGTTCACCGTGACATGCAGACTCATGCCATCATCCGCGATTTTGACTTCACCAATGCTATGGTCTTTCGCATCGACTTCAGGCGACCCGTAACGCGCTTCATCGGTATAATACCAAGAACGTAAGGTCACTACGGGCTTCAGATCCTTTTTCAACGGCGCGGTGAAATACATGCGGAAGCCATTTTTTTCCGTTGCTACTCGCTCGATCTCGGCGGGCTTGCCTTTGCCTGTCCAATAGATGCGTTGCAACGATGCGACACTGCCACCTTTGGAGACCCAACCGCGCCCCGTTTGACCTAGCAATAATGAGTGATCGGGTAAAAAGCATGGCCGCATGACACCGCTGGCTAAGCTGCGGCTAAACATCGACATCCAGCCTTGATCAATGCCGTTGACCTTCTCGAAACCGATTCTCATCAAGGTCGATAGCGTTTGATCACCAACGAACATTTGTCCCGCAAATGGACCGAATTTCCCTTCCGAACGATCCCATGCTGGATTACCCGGCGAGTTGGCGTAGCGGTTATGTGGGAACCAAAGCGCAGATTTTTCAATTTTGTTTCTCCATTTATCGAAGGCTACTGGCTCTGCACCGGGTTTCATACCCGCCAAGGAAACCAAGCCCGATGGATGACCGTAAAATTTCCCCTGTTGGAGGAAATGGATTTTTGATGATCCAGCATATTCACCCTGATTTTCGATGTAAACAATGCGATTTTCGGGATCCATGCCTATGCCCGCAGGGCTACGCAAGCCACTGGCATACGGTTCAAATTTTCCATCAGGGGTTACGCGGCATGACCATCCGCGGTAGCCACCCATCGATCCCATGAAGGCACCGCCGGCTTTGTAGGAAGCCTTTTCATTATTGGAGTGACTCAAATTCAGCGAAAAGTAATAATTTCCTGCCGCATCTTTCACCAATCCGTGGGTGTATTCGTGATAATTTCCGTGGAAGCCGAAATCGTCGCAAAGCGTGCGATACTGATCTGCTCGGCCATCGCCATCGCGATCCGCAATTCGCGTAATTTCTGGCTTCTGGGCAATGGTGATCACATCACCTTTATCGTCTTCGATCACCAGCCCTAAGCATTCATAAACTCCCGGGGCGAAAAGCTGCCACTTTTTATCGCGAATCCGCCAAACGCCAGCGGTTCTTGTACCTAGAACAATCGTGCCGTCCTTCGCCACGGCAATCGCTGTTGGTTCAAACAGAATTTTTCTTCCAAAATCGTCAACAGGTGCCTGCCAATTCTCCAAGGCATATCCTTCCGGCAGTGTTGCAGGCTGAGGCGTAACGATCACATCCTGAGCTGCAAGTTTTTCCTTCATAGGGAATGCCTTGCGAGCCGCAGGATCTGCGAGTTTGATACGTAAAACGGCGCGCTTTGTCCCAGCGGGTATAACCCACTTGCCATCAACGATTGTTCCGCCTTCGATTGTGGAATTTTTGATAGCATTCGCATGAAGAACAAAAGTTTGCTCCGTTGTAAAATCGCCTACCATTTCTAAGCGAAATCCGCCACTCGCAGCATACTGCATCGTTTGGCGGATCTGGTTTTTGCCTACACGGAACAGGAAGGTCGGCAATTGCGCCGCATCGGTTTCATATCCGAAAAATTCCGCATCCCAAGACGCGAGTTCTTTCATGTGATCCCCGCCTTTTTCTAAGTGATATAATATCACGTCTTCTTCGTTCCAATCCGGCTCCTTAAAGGCAAAATCCACCAGCTTCCCATCGGGCGTGACGGGGACTAACAGCGGCGAAGCATCGCGCATCACATTCGCATCTGTGCCTGGTGTGCTGCCTGGCTTGCTGCGGCCCGTATGCTCCAGCGACAAGTCTAAAAATCCACCACCCCAAATCGAGCGCACACTTAAGAAGCGTGGATCAAAGGTGAAATTAGCACCACTGAGCAGACCGACATGAACCGCCCTACCGCTGCCACCCGTCACCGGAGCGCGCTGGACTTTATTTTTTGATCCAATGAGCAACTCGGAAGAATTTTCGTAAAATACTTTCGCCTTGCTGCCTTTCCACTCGCCCATGACCTCCTTCGGACCACGTTGATCTTCTTCACAACACGTGCGCAAATAATGCCAGATCGCTTCGACATTCTCCTCTTTTAACATCTCTGGCTTATACTCGGGCATGACAGGCTGGTAGGCTTGCCCTTTGATTTCGCCCTTTTCCGCAATCGCCATGTGTAAGGTCGGCTTTCTAACACTGCGGCCAAAATAACTTCGATCCGCCTTCACCGAGATTTTTTTTCCCGAGGCAACTTCCACCACCTCGCGCTGCCGCTCGTCACGCAGAAACAATCCATAAAGCGGCGGACCGGATTTAATCGAAATATCATCAGGCTTCACTACGTGGCACTCGGCACACGCCATCAAGTGAAATTGCTCTTCTCCCATCTTGACTAAGTCCACGATCTCAGCATGAGCACTTGCTAGAACGCTAAGGCTACCAGCTACTATTAAAAGCGATTTTTGCATCTGTGATCTTTACTACGCTAGTTGGTGCAGACTTTCAACATTTTCGATGAAACTTCCCAACATTTTCGGTATTACATCTTTCATCGGAACAATCCCAAAGAGATTGATCTATCGTGCATCCAGCGCTTCACTCACACCTTCAAATCCCGCATACTCCACAACACGCCCTTCGCCGAGGCCGCATTTCCCTTCATTCGCCGGGCACCGTCTTTTCGCTTCTCACTAAATCGCTCTCGCGCCTTGGTAAACGCCTCATTCACAAATGCCTTGCTTCCAATCACTGCACCTGCCGTGAAATACCTGACTCGATGACATAACATCTCCGCCACTTTCAACTCTGGCAGCACCGTATCGTTATCCCCCACCCCGGCATCTGATTCCACACTGGACGGCGCATTTTTAGCCGCCTCCAACTCTTCCTT
>CAMAYN010000175.1 GCA_945862285.1 Akkermansia muciniphila | reverse complement strand
CGCAAGCAGAAATTCTTCGATTTGTGAAGTGATGACGGCGATGTCAAATTTTTCTCTTACCTCGGACAATCCGTTCGCTGAAATTGTCTCACGTAAAGATGCCGACGATGCCAGATCTGTAATGCGTTTGGCGTAGAGGGATGGATTGGAGGCTTCAGCAATCAGAGAATTTTCATTGTCCTTAGCAAGTTCAATCTGGCCTCCATCAAGTGAAGTGATCACGGGCAGACCAGATGCCATGGCTTCGAGAGGTGTTAGAGCAAATGGTTCACCCCAATTTGATGTAAAAAGTAGGGCATCGTATTGCGCATACAGTTGTTTCATTTCTGCGGCAGTTGCCGATAATCTTTTCACGCGATTTCTTAGGCCAAGTTGTTCGATTTCGGAATCCAACTTCTTGATGTATTCGGCATCGCCATGGCCATAGAGGTCAAGAGTTAGAGATTTGTCGCTGCACGCAGCAAGAGCGCGGACAGCGGTAAGAGGGTCTTTGTCTTCGGCCAGCCGCCCGACCCACATCAGTCGAGAAAAGCTTTGGTGATTCTTTTTCTGTGCAAAGGCCGTGGTGTCGATACCGCAATGAATGATCGTGGCATGGTTAACGGGCCAACCACGTGAGGCGGTGAGATCACGCATGAAGGCACTGCAAAAATACATGCGAGAAAATTTCAGTTTATCCCATGAGGCAACAGGAACCTTTTGCGCCAAGAGTTTGCAGGCAGCTTGCACGCAGAGTTTGACCATTGGATGGCGAGGACGATTCCACCATCCAAGCCAGACGTCAGCTTTGAGACTGCGGGCAATCCAATGATCTGAGACATCGTACACGACGGGGATATTTCCTGCTTCGAGTCGTAACAGGAGTGACTTCGAAATACCGCCCATGTTCCAAACATGGACGAGCTCAGGTTGAAATTGGGCAATCTCTTCTTGGAGAACGTGGTGATTGTGTTGCTCGAGTTTGCGCAGATTGTGAATGGCGAGCCATGGATGACCATACATGCCATGGATGCGCAGCCTACGTGAAACATGAGGCTGGGATTCTTGCTTGCGACCCTCCACATGATGCTGCGAAGTCAAGACGCGGATTTCATGACCAGCAGCACGAAGTCGTTCGATGACATCACGGCAACGAATTTCGTATCCGCCAATTTCATGAGGTGGGTAGAGATTTGAGATTACCAGAATTTTCATTCGTCGCGTTTGTAAAATTTCCATCCATCATGATGCCCGGCACGGCGACCTAAGCGCATAGCAAGGCGCACTGCCAAGGCATGGGGAATGCCTAAAGTGAAATGATTTTTCAAACACCACTTCACATCTTTCGAAATATCTTTGAGCCAGCCGAGGGCAACGTAGTAATGGAAATTCACATCACGGGGCAGCACTTTACTCGTAGCTGCCATGGCCTTGGCATCACCGTAGGCACGTTTGTAGGTTTGCTTGAGTGTGTAGTTATGCGAGTGCATGGCGACAGAATCGATGGCGTAATGCACGTGAAATCCCGATGCGATTAATCGACGTGTCCATTCATCATCTTCGGCGTATTGTAAATCTTCGCGAATGGGCACTTGGGCGAGAACTGATCGATGCGTTACGCAGCTCACCATGCTGAAAAAATGATCCCAGTTCGCCGACTCGCGCTGCAGACCGAAGCAACGATCGTAATCATGAGCAAAAACGGCTTGGCAGTCTGGGCGAGGGATTTGTCGTGAAAATGCCGCGCCGAACTTCGGGTCGTCGAGACAAGGGCGAAGGAGATTGGTTAACCAATTTTTTCCTACGGGTTTCGCATCGGCATTTAAGTAAACAATCCAGTCATGTGTCGCTTCTCGCGCACCTTGATTGAGCACGGGACCCGGCACGTAGGTACCTAAAGGAATCTGAATCAAGCGTGCGCGACCATCTTTACGGATGATGTCGATCGATCCATCGCTCGATCCAGAATCGATGACGATCAATTCGATTTCACCGGGGAAATCTTGGAGAAATAACTCGCGGATGGTATCGCCTATGGCCCAAGCTTCATTAAAGCTGCGCATGACGACGGATACGGCTTGAGGCATCGAATTCATTTGGTTTTTTCCTTGGTAATGAGTTGTTCGTATTTTGCGGCGAGTGATCGACCGATCGAAGTCCAAGCGAACCCTTTTTGCGCCGTTTGGATTCCGTTTTTCTCAATATTTTCTCGTAATGGATGATCTGTTAATCCGGTGGCGATTTGATTCGCAAATGTTTCAGGTTCATCTGCGAGCAAAACATCGTGACCATGTACAAGGTTTAATCCTTGTGCGCCGATGGTAGTGGATACAACGGGGGTGCCAATAGCTAAGGACTCCACAATTTTTAACCGCGTGCCCCCGCCGATGCGGAGTGGCACCATTTGTAGCCAAGCACGGCGATAATACGGACGCACATCTGGAACGCCGCCTGTCACTGTGACTCCTTTTCTGGATGCATAATCTTTCACCACCGTCAGCGGATTTTTGCCGACGATGAGAATCTTGATATCAGGGATTTTTGCCAAGAGTAGATCGTGAATCTTGCTAAAAAACCAGTGTAGGGCATCGACATTGGGGCTGTAATCCATGGCACCACAGAAAATGACAGTCGGCTCAGGATCGCGCGGATTTGCGGCAGACGACGGATGAAAGTAATCGAGATCCACACCATTTGCTACAACCAGAACAGGGGCTTTGGGAGAAATTCTTTGGTGGATAAATGTTTCATCATCCGGTCCGCAGACAACTTCTAACGCTGCTGTCTTGGCGAGTTTTTTCTCATAAAAATACAGCTTCAAATAACTCTCCCATCGCAGCAATGAAGCACGAGTAGAAAATTTCAAGGTCTTATGCTCCATCAATTGAAACTGCAAATCAACACGGCTACGATCCACAACAAATGGTGTGTGATGACTATGCGGCAAAATGTAGGGCATGAGCACGATATCACAGATATGAACTAGATCGTAGCGACCTGGAACGAGACGTCGATTGATCGCTGCGGCGACGTTGTCTTGTTGCCAATGTTGCACGTTACTGGGCAATGGATTTAACAATCGATTCGGAATAAGCTTCTGCCATGGTGGATGTGCAAATGGGATAAATTCTACTTCATGACAAAATTCTGCAAACACCGCGCGTTTTTCTTCTCCACCCTCGCCATTTTCCGTAAGAGCGACAAAGTCCACTTGATGATCTAAAGCGAGTGCCTTAAGTAAATGAAAGGTGCGCTGGTATGTACCGCGATCGAGCGGCCATGGCGCGTAGGGGTAGATGACGAGGAGTTTCATGAGCGTATGATGTCGGTGGCGATGACTTTAGCCGGTATGCCTACAGCGGTAACGTTGGCAGGAATATCTTTTGTAGCAACAGAGGAAACGCCTATGATCGAATTTTCGCCAATGGTGATCGCGCCAACAGCTTTCGCACCGTCACCCATAAATACGCCATTTCCTAAGCGAGGGCCCTGCGGATTCCCATGAGATAGCACAAGTCGCACATCAGCATAGATATCACATCCTGCACCAATTTCCACATTCGGTGCGATAATAATTCCCATTGGATGAGGTAGCCGTAATCCAGGGCCAATTTTGGCGTGGCGGCTGATTTCGATTTTAAAGAACCAAAAAAGAATTTTGGAAAAGAAAATTGTAGGAAGGTCATGTTTGACGCACCAAAACTGCAAGCGGATCAACGCAATGGCATGAATGCTGTTCAGTGTGAGGCACAATGCAACGCGCTTTACCAACCCACAGGGAAGGTAATCCCGTAGGTTTCTTTCAACATCAGCTTTGAAGAATTCAAACATCTTTAATTGTATCGTGACCAAAGTTTTTGATAGGCAGCCATGGCATCCTGCCAACCATGGATGGGCGAAACGAATTGCTGTGATAACCAATCTTGATCCGCTGATTTCTCATCCCACAACAATAACGATAAAGTATTCAGCAAGGCTTCTCTTGGATATCGAAACATCAAGCCATTCTTCCAGCCACGCAGGCCAAAGCTGCGCAGGCGGATCAGTGCATTTTTCGCTGCCGAAGTTTCAGGGCACTTGTTGCCGGAAGAGGCATAGTAGGTAGGACTGGGCATCATTTTCCGCAAGCGCTTTTCTTCAACATAGCGGAAAACACACCATGCTACCTCAGCGACTTTTTGATGCAGTTCGAGTAGTTCATCTTTACCCATTTTCGTGATGTGAGGGTGAAGTTTGAACGCGACACCAGTGCGATGAAACTCAACAATTTCCTCCATCGGCAAAGGTATGTCATTCATCTCGTTAAGCCTTTGATTTCTGGCGCGACAGCTCCAGTGATAGTTGCCATGAATGGCAAGCAAGGCATCACCGATGGCCAACTGTGCCTTGGCAATATTCCGTGCGCAGAAATCTGCATCAGCCGACGTAAATGAATCATTGGTAAGGCGATCCTTGGCATAGAGCAAACCACTGCATCGGTTCATGAGCAATCGTGTAGCTTCGTGCGGAGGAATCGACGCCGCATCGGCATGAGCGCGACAATACGACAAAGCATCTGTAAGCCCCATGAAAATTTTATGCCCCTTGACTAGATCGTAACTAAACATGGTGGTCTGACCCGAGGCGAATGCCTCCAGATTACTGATCTTAAACTCCACATCGATGCCAATCTTTGCGGTCATCTTTTGTTCGAGTTGATGCATAGCAGCGCCAAAGCGGCGTTCATTGAGGCGTGGAGATCCTTGGAGAAAAAGAAAAAATTCGAGGTCATTGTAAGGCGCGTCGCCTGCTGGTGTGAGCAAGACACCGCCTTCGCCACGACCATAACCACCAGCTAGTGCTAGGGCTTGTATTTTTTCTGATGGAATGAATGAAGCAATTTCTTTGCTGATGTCGCAGCACGTGTCATGGATCAGCTTCTCTAAGCTTTCCGAGCCATCCACGGTATAAAGATTGCTGCTCATTTTTTTTCCTTTTTTGATTGGGCGTGAGCTTCGGCACTTTGATAAATACCTTCGAGGCGCATGGTGATCGATGCCCAATCGTATTTCGCAAATGCCTCAGCTTTCCCTGCTTCGCCAAGACGTTGCCGCATATCGGTATCAGCCTGCAAACGCAAGAGTCGATCCGCTAACTGCTGCGCGGCATCGGGCGCATCAGGATCAAAAAACAAGCCCGTTTGTTCATCGGATACGAGCGATTGCAAACCGCCGACACGACTGACAATGACTGGCTTGGCCGCACACCATGCTTCAAGAACTACGATACCGAAAGGCTCATGGCGCGAAGCCAAAACAAAAACATCCGCAGCATGATACGCATCGACGAGTGAACCGCTATCGTTACCTAAGCCTGGGATAATCGTTACTGCATGGCTAAGCTGGGCGGAGGAAATGAAGGATTTGAGTTTTTCCTCATAAGCGGGTTGCGTTACGGGGCCAATAAGGAGCAATCTTGCGTTTGGCGATTGTGCATGGAAGCGGGCAAATGCTTCTAACAATCCTAATTGATTTTTTTGAGAATCAATACGCCCGATGTTGATCACTAAAAAGTCTTGATCCGCAATTCCAAAACGTTGCCGAAAAGCCGAGGCATTTCCTGTAGCAAAGCGCTGGCAATCGACACCATTCGGCAAATAACTCACACGGTCATGGTTGAGTTCGGCGCGGGCTTTGATCGATTCACTTTCCCCCACGCAAATGACGTGGTCGGCATCTTCAAGAACCCGGCGGGCACCCAATAAAGCTCCGAAGGGTTTTCCCCATTCAAACTTTCCTTGGATGGGTTTTGTTAGATCATCAAGTTCCGCTGCGGGCACATCGAAAATGCCACCATGGAGAGAAACGACATACGGTTTACCGCGTAATCGAGCAGCGGTGCGCACTGTTCCGCCAAGGCGTTTCAGGGCATGGGCGTGAAAGATGCGAACGTTTGGCTCGCGAACAAGCGCAGCGAGGAGTGGTAAAGAGAGCAAGTTGCCGCCTTTTTTATCCATGGCACTGCGTTGCTCAGGCGACAGTCCAAAAAATGGATAGATGTGAGAATGCCTTTCCACCGTTACGCCAGAAATGGTGTCATTTTTTGCCTTGGCGAGTGCCATGGACGTCACAATTTTCGGATGATACCCCGCAGTGAGTTGTTGTTTAGAAATTTCCAAAATCACCGTCTCCGTCCCCCCCCATTCATGGGCGACGAAACGACGTGGAACGTGTATAATCGTACTTTGATTCATCGGTTTTCGGCGTGCCAGTGGACGGATTTTTCCATTAATCGAAAGATGTGCGGGATGTGCGTGATGTCATCGGGAACATCAGCCGAGTTGCTAAAGAGCGTAGCATAACTTTGCGGATCGGTAGGATGGTAGCCGTGCATGGCGCGGATCGGGCGTTCGCCCATGTGGCTGGGAACGATGAGGACACCTTCTTGGGTGAGCCAAATTAATTCGCCGAATTGATGATCTTCAAAGTAGGCACGATAGTGTCGCAGTTCTTCTTCGCCCATGGTTCGCCCCTCGGGTATGTTGGCAAGTACCTTTTCCACCTGCGGACGAACACCAGGCTTCAAGAACCAAAAGCGTGCCATGGTGGAATCGTAAACCACGGCGTAATCTTCGCCCATTTTTAGCCCTAACTCATCGATCTTGGAGCGGAGATCGAGATGTTGATCACAGTTGGCCATGCCATGATCGCTGAAAACATGAAGATCGACTTGATAGTAATGCTTACGAGCGGTTTCCATCAACTGAGTGATCCAGCGATCGTAGTGATCGAGCTTTTTAGGAATCTCCGGAGAATCATTACCCACCATGTGAAGTAATCCATCAAGTCCCGCCCAATACTGAAAGGCAAAGTCGATGCGTTGGCTTTCGATTTCAGCAAGTAAAAGACGTAAATGTTCTTCTTCAGGAAGGGAAGGATCCGTCACGTAGTAGGGCACTTTCTTTTCTTCGAGAAGATCAAAGATGTTAGGCCCACGATTCATCCCCTTCGGCTTGAGCGGGCTCTTTTTCTCGGTAAAATCGAAGAGGTGAATGAATTTGAAGGGGATGTTATACAGATCGAAGTAACCGCGGAAGTTTAGTTTCACTTTCACGAATTTCGTTAAATATCGACGAATGATACGGCGGCTCGTGAGAGCCGATGGCAACCATCGCAGCATACGTAGTGGACGGAACGGCGACTTTTCCGGATCGTAAATAAAATAACACCAATTCCTATGCTCGTCAGGCCACCGACCCGACAAGATGGAT
>CAMAYN010000174.1 GCA_945862285.1 Akkermansia muciniphila | reverse complement strand
AAGAGACAACTCTCCTATGTAGCGAATGAGCGATACAGATGAACCTCCAGTCCAAGTAATAGGTCGAATCATGCGAGACGACTACCCTGCACTATGGAGTGTGGTTATGCAATGCGGAATTATAGTGCAGGAGTCAATGTGACCGCAATGATACGCGTCGCCTTCAGTTTGCCTGATGTGACGGTGATGGTAATGTTGGCCTTACCGGTAACATTTGGCAATGGAGTAAGAGTCAATGTCCTGTCGCTTCCTGAACCTCCCAACGCAATACCTGTCAAAGGAAGCATTTTTATGTTTGAACTCGTCACAGTAACTACAAGTGATGATAAATCGACAAGATCTACATCATTGACGGTGAAAGGAATCACCGGAATTGCTGCATTGACGGCCTGTGTGATAGGCGAGATGGCGCTTATGGTAGGTGCGTCATCAACAGGTGTAATCGTTAGCGGCATTTCATAAACACGAATATTGTTAGTTTCTGATCCGTCATTAAGCGTCAGACTTATCACTACGGCTCCATTTGCGTTCGCTGCTGGTGAATATGTCATGCGAGCCATTGTGCTTCCTGGAATATGGGAAATAACTGGATTAGGGACGATTTCTGGATGAGAAGATGTGGCAGTGATGGTGAGAGGCTGAGTTTCGAATAAACCAGAACTAAGACCACTGATGGTTAAAACGAAGGGTTTGGCATCCTCAGCCATAGCTTTCAGCACAGGTGCCTTAGCAATGAATGGGGCATCATTGACGGGGTTGACCGTGACTTGGAATTGTTTTGTCACTGACTTGCCGAAATTTGTGACAGTTAAGGAGACTGTAGCAGTTCCAAACCGATTCGCGGCTGGTCTAATGCGCATGCTGCGATTTGCTTCTGTACCGCTAAAGGAAAATGATGTGGCAGGTAGCAACAAGGCATTATTGGACGTTGCTTTTAACGTTGCAGGAGTAGTGGGGCTGTCTATGTCCATGATCGTTACAGGGACATCAATGAACTGATCTTCGTCAACGAACTGATTTTCTAGTTGTTGCATGTCTGGAGCACTGTCAACGGGGGTTACCACTAATGGCATATCATACACTCTGATGTTATTGGTCTCTGCACCATCATTAAGCGTCAATTGAATCACAACGGATCCGTTCGCGTGAGGCACCGGCGTGTATGTCATACTTGCTGTGGTGCTACCAGGAATATGCATGATTACAGGATTGGGAACGATCGCTGGATTTGATGAAGTAGCAGTAATCGTTAATACCTGTGATTCAAGTAATCCAGGGCTAATGCCAGTGATCGTTAATACAAAGGGTTTCGCATTTTCCGCAATGGATTTCAGCACAGGAGGTTTTGTGATGAATGGGGCATCGTTTACTGGATTGACAGTGACTTGAAACTCTTTTGTCGTGGATTTGCCGGCATTTGTGATAGTTAGGGAGACTGTGGCATTTCCAAAACGATTCGCTGCTGGTGTGATGCGCAATGTGCGATTGGCACCCGTGCCGGTGAACAAAAATGAACTTGCGGGTAGCAGCAACGGAGCGTTGGAAGCTGCTCGCACCGTCGGAGCTGTTACCGGGCTATCGATATCGGTGATGGTGAAGGGGATTTCAATAAATTGATCTTCATTCACAGATTGAGCACCGATGGATTCAATATCGGGGGCGCTATCAACAGACAGTACGGTGACTGTGAAGTTACGGCTGATGGTATTATTTTCCGACTGACCATCATTAACCGTAACGGTGATGATCGCTGAGCCGTGTTGATTGGCGACTGGGGTATAGAGCACGGAATAAACGGATGTTGCAGAATTGAATGCAACAGTGGGGTTGGGAATCAGGGCATTATTGCTGCTCGTTGCCGTCACAGTTACTGATTGTGACTCGCCACTACCCGCAGAAATGCCAGAGAGGGGAACAGATTGCTGCGGAGCATTCTCATTGATCGATGCAGGATTGGCGATCACATTGAGCGTAGGAGGAATATTGGGAGTGATGCCACCGTCGTTGGCCGTGACGATTAAGGCATTTCCGGCACTAAAGTAACTTGATGCAATACGGGGCTGTACGAACATCATATATTGCCCATTTTGCAATGCTCCGCCAGCAGTGGTCGAGTTGAAGGCGAATTGATTTGTAGAGCTAGGGATGGTTGTTCGCGTGCGTGTTGCCATCGTGCGGCAGTTGCTGAATGAGATCGAGTCAACAAAAGCACCGACAAGCGGGTCTTGATCAGCACTAAATTCACTTGGTTCGAGCTTTTTGTAAGCAAAGCGGAATCTGACAGGCTTGTTCGCTAATTCCGCTGGGATACTGTTTGTTCTCAATGTAAATGCACTATCGACAGGAATTCCTGTATTGTTGCCTGTTAATGCTGAGTTGGGTAAAGTTGTCCAATTCACTGAATCTGTGGAATATTCTACCGAAAATGTCGTGATCCCTCTCATATAACCTCTTCTGAGTTGATAGGAAATGGACGAGCTTGCATTCGGCACAACGACGCGATCAATCATGAACCACTGCTCATTTTGGGTTACTACAGTATATGCTAAGCGAAATGCTTTTGCCCCCGCTTGTTTATGCGATGTCTGGCGAAGGTTGTAGTCTGTGATTGGTCCGACAACGATCATGGATGCCGTAGCATCTTCAGCGCCCTCGATAAATGATGCATTTTCGAGGCGGCCTACTTCTAATCGATAGTCATCCACGCCTGCGGTTGAGGTAAAAGCATAGTTCTCGGCAGGGAATTGTGGACTCAAGGATCCAGAAACCACAGGGCCATCGGGGATGCGATTCGGATCAAAAAATGTGATCGAGTAATTATGCGATGAAGGGCCTCCGCCGCCGATGCCATTGACGGAAACTTGGTAGGTTACATCATCGCGAACTTGCGGGAAATCAAGCACTCGCCATATGATGGAATTATTGCCATAGCCATTGGCACGGCTCACTATATTGGTGCTGATCGGATTGCCGTTTTGTGTGACTGTGACCGTAGCACTAGAAAAATTGCCACCAGGGTAACTTAGCGACCAATAGGGAGTGGAGTGATCCCAGGGAGTATAGCCATTTGGCCACGGGACAAATTTGGGCGGAGGAGAAGTCATTTCACTTTCTGCTTGGCGGACATACATCGAATTAGAAGCGCGATACGTTCCAGCGTAAGGAATATCACCCGTGGCGAAATTCGTTGCACGATCGAATAGCATCCATCGACGGTGACCAGCATCAATGTTAAATTCATCCTCCTTCATGTAATAATCCATGGCAGTTGTGCCATTGATGCCCAAAGCAATGTTTCCAAGATTACTGCCATTTGCCGCCGCATTCGTGAGGCAAGTTCCACTGACTGGGTCATGGGTTAGCACGTTAGTTCTGCTCAAAAGCAGAGCGGATTGCATTGCTGCTTGAGATTTCGTGGTATTTGCAGGAGGATTGTAAGAAGGAGTTGAAGTGAGAACGACTAGACTATTCGTATTCATCGTAGTGTTTGCAGCAACACCCGCCATGGCACGATAGTAATTGACCCGTCGCTGAACTGCCTGCGCAAACACATCGGAAATGGTGCCTTGATTGCATGTGCCGTGGTCGCCCGTCCATCCCAATAAGTGTCCGTGATTTTCCGAAGCTAAGTAAATGTGGTGGTAAAATGACAGCACATCAGATCGTGTAGAAGTATCTACAGAATAGCCTAACAAAGCCGAGCTTGAGGCAGGGCCAGGCTGCCATGCGTGGCTCATTCCAATACTGGCAAGACATAGTGAAAGTTGGGTTATTGTTTTCATAAATGACATTCATACCCTAAATACTGCGTTTCCCATATCAAGAAAAAATAGAAAAATTTTTGCATGACTTGAATTGACTAAAGTGGAGGGAGTTGTTACAAAGTGTTCGTGAAAATAAAAACTATATCTCTGCTAGCATTGGCATTTCAGTTTGTGGTCAATTGCCAATCTTCGGATCAGATGGCAAACAGCCCATATAATCCACTCGGGCAGCCAGGCGGCACGGGATTTCAGCCAAATGGCACGAACTCAGCGAGCTCCTTTAAAGCCGGGTCTTATGTAACCACAGGAGCAAATTCCACCGCCTTTTTTGCCTCTCGCCCGACAGACGGCTCTACGGCAGAGTTACTTCTTCCCGCAGGCACTATGATGCGCGTAGTGAAATCTGATGTATCATTCACTCGTGTTGAGCTAGACGATGGGAAGCTGGGTTTTGTTGCCACAGCAACCTTGTTTGCGCAAGATTCGAGCGGCGCATTGCCTAGCAACGCTGCTCCCAACATAGGCGGTGGCGTAGCAATCCCGCCAAGTTCAGTGAATCCTGCCCTCGGTCTTCCACCAAGCTCTGTGCCAAGTGGCATACCTACTCCGCCGGTTACCTCACCACCTCTACCAAACGCCGTTGCACCACTTCCGCCTTCAAGTAGCGAACTTCCTCCTTCTTCGGCGGAAAGAAATCGATAAGATGTAATTAAAAAACTTCCATCTGAGACAAAATGAAACGCGCATCCCATGTATCCCCAAGGAATGCGCGTTTTTTTATCAATGTGAGGGCGTTACGCCTCGAGTTTTGTCCACGCAGAGTTATTTTTCGATGAGCGTACGGCGGCCTCGATGAAGGCCATCCCTGTCACACCATCATCAATGGTGGGGAAATCGTAACCATCAGCAGGCGCGGGTTTGCCAGCAACGGCATCGGCAATCGCTTCGGATGCGGCACAGTAAATGTTGGCAAATGCCTCAATGAAAGCCTCAGGATGCCCAAAGGGGGTGCGGGTGAATTTTTGTGCGGCGGTACCGTTGTAAGAATTACCACGACGCCAGATTTGCCGTGGTCGTTCGGCGTGTTTGAGGATCAATTCATTCGGATGCTCTTGGTGCCATTCTAGTGAGCCTTCCGTTCCATAAACGCGGATGTTGAGGTTGTTTTCATCACCATGGGAGATTTGTGAGGCGTAGAGAATGCCTTTTGCTCCGCCTTTGTAGCGCACGAGCATATTACCATCGTCATCTAGCGGGCGTCCGGGAATGAATGTGCTTAGTTCGGCAGCGACTTCCTCGATCTCCAGTCCTGTGATGTATTGTGCTAGATTCTCTGCATGCGTACCAATATCACCAATGCAATTGGAAATACCAGAAACACTCGGATCCATGCGCCAGTTCGAGATCGAACCATCGGCAGCATCATTGAGTGCGGTGATCGCGTAACCTTGCGGGTATTCAGCTACGACTTTCAGGATGCGCCCAATTTTGCCTTCACGCACCATTTGGCGTGCTTCTTTTACCATCGGGTAGCCCGTGTAATTGTGTGTTAGAGCAAAGACGCAGCCGCTTGCTTTTACAGCATCACGAAGTTCTTTGCCTTCGGCAAGGGAGAACGCGAGCGGTTTTTCACAAATAATGTGAATCCCCACGTCGAGGAAGCACTTGGCGACTTTGTAGTGAAGATCGTTACGAGCGACGATGCTGACAAAGTCGATACGCATGTCTGCAGGAAGCGCTGCCTCAGCGCGCGCCATTTCTTCGTAGCTCGAATAGACACGGCTTGGATCGAGGAAAAAATCTTCTCCGGAAAGACGCGATTTTTCTGGATTTGAGGAAAAGCATCCTGCGACGAGTTCAATACGACCATCAAGATTCGCTGCCATGCGATGCACCGCGCCAATAAAAGCACCTCGGCCACCGCCCACCATTCCCATGCGTAATTTACGTTTCATGATATTTTGAAGTGCGGAGAGCATCTGCAAATCGATGATTTTGTCGAGCATGGACTGATTCTTGGAGTGAAAAAAATTTACCATTAGCGGTAGTCACGAAAACAAAAAAATTTGAAACGGCAACTCGAGATTATTCAGTTGCCCATTTTTATACGACCGACAACGTTTGACTTACAATCCATCTTGCCATCTTCGCCTCCATCCGCTATATTACTGTCGTGAAAGCTCGCTACATCAACCCCTTCACCGACTTCGGCTTCAAGAAGATTTTTGGAGAAGAGGCCAGCAAGCATTTGCTCAAGGATTTCCTCAACGCGCTTCTCCCCGCGAGCGCACAAATCGCCGAACTCAGTTTCAAAAACAACGAACAACTCGGTATGGGCGAAATCGACCGCCGAGCTATTTTCGACATCTATTGCCAAAATCAAAACGGCGAAAAATTCATCGTCGAACTCCAAAAAGCTAAACAAAACTATTTCAAAGATCGCACCGTTTATTACTCCACTTTTCCGATTCAAGAGCAGGCGGAAAAAGGCGAGTGGAATTTCAAACTCCAAGCCGTTTTTTGCGTCGGCATCCTCGATTTCACCTTCGACGACTACACCACCGAGCCTGAAAAATCGCAAGTCCTCCACCAGATCAAGCTCAAGGATCAAAACAACAAAATCTTCTACGACAAGCTCACCTACATCTACCTAGAAATGCCCAACTTCCGCAAAACGGAAGACCAGCTAGAAACGCAACTCGACAAATGGCTCTACTTCATCAAAAACCTCGAGGATTTTTCTGAAATTCCACATATTTTTGGTGATGAAGTCATTTTTCAAAGTGCCTTCGAGAAAGCCGAGCTCGCCCGCCTCATGCCAGAGGATCGAAGTCGCTACCAACACAGCCTAAAAATCTACCGCGACATCAAAAACGTCATCGACACCGCCTACGATGAAGGAAAAATCGAGGGAATCATCGAAGGTAAAGCTGAGGGTAAAGCTGAGGGTAAAGCTGAGGGTAAAGCTGAGGGTAAAGTGGAAATGGCCCGCGTCATGAAACATGAAGGTCTAGACCTGCAAATGATTTCCAAAATTACGGGACTAAGTATCAGTGAAATCAGCATGTTATAGTCTCATCTTTGTCACTCATACTAGTATCGTCATTTTTTAAAGCACAAAGTCGATAATTCCTACCAGTAGTGGTAATCCCAAGCTCGAATCGATAAAAAACCCGCTGCTAGAGGCAGCGGGTTTTATCGCTTACTACTGGAGTAAATTAGCGTGAGTAAAGCTCAACGATGAGCTGCTCGTTAACGATAGGCTCAATATCGGCACGTTCTGGTACGCGCGAAACACTGCCTTCCAGTTTGTTACGATCGAGAGTCAACCAATCAACCAATGGTACGGCTTGTGTTAAATCAAGCATACGTAGTCCGAGTTGTTGCGAGGAGGCTTTGTCGGCGATTTTGATGATGTCACCAGGCTTGCACTCGTAGCTAGCAACATCGACGGATTGACCATTCACAAGAACGTGACCATGGTTAACGAGCTGACGAGCGGCTTGGCGGCTATTG
>CAMAYN010000173.1 GCA_945862285.1 Akkermansia muciniphila | reverse complement strand
GCGAACGACTCCAAAGTCTCCCGCGTCATCTACGTCAACAAGCTCGACCGGATCGGTGCAGATTTCTACCGCGTCGTCGCCCAAGTGAAAAAAATCCTCGGCGCCATCCCACTCGTCATGGTTCTTCCCATCGGCATCGAAAGCGACTTCGTCGGTGTCGTTGACCTCCTCACCATGAAAGCCCACATCTGGGATGAGTCCGGCCAACCAGAAAACTTCAAAATTGAAGAAATCCCCGCCGACATGCTTGAGAAAGCGAAAGAATACCGCGCTGCCCTCATCGAAACCGCCGTCGAACAAGACGACGCCGTCATGGAAAAATACCTCGAAGGTGTAGAGCCTGACATCGATACCATCAAGCGCTGCATCCGCAAGGGCACGATCGACCTCGCATTCTTCCCCACTTACTGCGGTTCTTCCTTCAAAAACAAAGGCCTCCAACTCGTCCTCAACGCCGTTGTTGACTACCTTCCTTCTCCACTCGAAGTCAAACCACTTCCCGAAGTCGATGCCGAAGGTAACGAAACTGGCCTCTTCGCCGAATCCGATCCTAATAAACCACTCCGCGCTCTTGCCTTCAAGATCATGGACGACAAATTCGGTGCTCTCACCTTCACCCGAATCTATTCCGGCACCGTCAAAAAAGGCGATACCATCCTTAACTCCTTCACCGGAAAAACCGAGCGTGTTTCCCGCATGGTGGAAATGCACGCCGATGACCGAAACGAGATCGACTCCGCCCAAGCGGGTGACATCGTCGCCATCGTCGGACTCAAGAACGTGCAAACAGGCCACACTCTCTGTGACGAGAAAAACCCCGCCACTCTTGAGCCGATGGTATTCCCCGATCCCGTGATCTCCATCGCCGTAGCCGCAAAAGACAAGGCCAACGCCGAGAAACTCGCCAACGCCATTGGCAAAATGGTTCAAGAAGACCCATCCTTCCGCGTAGAAACCGACGAAGAAACCAACGAAATGATCCTCAAAGGCATGGGCGAGCTTCACCTCGACATCAAGATCGACATCCTCAAACGCACCCATAAAGTGGAAGTCACCGTCGGCGCACCCCAAGTCGCCTACCGCGAAACCATCACCCGCGCCGTCACTGATGAATACACCCACAAGAAACAATCTGGTGGTTCTGGTCAATTCGCCAAGATCAACTACACCATCGAACCCGGCGAGCCAGGTTCCGGCTTCATCTTCGAATCCGCCGTCGTCGGTGGTAACGTGCCAAAAGAGTTCATCCCCGCCGTCGATAAAGGCTTTAAAACCTCCATCCACAAAGGCCCTCTTGCGGGTTACCCCTGCCTCGACTTCAAAGTCACCCTCACCGATGGTGGCTTCCACGCCGTGGACTCCAGTTCCATCGCCTTCGAGATCGCTGCAAAAGCCGCTTACCGCCAAACCATGCCGAAAGCTGGCCCACAAATCCTTGAACCCATCATGAAACTCGATGTCTTCGCTCCCGAAGAAAAAATCGGTGACGTCATCGGTGACCTCAACCGCCGCCGCGGCATGATCCAAGGCCAAGAGCCAACACCTGGTGGCATCCGCGTCAAAGCCGAGGCTCCCCTTTCCTCCATGTTCGGTTACATCGGCGACCTCCGCACCATGACCTCGGGACGTGGCCAATTCTCCATGGAATTCAGCCACTACGCTGCGTGTCCGAAAAACGTCTCCGACGACGTTATCGCCAAAGCGAAAGCCCGCGAAGAAGCCAAGCGCAAGTAATCCCCCAAACGGATCACACAAAATTCACAAGCCGCACCTCATTCCAAGGTGCGGCTTTTTTCGTAGCCGAGGTGTCCGAGCGCAAAGCAAAAAATGCATCAAGCAAACCCACCCCGCCCTGCCTCCTGATTTCGGTTGGGAGGCGGGGACGCCTCCGCCACGTTACGGCGTGAAACCGGCTTTGGCGAGTTGTTTGCGGATCGCCATGCGGGATGCGGGGGAAAGGCGATCAAGGAAAAGAACTCCGTTTAGGTGATCGATCTCGTGCTGAAAAGCGCGGCAGAGAAGTCCGTCTGATTCGATGACGGCGGTTTGTCCATCGAGCTGCGTGAAGGTGACGCGGCATTTCGATGGTCTTGCTACTGGAGCCCGCACTCCAATGATGCTAAGACATCCTTCGGTTTCTACGGATTTATTCCCTTCGAGTTCGATCTCGGGATTGATGATGACCAGTGGCATGTGATCCATCATGTTTTGCGCTTCGCCATTGTAGTTAAAAAAGGAAACGCATTGAGGATCATGGGAGACATCGATGACAGCCATGCGCAAGGCAATGCCGATTTGTGGTGCGGCGAGCCCTACGCCGCGGGCATGATACATGGTTTCTACCATGTTTTCCGCTAAGGTGACAATTTCTTCATTGATGGTATCAATGGTGGCGCAGTTTTCACGGAGTACGGGGTTGCCTAGTTGGACGACGTCGAGAATCATAATGGTTGAAGAGATCGGTGCTGTGTTACGGTTTGGCTGGTTGGCGTGTGCGAGTGGGCATAACTTGAATGCCGACGCGTGTCAATGCTCCCCATATTTCGACCAATTTTCCGAAGGGAGCTTTTTCATCGGCTTCGACTTCGAGCTTTCGGGTCGGATTGACCTTTTGCCATGCCTTCAGGTAGTCGTCGAGTAGTTCGGGAGGAACATTGGCTCCCTCTAGGGCGAGGTTGCCTTGGGCATCGATGGCGAGCACGGACATTTCCTCGACGACTTGATTGGTGGGGAGGTCTTTTGCCGTGGGGAGTGTGATTTGCATCTGATGGCGCGGGCGCTTGAAGTTGGTGGAAACGATGAAAAAGATCAGCAAAATGAATAGAATGTCGATCATGGGAACGATCGGCACGACAGTATTTTTGTTTTGTCGGCGGTAAAATTGCATGACCTTAGGAGCGTGGCGTAACTTTTTGGCAAACGTGGACGAGTTTACTGAGCAGTAATTCTAACTCGGTGGTATAGCTCTCGATACGGCGATTGAAAAAAGTCTGGGCGATGACGCAGGGGACGGTGATGGCGAGTCCGAAAATGGTGGTATTGAGAGCGATAGCAATGCCTTGGGTGATGACTTGGGTATTGCTCATGTCGCCGGTTTCGCCCAGTTTTGCGAATAAAAATGCCAAGCCGCTGGCTGTGCCCAGCAGCCCGAGAAGTGGCGCGACAGTGATGACGACGTCGAGCGCGGCCATTCCGGCGTTGAGTTGTAGCACTTCGTGCCGGGCTGCGGTCTGCACGGCATCGCTAATGTCAGTCTGGGATTTTCCACGATTATGAACGGCAACGGCGGAAAGGCGAGCAAGTGCGGTTTCTCCTTGATCGAACTTTTTTAAGAGGGATTCGATTTTTCCGTTTTCGATGCAGCTTTCAATGGCGCTAACTTCTTTTTGGAGATCGGCGGGGATGATGCTATTGCGGCGCAAGGTGATGAGTTTAAAAAAGATCGTAGTGATGCCTAGAACGAGACAAGCGAGCAAAGGCCACATGAAATTTCCGCCATCGAGAAAATATTTCCAAACTGTCTCTGAGGCGGCGGCGAGGGAAGCAAGTTGGGTAAAAGTAGGCAGCATAGCGTGTGAAGAATTGGCTGGATTCGTTAGTTAAAAATAGAAGTTGTAGATGAGTTCTAGTGGTTCACCTTTGAGTTCTTGTTGGAGTTTATCGGGTATGGCTGGGATATCGGCCTCGCGGATGGCATCAAGGGTGAAGCCTTTTTGGATTTCGCCACCGGCGACCATCTCTACGCAGGAAGCGGAGCGCACATCGCCTTTTCCATCGATGACGAAGCGCACGGTAATGGTACCTGGGATGATAAAATCGCGATATTTGGCGCAGTTTCTATGCCACTGCGACGAGACGGCGCGGCTCAGGGAGGCTTGGTATTTTCCGAGTTCGGTCTTGGAAACGTTGAGGGCGCTTTTGCCTTGTCGGTCGATGGAACCACTGAGAATGGTTTTTTCGCGGTTATCGCGAAAACCTGGATTATGATTGGTAGGCTTGGGGAGTTCGCGGGCTTTTTCGGGTTTTTGTTCCGGTTTTTTTTCGATGGGAGAAGGATCTTTTCGCTCTTCAGAATCAGGCTTGGTCGGTTTGGGGACATCCTGCGGTCTAGGACGTTCGATCATGGTATCGCCTTCCGCAAGAGGAGTCGGCTTGATGTTTTGGCTTTCGCGTTTTTCTTGCTCTTTGCCTTTTGCGGGATCGATAGGCGGAGTATCGGGCTGAGGTTGAAGAGGCGTGGGCGGGGTGATTGGTGCGGGTGGTTGTGGGGGCGGCACCATTGGGGTGGGTGCGAGGGTGTCATGTTCTAGGGCACCATCTTGCAAACGATTTTGTGTCGTTTCGATTTCGTCTGGTCGGCGTGGTTCGCGCCCGCGCTGGCTGATCTGATTCGGTGCACCGGTGATGGCAGGGGCATCGCTCACGGCGGTGGTATCACGCTCGCCAATGAAATCGGTTTTTGCGGGAGGACTAGAAGCCTGATCGGTGGAAGTTTGGGTGAAAGAAGGCCGTGTTTTTTCGACGGCGGGCGGCGGCGATGTGTCGGCGAGTTTCGGCGCGGCGACGGGCTTAGGAGCAATAATAATGACCGTGGTTTCGGGCGTTTTTGGCTTGGGAATTGTTTTTTTCGCAAGCATCCATGAATGAATACTATAGAAGCCAAAACCGACAGCAGCGATCAAACACAGCAAAACTGCTCCCAAAAATGAGAGCAGCCAGAGGACACCTTGCGGTGTGGATTTTCTGCTGATTTGACCTGACACTCGGGAGCAACTTGCCATATTTGCCGACAAGATCAAGCTCTAGTCGTTGTGAAATGCGAATGAGATGAAGTGGGAGGAGTAGAGTAGTTGACGTGATTGATCGCGTGTAGAAAATTAATTTCTAACGGCGGTGTCTGGCGAGGGCTTGATGTTATCGATCGGGCGAGGACTATCGGGATTGGTGCTGCGAACTTGACGAACAAAGGGTTGGCGGGCATCGCGAGCGGCATTGCCACCACGAACACCTGGGCCGGAGATGATTTTGTTAGTAGGCAGAAGTCCGCCTTGGCGTTTTGCTTGGTTTTGCGCTTCGATGGTGCGGGCAATCAAGTCAAGTGCGGATTGAGGGAGAGGCCCGAAGAGACCATTGCCGGCGAGCGGCGATGTTTGGAGGAGTTTTTTGATGTCGATGGTGATTGGTCGAGGAATGATTTTGCCATCGGGTTTCATAATGATCATTTGCCCCGCAGGAACAAGAACAGGAGTTTTGCTGCCATTGATGTAGAGTTTTTGCGTACCTTCGAGGGTCAGAAGTTTCACCCATTGACCAGGGTTGTATTCGAACATGGAAGTCGTTCCGGTGATGGCCGCGGTTACGGTCGCCGTGCGGATGGTGGCACCGCCGGCATTTTTAGGGACTTGGAGCAGGACGGAACCTTGCTTCAGTTCGACTTCGCGGGTGGATGGACTGAAGCTGAAGGCGGAATTTTGACCAAGGCGCGTGATGGTATTATCGGCAAAAGTAAGTACTGCTCGGGATTTGCGACCGGTCTGCACGGAGGCATCGCCACCCACGTTTTGCCCCACGGAGGCAGAAGAAGGAGCACCTGCAGACTTGTAAACGGTAACGTCATTTACGACTTGAGTGATTTTTGCCGAGGTAAGCGGAGCGGCACAGAGAGGCAATGCGGCAATGAATGTAAGGATAAAGATGTGTTTCATAATCGGGATTAAAATGAGTAGTTAAGTCCTAGTCCAAGTCCTGTTGTCCATGCTTGGAAGTCGTTTTGGCCGAATGCGGCATTGGAATCGTTGTTGCTGAAGAATACATGCGTAAACACTGTGGAATTTGGGCAAAGTTTCCAGTGAAGTTCAAGTCCAGCGGTTTGATTCCAGTCTTCGCGACCTGCGTTGTCGAAGTCCCAATACGCGGCACGCCATGAGATCGATGCGCCGACATTTTCAAAAAGCCAGTATGTGTAGCTCAGTTCAGCGGCGTATTCTACGCGTTCTAGAAGCTCGGCATTGGCATCAAGATCTGGCGCGTAACTGACGCTGGCCGAGAGTTCTTGATTGGAACGAGCGAAGAGAACTTTTTGCAAACCTGCACGGAGGCGTTGCGCGGAGTAATCGGATTGAGAAAATGATCCGGTTGTGAGGCGTTGGTATTCATAGCGCAGGAAAAAGACCGAGTCATCGAGATCGACGAGTGTTTTCACCAACCCGACGTGGGTATTGAGGTTTTGGAAATCGAGTGCTTGGGAACGCTCGAATTCTAAGCTATCGATGGATGCACCGAGATCAGCAAACCAGCCTGCGGCGAGGAGGGATTGGTAGCTACCACCAAAGCGGGCGACGGAAAAAAAGGAGCCGTCTTCCGCGCCGCCGAGTTTTGCAGGGGCATTGTCGGTGTAGTTGAAGTCGATGTTTCCAAAGAAGTTGAACTTGGCGGCTTGGCTGGTATCACCGAGGATTTCTTGAATACCGAAGTCAGAATCAGCGGGAGAAAATGGCGCGCGCCGAGAATTTTCGGTGATACTATTTTGCGAAAAATCATTGGCATCGTAATCGGGATCTGCCGAACGGAAAAAGGGCGAGACCGTAGAGAGTATATCTCCATGGGCGATTGCAGGAAGAAGCAGGAATAGTGAAACGAATCGTTGCATCGGATGTATGAATTTGGGTAAGAATGTGTTTGCGATAAGATGAATGAATTGAAAAGAAAAATTTTCAGCGAAAAAAGAGAGCTTCGTGGCTGGATGATATCTCTTTTTGCGCTCGCCCTCTTTGGCGCTCTGATCGAAATGACTTCGGTGGGACAAGAATGGGTGATTAAACTGGATCGGATTTTTCACGATGCGGTAATGAAACGCTTGAAGGGAACACCCGAGCGAAACGATTTAGTTTTACTAGGCATCGACGAAGCGAGCTTGCACCCGAATGCACTCGACCCCACGGAAATCGCGCAGAATCCGGCTTTATCATTGATGACAGAAAATTTCCCTTGGGATCGGCGGGTTTGGGCGATGGCTATCGACAAGCTTGCTGCCGCAGGAGCGAAGGGAATCATCCTCGATTTCGTTTTCACGTCGCCAACAACACCAGAAGCGGATGAAGCACTAGCGGCGGCGATTGAAAGACATAAAAATAAGGTTGTTCTCGTCTCCACATTTTCCTTCACGGGTCAGCAATCGAATGTAACTCTAAGCGAACCGTATGATCTTTTTTTGGGAGAAAACTACGATACGCGAGTAGGTTACGCGGACTTCCCGCTTGATGCGTTTGATGGAATGTGTCGGGTGGCGCGGTATTCTAGTTCATTAGGCAA
>CAMAYN010000172.1 GCA_945862285.1 Akkermansia muciniphila | reverse complement strand
CCAAGACAGCCTGAGTAAGAGTAATGACCGCCGCCAGAAGTACACATCGAGATGCCGTGGAGGATGGTCATGTTTTCCTTGTGGCTTTCCAAGCCGCGGAGCCATTCGGGGAGCTCGTGTTTGTCGAGATCCAGCTCGAATGCTTCCTTCTTATCATGTTTGCGTTTCTCTTCCGTGGAAAAGGAGTCCAGCCCGAATTGTTCGGGTAGGTTGCCGTTGGACTTACGGATGAAAACAAAGCGGTGCGGAAAGCCGCCCGTATTCACCGGTGCGGACTGAACCGAAGCTCCTAGTAGGTTGTTAAATGAGGGAGCAAGCGCGAGAGCGGTGGTGCCCAGGGCGGTCTTTTTGAAGAATTCACGGCGATTGATGATCATGATCAGTTTTCAGTTATTTGTTTGCGGTAAATGAATGAGTCGGAGGTGAGTAGGGAAACGATGACTTCGTCAAAACTTCCCTCACTCTTTAGATAAGCTTTTTCGGCGTCGATGAGGGTCTTGGAGTCGGAGAGTGTTTCGTTGCGCCCCATAAAGAAGCGGAAAGCATGCCGAATGATGGACTGACGTGATTTATTTGATTTCGCCAAGCGGTCGATTAGGTCAAAGGCATCTTTCACCTCTCCGTCCAGTTTTGGGTCGCCCGTGCCTTCCAGCACACCCTTGGGATTGACTGGTAGGGTTTTGTAAACAGGCAGCGAGGCGCCGAAGATCAATTCATTGGCGGGGGCGTGTATCGAAGGTGCTTTTTTGATCAAATTATCTGCGTGCTCAAGGTTTTCCTGGGTGCGGAATCGTCCGAAGTCGTCGTAGATTTCAAACGGGAAACCGAGTGGATCCATCTTCTGGTGGCAGCGCCAGCAGGCTTGTGCACCGGTTTTGATCTCCATCCTCTGGCGCATGGTTTTGGTGTGATCGGGATCGATGACGGCATCGACTGTGATTGGCACATCGGGGATGGAACCAGCGAGAAGTTTTTCCTGAACCCATTTGCCGCGATGGATCGGATCGCTTTCGAGATTCTGGGAATGGGCGATCAGCCAAGCGGGGTGTGTGAGTATGCCCTTGCGGTTGGGGATTTTCGCGGGCTGCTGTGTGGGGAAATCCCAGGTGCGGAAATCGATGTTCCAATAGGTGGTTACTTGCTGTCCGCGCATCTGCTGACCGGTGCGGCCTAGCACCGGGCCACCATGCCAGAAGCCGTAGGCGGCGAACATAAACGGCACCGCATTCTTCTGCCCGGTGCCGAATTGGAACTGGGCCGTTTTCATGAACATCTTGATCATATCGAGTGTCTTCTTCGGGTCTTTCGGATTGAAATCCCTGATCTCCTTGACGCCTTTGGTTTTCATGAAATCGGCATGAGGCAGCAGATCTTCCGGTTTGAACTTTGCCCAATCGAGCTTCTTGAAATATTCGTAGGTGTCTTTATAAGTGTCGGCGGTGGCCTGTATGGATGCATTGTCGCCGTTGTGGTAAACGTAAAACTTGTCTGTGGTGAGTAATTCCTCGAAGACATTTTTGTCTTTTTCGAGAATGTATTCCACCAGCATGTCCGCTTCATCGACCGCACGGCTGACAGTCGCTTCATGCGATCCCGCGCCGAAGCGGACATCGTCTTTGAAAACTTTCATCGCCTTGGGATAGCCGAAGAAGTCCCGGAAAAAACGCAGCTTGCGGATGGGTTGGTTGGTGACGCAAGCGTTGAGGTTCAAGGCTTGGGAAGTCTCGTCGATGATCGTCCACTTGTCACGGCGGGCGAGTATCCGTCGGATTTCGCGCTCGTAGTCCTCACGAGTGTTGAGCCGATCTTCGGCGGCGGCTTTTACTAACTCATCATCAGGGCTGGAATCTGTTAGCGCGTAGGCCAAGGCGTAACTGGCATCACGAGCTGGCATCATACGTCTGCCGTGCTCATCCGCTGCGCCAGTGCCGAACTCATGGCGGTAAGCAAACTCCGAGCTAAGAACCATCGACTCGATCAGTTTCGTGATCGCTTGCTGGGGTTCCAATTTCTCTCTGTATTTCTTAAGGATCTCAGCATTCTCGACGATTTCCACATCCGAAGGCTTGCGTTCGAATACCTTAGCGTAAAGGCTGATGATCATTTGTTCGACGAGATCGGTTTTGAAACCACCGGCGGCCTCGCGCTCGGCGAGGAAACCTGCTTCCCAGTCTGTCATGCATTTCTCGATGATCTGCAAGTAGGTATCGCCGGGTTCACGGTGCTTCTTGATGGTCTCGGTAATCAGTGCCATTTCCGTCTCATTCCGCGGGATGAATTTTGACGCATCGTATCTTCCGGACTTAATGATTTTGTCGTAGATCGCCGCGAAATCCCAAGTGCCATAAAATACCTTCATGATGCCGATGCGGTTCTTGATGCGGGTGTCAGTGACGCCCTCCATGATCCAGTCCCGTTCGCACTTGAGGATGATTTGATTGTAGGCATCGAGCGTGGATTCAGCGTAGGTCTCATGGAGAAATCCTTCCGCGGGCGGGATGACTATGACCTCAAACTTATCGCCATCGTGGGCGGCGAATCCACGGTAGATCGCCTCAATATCGATGCTGTCCATGCGGGGAATGAGGCCGAGATTTGCTTCTCGTTTTGCAGGCTTGCCGGCGCGTGTGGGAGGGGCTGGGTAGGCGACCTCGATGCGCTTCAGGTTGGGCAGGAGCGACTCATGCTTGTCTTTGTATATGTCTTTGAGCATGTGCTCTATGTAGCCGTAGGTGGTCAGAAACTGCTCGCGCTCCTTGAGAATTTTCCGATGCTCGAATTCGGTTTTCATCAGCTCATACATTGCCGGGTATTGAGCTTTCATCATGTCCTCGGATGCCATGTGTTCCGCAACGCGCTTGGCATTGCCGACCATTGTCAGGAGGTGGCCGGTTGTGAGGCGATCCATGTCGAAGTAGCGTACGCCGACTTTTTCCGGCAGCAGGAAGGGATTGGTGATGGTTCTGCGGAACTTGTTGCCGTGCTCGGCTTTCGGGCTCCAATGGATCCCACTGTCGCCTGCGACTTTGTGGTTGGTGCCGTAGATGGTGCGGGAGGGTTGGTAGTTCAGAAGGCGGTTTATTTTTTCGGTAAAAATATACTCGCTCACCAGCCAGCGCCGATCATGGGTGAATGCGGGAAGCATGGCGTTCTTTCCGGAAAAAAGCTCCTCGTGCTTGACGACGTTGCCGTATTCGGAGCGGCGGAGTTTTTCCGCCAAAGCTGCAGCAGCATCGCCCGATACCTGGCTCTCAAGCCATTGGATGAGGATCTTGCGCTCGGCCTCGGTCGGTTGCTTCTCATCCTCGGGAGGCATTTCTTCCCGAAGCACGGCTTCATTCGCATCGCCGAAAAGAGTTTTCAAATCAACTGGGTCGATCGCATCCAACTGATCCAAACGCACATCACCCTTCTGTTTCTTCTCTCCGTGGCAGGAGTAGCAATAGGTTTCCATGATCTGCATCGCCTTGTCCTTCAGGATGGTGGGATCCATTTTAGTCGAAGAAGTTTTTGCAGTCAGCGAAATGAACTCATTCGTCTGGGCATGAACAAAACCGACCGCTAGACAAGCAGCGAGGGAGATCGATGTAAATGTGGAGGTGATCACTATAGAAAAAAGTTACGACTTGGCTTGCTAGTTTTATCAGTCTTCGTTGAAATAAAGTGATATTTCTTTGTAAAATACTGATCCTATTTTACCCCAGTGATTCAATGATAGGAGATTAAAAATCAAGTGATTGGTGGTAGAAAGTCTATTTGGCAGCGGTGGCTAGTGAGGTGGCTAGGTCTTTAAGAGTTTTCGGCCATTCGGTGAGTTCGATGGATTTGCTGCCGGGGATGTTAGCGGGGGTGATGCCGGGGACGAGGGTGGCGGTTGGTTGGGCGTAGTAGAAGGGGACTTTTTCTTGGCCGTAAGTGTTGGGGAGGCTGCGGGCGTAGATTTCTAGCTCGGCGGCGTAGTCGGCGGGGTTTGCTCCGATTCCGGCGGGGGATGGAATCCAGATAACGCCGGAGACGGCCATGGGGGTAAGCGGGCTGACGCACCAGTTGTAGCCGTAGGTGGGCATGCAGTCGACGCGGACGGCTTTGCTTGAACCTGCTTCAGGGAAACCGGGGGCGGAGTCTTTAAGTTCGGCGGGGGTGGCACCAGCGGCGGCGAGTTTTTTGCCGAGGGCGACAAATTCGCGGACTTTTTCGAGGTGTTCGGCGACGGCTTTTTGGGAAACTTCCGAGCCGGGGTATTGGAGGGAAATTTCGTCGATGCGGGTTTTGAAGGCGGGGTTTTGGATGTCTTTGACGCCTTGGTAGGATGTCCAGGAAAGCGGTGAGGCATATTGGCCGGTGGCGGGATCGCCGCCTTTGCCCTCGCGACCGGAGGACATGGTGATGAAGCCTTGCGGGATGCCTTCGCGTCCGAGTGTTTTGGCGAAGTGGTAGGCGAAGGTGGTGACACCTTGGCCGGGCTTGGAGTAGTCGGCGGTGGCCCAGTAGGATAGGTATTTTCCGCCACCAGTCTCGAAGGAGCGTTTGCGTGGGACGTGGGTGGAGTTGCCAGCGGAGCGGCGTTTGAACTCGCGGACGAGGGGCATGGCTTCGGGCATGACGGGGTTTTTGGCTCTCTCGTCGTAGGGTGACTCGGTGATGATGAGGCCGTGAGAACCGGTGATGTACCAGACGTCGCCGACGAGAATGTTGCTGACTTTTTTGCTGAAGCCGTTGGTGGTTTTTACTTCGAGGGTGGTGGGCTCGGTAGAGGCTTTGAGGGCGGGAAATTCGATGGACCACTGGAGAAATTTGTTGGGTTGCACGGTTTTGGTGACTGTGCCGAGGGTGACGGTGACGGTTTCGCCGACGTTGGCGTGACCCCAGATGGGGATGGGGCGGTCGCGCTGGATGATGGCGCCATCGCGGAAGTATTCAGCGACTTGGAGGATGGGGAGGTTCGGGTCGGTGAAACGAGCATACTGTGCTTTTTCTTGGGCGGCTCGGGTGGCGGCATCGACGGAGATGAGCTTGCCATCGATGGCGCAAAACGGGGTGGCGGGGAGGCCGGCTTGGTTGTAGAGGTTCGCGCCGAAGGGGACTGCGCTGTAGGCGTATTGCACGCCGATGGGTTGGGGGACTTTGGGGGAGGTGAGTTCGATGGTGTCGCCTACGATTTTCGCTTCGGCTTCGTGCCATTGTTTATTGGCTCCGCAGAGGCGGAATTGCTGGAGTTTTTCGCCAGGGGTGGGTTTGGCGGGCTCGTAGTATTTTTCCGGGTCTTTGAAATCCTTGCTCGCGCCTTTGCTGGCGGGTGTGAGGCCGCCGAAGAGGCTGTCTTTTTCAAAGGATACGATGACCCGATTGTCTTCGACTTTATAGCCGCTGTAGATCGGGCCAGTGTAGGGGATGTCTTTGCCGTATTGTTTGGCGAGTGCCCAGCGTGCCATGCGTTGGCCGGGGTGGAGTTTGTTGAAGTAATGGATGCCGCCGGCGCCATCGGCGTTGACATCGAACTGGACGACCATACCGACATTTTCGGGGTTTTTTGCGAAGAAGATGTGCTGGGATTGACGGATTTCTGCGAGGCCGATTTCATTGGGGTTGGGGACTTTGCCGTAGCTTTGGAGCTGGGTGAAGAGGAAGGGCATTTGTGGCATGTTCCATGCGGCGCGGAAGCCGTTGACTAAGGCCTCCATGCGGGCGGCGTAGAGCAGGCCGTCGGATTCATTGCTCTCGCCTTGGCACCAGATGGTGCCGCGGATGGCGAAGGGGACGACGGGGTGGATTTTGCCGTTGTAGAATTGGGAAGGGCCGCGCCACATGGAGGTGATTCCGGGCAAGTTCGGGCGGGCGGGAATCCATGCGGAGGCGAGGGCGGCCTCGCCAGCGTCGTTTTGCCATGCGCGGATGTCGTCGATGTATTTGGTGAAAGCGGCTTGGCTGCGCTCGGAGAAGATTTCCGCGTCAAGGATGAGGTCGGCGTCGGTTTTAAGTTCGGGGTGGGCTTTGATGGCGGCGCCTTGGGTGAAGGCCTCGATGCGGGTGTTGCTATGAGAGGTATGGAGGATGCCGATGGGGACTTTGAGTTCTTTGTGGAGGTCGTGCGCGAAGGCGAGGGCGAGGGCGGAAAAGCTATTGGCCATGCGGCTGGTTTTCCAACCGGCTTCGGTGGTGCCTCTTTCCTGGGGATAAATGGCGGAGATGGTATCGGTTTTGAGTTCGCGGATGGGGAGTTCGGTCTCGGCGGTGGCGATGGTTTTGGCGAGTTCGGAGACCATGGATTTGTCTGCGAGCCATTCCATATTGGATTGGCCGGAGGCGTGCCAGACTTCGCCGACGAGTATGTTCTTTAGGGTGACGGTGTTTCCTGACTCCTGAACGACCATTTCGGTGGGCTGGGCATTGGCAATAAGGGGCTTGAGCTTGAGTGTCCATTTGCCATCCAGTCCGACTTTAGCAGTTTCCTTTTGTCCTGCGAAGCTAACGGTGACGTTGCTGCCGGGTTTCGCCCAGCCCCAAACGGGAACAGGGACTTCGCGCTGGAGGATGGCGTTGTCGCGGAAGGGCAGGCCAAGTTCGATGGGAGGTTTATCCTGAGCGGAAAGCGGGGTGAGCAGCAGAAGCGCAGAAAAAGCCGGAACAAGGCGGCGAAGTAGAGCGGTTAATGTAAGCATGTGGAGGTTAATACGATCAGAGGTAGGCAGTTCTGTCTGTTTTTATGTTTTTGTTTACTACAGAAAGTAAATAGTAACTAGTTTTATAGCATTAATTCTTGCTAAATGTTTAAGGATCACTGCTAACCCATGGAAGCGGCCTTGGATAAACGGGTCGTGAAGAGAATTCATGATCTGTCGCAAATGGATCATCCGCCGTTTCACCTAATTGCCTTTCCCACTCAAGATACTCTCGTGTTTGGTGCTTAATCTCTGTAGATTTGATGAAACTTATCGCTTCCGGTTGTCTTATGCTTAGCCAAGCCAATGCGCGGTCTCTTAGTGATGGATCTGGAATTTGTTCATGCAATGAAGACGGCGAAAGTTGCATGTAACTGTGTGAGTTGATAATCATGGGAATCTTGATTGACTCAAATTCCTTAGGAGCTTGATTGGCTAGATCCAGCAATTTAGCAGCAATTTTCTTGTCTTGCTCCTGTTGTTTGGCTGTTCCCATGTGCCTAAGTTCATCGGATCCATTTGCGTATTTCGACATGAATCCGATGATTTCTTCTTGCTGCCCATCAACCCAACCAGTTGCGATCAGCTCTTCTACAAAAATAGTTACTTCCAAGGGATCGACGCTATGGCGGCCTTCATTATTTCTAAAATAT
>CAMAYN010000171.1 GCA_945862285.1 Akkermansia muciniphila | reverse complement strand
TTAGCGCATTTGCTCCGGAATCAAGGCTATCGGAAACTCATCATCTGCCATCTGCATCATGGACTCCGTGGCGAGGAGGCCGATGCGGATTTGCATTTCGTGGAAAATTGGGCAAAAAAGGAAAATCTGCCATTCCTCAGCGCAAGGGCGAATGTCCAAGCCATCATGGAGGAACAGGGCATTTCCCTTGAAGCCGCAGCGCGGATCGCTCGACATGATTTTTTCTTCCAATGCGCCGCACAGAAACGCTGCTCCAGAATCTTCCTCGCCCACCACGCCGACGACCAAGCCGAAACCGCCCTCTGGTCGCTCCTTCGCGGCTCCCACGGCGTGCGCGGCATGGCACGAGAGCAAGCCATCACCCGTGGCAAGCGCACACTCACTTTGTTACGCCCCTTGCTCGCCGTGAGACGACAAGAATTACGGCAATTCCTCACCGACAACAACCACCCATGGCGCGAAGACACCACCAATGCCGACCCCATTTGCGCCCGTAATCGACTCCGCAATGAGATCATTCCCTTGCTCAATGAAATGATGCAGCGCGATGTCACACCCGCCCTCCTTCGCCAATGCGAAAGCACCGCCGACTTCCGCGCCTGCGAGTCTTGGCTCCTCGAAAAAGCCCATGCCCTCGACCCCCAAGGCCGCATCCACCTCCCCGCCATGCGCACACTCCCCGAGCCCGTGCAAAGAATCGTCATGCGCCATTTCCTCGAAAATCATGGCATCGCCGAAATATCCCGCGCCATGATCACCGATGCCATTTCCCTCATCCATGCCGAATCCTCCCCCGCCACACGCAACCTCCCCGGCGGCAAACGCCTACGCCGACGGCAAGCGCGGATCTTTATCGATGATCAAACGTAAATCCGCCATCACTCATTCGTAAAACCACGCTCAGGAAACATTTCATGCCAGACTTGTAGCGCGGTAACGATCTGTTCCGTTTTTTGCGAAGCGGAAAGCTCCCACACAATCGGACATTTCACCGGAAAATGCGTCAATAATGCCTTATAATCCAAGGTTCCCGAAAACGGCACCCGATGATCCCGCGCCGGCCAATGCACATCGTGAATATGCCCGCCAATAATGTGCGGCGATACAGATTTCAGCCAATCCTGATGATCCAACAAGCCGAGATTATGCTTCAACTGCACATGGCCAAAGTCATGCCAATACCCCACCCAGGGATTTTTTTCAAAATGATTCTGCAAATGAATCATCTCCCGTTCACTCGGCATATCTTCATACCGTGAGCGAGATTCCACCGCCAGCATCACGCCGAGCTGCTCCGCACGCTCCGCAATCTTCTCCAGCGCATCAATGGCGCGCGCATAGTAAATCGGCGCCAGTTTCTCCCGCTTTTGGATGAATTTGATCTTCGCGGCAATGGTTTTTTTATCGTGATAATTCCCCTCATCCACCATCTGCGTGATCGCCTTCGTATATTTCCCCGGATCCAGCGGCACGGAACCCATGTGCAGCACCAGATAAGCGGCTTGGAATTCGGCGGCAATATCCAGCGTCTGCATCGTCATATCCATCGCGCGTTTGCGATCCCAGGGACGATGCGAGGTATATTCGTAAGCATCCGGCGCATCGATCATCACCTCCACGGGCGAGGGGAAATAATTATGCACCCCCGAGCAGAGAAATTTTCCGGCCTTATAAGCTTTGCGAAGTCCCGGTAGCTTTGCCACCGTCATCCCATGAGAAAGCTCCACGTATCGAAACCCAAGACGGGTGATTTCATCAATCATTTCTTCACCATCGGTATGGCGGGCGTTGTTCCAGCAAGTGGAAAAGGAGATCATAAGGAAATTGTATAAATGGGAGTTGCTCCACCTCTATCACGATAAAAGGTGAACTGTGTCAAGCGCTTACCCACAGATTCTCCGCAACCGTGGCGGCGGATTCCATCCGCCCAGCCCAACCGTGGCGGAGGCGTCCTCGCCTCCCTGCCAAAAAATCCAAAAACCCAACAAGTCCAACACAACCCACCCCACCACCTTCCCATCTAAACCACCGGTCTTGTCACCGTCACCGCCTTACTCCCTGCCTCATTCCCCGTATTCAGCACCACATACACCTTAAACGATGCCGCCGTACCCGGTTCATCCAGCCCGTATGATGTGCGAAAACTCCGCGCCGCCCCCTTGGGAATCTTCCCTAAAACCACCTCATCATCCCCATCATACACCTCGCCGGACACCCCACGAACCTCGTAAAAATCCAGTTCCGCCTCATCAGACTTGGTAAACGTCACCACCGCCTCCGTCGTCGCCGCATCAAAGCTCGCCGTAGCCACCACCGGCTCAGGAGTGCGACCCGCAGGCGCATACAACAACGGAATCGTCACCACCAACGGACTCCCCGGCGGAAACAAGCCCTCCACCGCCGGACGATACGCCGAAAGAATCTTCTTCGCCTCATTTTGCAAGGCATTGCGCTTCTCCCGGGCAATCTTCAAATCCATTTCCGCTTGGCTAAGTAGGCTATAAAGCGTAATGAGATTCGCCACCTCAGTCTTAAAATTGTCAGCCGTATAATCGCCCGATAGCTCAAGGTCAGACGCATCATCGTTCACCCGATTCCATAAATTTGCCAAATCGCGCATCGGCTTGAGAAAGATCTCCTGCGCCGAAGTCTGGACGGGTAAATCCGGCAAAGCCTTAAGAAACGGCGAATCCGTAGGCAATACCCCCCGCAAACGCCGCCCGAGTTCCTGCGAACGCACCAGCAAGCTCCGCTTCGCATTTTCCACCCGCGCCCGGTTAATTTCCTTATCATTGAGGCGATCCTCAACATCCTGAGTCGCCAAAGCAAGATCATTGCGAACATTCGCCAAACCCGCCAAAGGCGTGCCATCCCGCGTCAATAAACTAGGAGCCGCCAAAGGATCCAAATTCACCGCCGCCCAATGAGCAGAAAAGAGATCAATCGTAGAAATATAAGAAGAAGGCCCCGTAATCATAATCGTATTTGGTTAAAAATGAGTAAAAATTATTCCATTTATAGCCGGAACAGACGTAATGTTGCACTGAATTGACAAAATGTCAAATATTTTTATAAAAAAGATCAATAATGAAACAAAATCAAGTAATAATGGATCAATTCTGTGATTAAATGCAATAAAATCGGGTAGTATTAATTGCATTATTTGTATCATAAATATCATACAAAATCAAATGGGTGGTTGTACAAATATTTTCCTATGAAGCATTGCGCTCCGAGTGCAGCCATGGATATTTCTATCCCAACGATTCCATCCAATCGCAAGGGGATTGCGAATCAAAGCCAAGGGTTGGTGCGGAAGGGTCTCACCCTGGGATGCCGTCCGCCCAAAACATCGATCAACCCGAACGCGGGTTGTGGGAATGGAGGCAGGCTTTGGGATTGAAGAAGATTTTTGATCGATAATCCCGTTGGGAGTGAGGACGGGATATGTAGCCAAGGGGGGGCGTCGCATCGCGCCGCAGCACTCCTTGTGAAATCCGAACTTGCCAAAAATGCGTCCATTGTTATGATTTTGCGTATGATTGCCACCGAAATTAAAAACATGACCAATCATGAGCGTTTGACGATGATGGAAAGCCTTTGGGATGCGATTTGCCATGATCAAGAAGAGCCCGCATCTCCTACTTGGCACAAACCCATTCTGGAAAAACGCAAAGAAAAATTAGATTCAGGTGAGGCAAAGTTCCAGACACTTGATGAGGTTCGTGCGCAATACTCATCATGATCGTTCGTGCAGTCATTTTGCTGCGGGAAGCTGTCGAAGACATGGATGCGGGGCGTGACTTCTATGATCAGTGTGAGTGGGGAGTAGGAAGGTATTTTTTAGATTGCATCATAGCTGACCTAGAATCGCTTCGGCTCTATGCAGGAATTCATTCTACTCATTTCGGTTTTTACCGCATGCTCTCCCGTAGATTTCCCTTCGCGATTTATTATGATATTGCCGAGGATCTCGTTCGTGTTGCTGCGATCCTTGATTTGCGAAGAGATCCAGCATGGGTTAGGGAGGAACTCTCAAACCGAGAGTAGCATGATTTCGATCAAATTGTTACGCAACACACCTTGACCCAATACCCGAAGTTCAACGCCGCAGAGTCATGGCGACGCTTGGAGTGATCGAACGAATCGAAAACGCTACTTCTCTTTGACATATTCTGGCGCATTGCCACGTATGGAATTTTTCGCATCATCACATCCATGCAGCAGAACTCCCTATTTTCCAATCGCCGTCGTTTTTTAAAGCAAATTTCCACCCTCAGTGCCGGGGGCATTTTCCTGCCGAATCTTTTGTTGCGCGCACAAGAAACGCCCGCCAGTAAAAGGGTCGCCGTCGGCTGCATCGGCGTCGGCGGTCGCGGGTTCCAAGACATGAATAATGTTTCCCGAGAAAACGAAATCGTGGCGATTTGTGACGTCGATGCGCTCCACCTCGCAAAAGCCGCAAAAAAATTCCCCAATGCCCGACAATACAAAGACTTCCGAGAAATGCTCGAAAAAGAAAAAAGTCTGGATGGCGTCACCATTTCCACGCCCGACCACTCCCACTACCCTGCCGCCATGCATGCCATTTCCCTCGGCAAACACATCTGCGTTCAGAAACCTTTGGTGAATACACTCTGGGAAGCCCAACAGCTCCACCTCGCCGCCAAGAAAAAAGGCATTATCACCCAAATGGGCAACCAAGGCCACACCTACGAGGAAAACCGACTTCTGAAAGAATGGTTCGATGCCGGAGTCGTCGGCAAAGTCAAAGAAATCCACGTATGGACAGACCGCCCCATCTGGCCACAAAGCAAAGCCGCTGATTTCAAACCCCACCAACCCGTCCCCAAGCACCTCGACTGGGATCTCTGGCTGGCCGCCATTCCCGACCGCCCCTACAGCCCCGATATTCATCCCTTCAAATGGCGCGGACATCATGAATTTGGCAGCGGTGCCCTTGGCGACATGGGCTGCCACAATCTCGACCCCCTCGTCTGGTCACTAGGTCTCGGCGTGCCGAATCAAATCAAAGCCATTGCCGATGGAGCCACCGCCACCGCTTGGCCTCGCGGAGCAAAAGTGGAATACGTGTGGGACAATGTTCCCGAGCACGGCAAGATCACCCTCTATTGGTATGAAGGGAAAAACACCGACGGCTCCCCATGCCAACCACCACCACCCTCAGGTCTTAGCGAACCGCTCAGTGCTACTGGATTTTACGTCGTCGGCGCAGACGGCATGGTTTACAACCAAGGCAGCCAAGTGCAAAAACTCACCATCCTCCCCGAAGCACGTTCCATTGAATTCCTCGCCAACCCGCCAGAAAAAACTTTGGCGCGCAGCCCATCCCCTGGTAATGCCGAACGCGAATGGGCACTCGCTATCAAACAAGGAAAACCCTTTCCTTTTATGTCGCAGTTCGACTACGCCGTACCGTTGACCGAACTCTGCCTGCTAGGTTGCCTCGCCATCCGCACAGGCGAACCGATTGTCTGGGATCAAAAAACATCCACCGCCATCGATAACCCCGCCGCCAACAAACTCGTCAAACGCGCCGCCTACCGAAAAGGCTGGGAATACGCCGCGAAGGACATTTAGCTCGCTCTCCCCCGAAGATCGCAGGAAAACCACGACTCAGAAAGGCGAGGGAAGTCGCGTCATGCCGCAGCACTTCGAGAGATGAGTTACTTCGGCTTCGGGGGTGGTGGGGTGAAGGATTTGGGGTCTTCGGGCCAGTCGTGTTTGGGGTAGCGGCCAGCGAGGTCTTTTTTCATTTGTTTGTAGCCATTGGCCCAGAAGCTGGTGAGGTCTTTGGTCATTTGCCAGGGGCGCTGGTTGGGGGCGCAGATGTGGACGAGGATGGGCTGTCGGCCTTGGCAGATCATCGGGGTGGTCCAGGTGCCGATGAGGTGCTGGACGCGGACGGCGATGAAGGGATCGCCGTCGGCGGGGTAGGTGATTTTGGCTTTTCGCCCATGGGCGAGGGCGATGTGCTCGGGGGCGTGGGTGTCGAGGTGTTGGTGTTGTTGCCAGTTTAACCAATCGCGGAGGACGGGCCAGACGGGGGCGTCCTTGAGGTCTTTGTAGGCGATGTTGCCGTGGCAGATTTGGGCGATGGCGGCGATGCGGTCTTCTTGGTTCCAGGTGGGGAGGCCGAGTTCGGGGAGGTGGCGGGCAACGAGGTTGAGGCGAGCGGTCCATTGATCGACGCTGTCGTCCCAATTTTTTAAGGTGAGTTCGCCGGAGAGGACGCGTTCGGCAAGCATTTCGGCGGCGAGGGTGAGGTTGACGCCGGTATCGGACTCGGTGCTTTCGAGGATGAGGTCGCGGAAGTGGGTGGCGTTGCGGGCGACGACGCGGCGGCGCATTTCGTCGTAGGCGACGCCGTCGCTGCGGTGGATGTCGTGGGGGAAGAGTTCTTGTAGCCAGTCGATGTGGATGGCGGTGGCGCGGCGGAGGTGGACGATGACTTCGCGGCCTTCGACTTCGGTCATTTCGGTGGCGATGAAGGCGGGGGCATTTTTGGCGATGGATTCGTCGTCGAGTTTGCCTTTGCGGCCACCGCTGACGCGGCAGGCGAGGGTGCCGGCACTGAGGCGGACGGCGAGTTGATCGCTGAAGGCGGCGAGCATGGCGTGGCCGATGGCGGTGGCGTGGGCGGGGAAGTCGATGCGGTTGACGGGCCAGGCGCGTTTGCGGGCGAGGGCGAGCAGGCGGTCGAAGCCTTGTTCGAGTTCGCGGGCGGCGCGGCCGGAGATGCCGAAGGAGCCGCAGGTTTTGGGATCGAAGCGGTGGTCTTTGGCGGATTGGAGGGCATGGTATTCGGCGGCGAAGTCGGTGCCGCTGCCGGGGTGGTGGAAGTCTTTGCGGGAGACGTTGCCGCGTCCGGTGAAGATGTTTTCGCCTTGGACGGCGGCGGCGATGAAGCAGGCTTCGGCGACGCAGCCTTGTTCGAGTCCGGCGAGGAGGAGGCGGGAGAAGCGGGGCGGCACGGGCAGGGCGGCCATGGAGGTGCCGTGGGGGGTGATTTTTCCTGAGTTGTCAAGGGCATCGAGTTGCTGGAGGAGGGCGATGGCACGAGCGGCAGCGGCGGGTGTGGGGGCATCGAGCCAGGGAAAATCGTGGAGGGGATCGATGCCGGCAGATTTCAGGAGGAGAAATGTTTCTGAGAGATCGACGCGGTGGACTTCTGGGGCATCGAAGGCAGGGCGGTGGGCGTGGGAGCTTTCGCTCCACAGGCGGAAGCAGACGCCAGGGGCGGTGCGTCCGGCGCGTCCGGCACGTTGCTCGGCGGAGGCGCGGGAGATTTTGTGGATGTGGAGGGTGTCGATGCCGCGGCGGGGATCAAAGGCGGCGATGCGAGCGAGGCCGGAGTCGATGACGGTGCGGACGCCGTCGATGGTGAGTGAGGTCTCGGCGACGTTGGTGGAGACG
>CAMAYN010000170.1 GCA_945862285.1 Akkermansia muciniphila | reverse complement strand
CGCCGCGAAATCGCCCAAGCCCGCAAACTCCTCGCCGAAGCCGTCGCCACCCACCGCGATGACGACCTCCGCGCCCACGCCGAATACCTCCTCGGCAACCTCGCCCAGGAATACGCCGACCTCGCCAAAAACGACGAATCCAAGCTCCCCATGTATCAGGACGCTCTCGCCCGTTTCTCCAAAATCCCCTCCGACCACCCCGAGAGCGAATTCGCCCCCAAAGCCCAATTCAAAACCGCCCTCACCTACGAGAAAATGGGCGAAGCCGACAACGCCGTCGAAGAATACGTCAAACTCGCCTACAAATACCCCAACCACGAACTCCTCCCCTCTGTCATGTCCCGCCTCGGCGGCTACTTCCAGCAAACCGGCCAGAAACTCAAGGAACAAGCCGATGCTATACGCGCCAACGAAGACGAAGCCTCCAAAGCCGAAGTCCTCCGCCTAGACCAACTCTCCTTCCCCGAATTCCTCAACGCCGCCATGGTTTTCGCCAAACTCCAGGAACGCTTCCCCGAAGACCCTCTCGCCGGTCTCGCCGGACTCCGCGCTGGCCAGAACTACATGCGCGCCCACCAATACGCCAAAGCCATCAAAATTCTCACGGCAATCCACGCCAACGAAACCTACGACGACACCGAAATCCGCTCCCAAGCCCTCTACTGGAACGGCATCAGCCACGAACGTATGGCTGGCCTGATGTCCGTAGATAACTACAAAGCCCGCGGCGCCGCCATCAACACCGCTTACGCCACCTACCGCCGCGTCACCTTCGACTTCCCCGACACCATCTGGGCAAAGCACTCCCGCGGCCGCCTAGCCGACCCCACTTTCGAAAGATTGGTCTCCGCCGAAAACGAAGCCCGCGAACGCGTCATCGAATCCCTCAAAGAAGAAAGAAAAAACCGCCGCTAACCTGTAGTGAGTGAATTTTATTACGATCAATATAATCTTACATTCCCGAATGAACGAACTCGAGTCAGCACTATTAACCGAACTCACTGCCGGATCCGAGCCAGAGTTGTTGTTGCGAACCAATACCCGCATCGACTGTGGCCGCTGGTGGCGCAAAACCCCCGTCTGGCTCTGCATCACCAAAACCGAACTCATCCTCTTCGCCATCGCCCGCCGCCGCTATTCCGAGCGCATCCCCCTCGCTGACTGCCATGCCAGTCAATACGCCCCAAGTGGAGGAGAATTAATGATAAAACCTACCGAATCACTTCGTATAAGGCACCTTATTCTAACAACTCGACAGGCCATACAAGCACTCCAACACTTCAATCGATAATCTCATTTTTCTTATATCACTTGGATCAACACTGTAAATTTAACCATTCTAACAACACAATAAACCAATGATCGAACAAATCCTCAAAGGCGGTCCCCTGATGATCCCCCTTATGTTATGCAGCCTCGTCAGCCTAGCCGTAGTCTATGATCGATGGTTCGCATTCCGTGCCAACCGGCGTATTGATACTCGTTCCTTGCGCGTAAAAGTCACCAGCCATCTCCGCAACAACGACATTGCCGCTGCCATCGGTGAGTGCGAGTCAGCCCGTGGACCAGTAGCATCTGTCATGCTCGCTGGACTGCGTTCCTACCAACAACTGCGCGGCAAAGAAGAAAACTCAGAAACCATGCGACTCGTCATTAGCCAAGTCATGCAAGACTACAGTGCTCAGGCGATGAGTGTCGTCAACAAACGCTTGGATATTCTGACTACGGTCGGTGTGGCCGCACCGTTACTTGGTATGACCGGTACTGTCACCGGTATGATCGCCTCGTTTGCAGGTCTTGCGAATGCTGGCAGCGTAGGCGGCAGTGGTGGCGTAGTTGCCAACGGTATCGCCGAGGCCATGATCACTACCGCCGCCGGCCTCCTCATTGCCCTAGCTGCCGTCATCCCACAATCCGTCTTCAACCGCTGGTCCGATGAAATTGAACTGGAAATCGAAGAGGGCACCAGCGAGTTCGTCGAGTTTATCCTGACACATCACTAAGCCGTCCTATCCGACTTATCCGTCAAATCCATGCGACGCCCCAAACAAGAAAAAAAACACCGCAACGGAACGATCCCTACGGATTCGTTTTCTGACATCGCGTTTCTTCTCATCGTCTATTTCTTGGTTGCCACCACCCTCGTCAAAGTGAAAACCATCACCGCCGATCTCCCTGCCGGTGAGAAATCTACCCAAGCGCAATCGGAAAAAACGCCGATCATTAATCTCCGTGGTACGGAAGTATTTTTTAACGATAAACGAGTGGAAATGCATGAACTCAACGAACGCCTCGCCGCTCTTGAATTGGCAAGCAAAGAGGCCGATAAACGAGTCATCATGTTAGAGTCCGCCAAAGGCACGCTTTATGAAAATTATTTTCAAGCCCTTGCCTCCATCAGCGCCAACGGTGGCGTTGTCGCCCTTGTAGAAGAACAGTAAACCATGAGTCGTCGCAGAAAAAAGAAACGTGTCCCCGTTGCCTTGCCCATCGCAAGCATGGGAGACATTGCGTTCCTGCTCATCATTTTCTTCCTCGTCTGTAGCGAGTCCATCAAAGACAAATCCAATCTCCCCATCGAACTCCCCACATCCGAATTCGTTGAGACGCCCAAAGCCACGGTTGTTGCCTATATTGCCATTGATGAAAGTGGCCAAATCAACTTCGACGGATCAATCGTTGATAGTGCCAAAGATGTCGAATGGGGCGTGCGCGCTCTGCTAACCAATACGGTTTCTGACGACCAACGCCACGTGCAATTTAAATGTGACAAATCCCAACCGAAAGAAGTTTTCCAACCAGTTCTCAAAGCCATTGCCGAAGCTGGAGGAATTATCGAAGCCGTAGGCGAACCAAAAGAATGACACCTGATTTCTCATTATGACAACACCATCTCAAACCACTCCTGACGATCTCCTAGATTCTTTCAAGGGCCAGAAAATGAAATCCATCGTCCTCGTGACGGTCATCGCTCACGCGCTGATCATTGGTGGCACCAGTATTCCCTATGTATTGAAATCCTTTACAGGAAATAAAGACTCGAAACTGAGCGATGAAGAGCGCATGGATCTTGCTAACCGCGAGGCCACCGCCGCCCTGCGCGATATTGCTACCAAGTATGGCGTAAAGCCGCAGGATCTCAGCAGTCGCATCGCAGGCGCGGCGGGTCCTGCGGCGCCATCCACCACAACGCCGAAAGATTCGCCGAAAGCTCCACCTACAGATACCACAGCTCCTGCGGTAAATACTCCCACTTCGGTAGTCACCGAACCGGAGAAGCCGCAATCTGTCATCGAGCAGAATATCGAGAAGAAACAAGAAGGTCCCAAAGTGCCAGCCATTCCCGTGGAAGAAGCCGAAGACGAGGATCTTTTTAAATGATCTTTCCTCTAACGAATTCACACGAACCATCTCGCATGCTCCGCGCAAATACAGACATTCCTCACGTTGCAGTAGATCAGATCCCTACGGATCCATCCACCTTCAAAGCACGTGTGGTTGCCGTTGCTGTCACCTCTTTGGCGGGACTTGCTACTGCGATCTATTTCCATTTACCACCTGCGCTTGACGTTTTTCTCTCGCGCAATGCGGGGATCCACATCCTCTTCCAGCGACTCCATACGGATTCGGCACTACAATCCATTTTTCAGTTTTCGGGGCTTCTTGCCATCCTCTGCGCTACGGCAGGCATTGCTGGATTCTTCCTCAAACGCATCACTTGGCATACGCTGCGCCTGCCACTTTACGGCGTTTATATGCTGGTCGGATTTTATGCATGGGTGACTTGGGACGCCTGCTCTACCATCATTAACGAAAGCATTGAAATTGATGGTGCGCCGCCAGACAAAGCCGCCATGATTCGCCTGTGGTGGAATGTGACCTCGCCCGCACTTGCGATGTTTGTCTTTGCCGCTTGGACGCATGTTATGCTCCGCAGTCGTTCCGTTTATGCTGCATTTACTCGTGAGGAAGGTGCACCAATGGTCGGTGACCATGTCCTCGAAGACTTGCGCACGCATGGTCGTGACCCCCACCATCGCCGCAGTCTTTATGCGAGTACATTCACGCATTTCGCCATTCTCATTTTGATCCCATGGATTCTGAGTCTCGGTGGCTGTAGTTTCGTTGAGCCATACAAGGCACCAAAAGGCAGCGGTAATCCCGTCGTTGCTATGGTGAAAATGGTGAAGCCGAAAAAGAAAAAGAAGCAAACTCTCAGCCTGCGCCCGAACTCGGCGATTCTCTACGAAATTCCCGATCTCGACGATAGCCAAGTCGATGAACAAATGGAAAAAGAAACCCAAGCGACTTACGCAGCCAACAATGCCAAAGCCGGTAAAATGGGCAAAGGCGGCGGCACTCAAGGCGGTTGGCCTGAAGGTGCAGAAGATTACAAAATCCGCTTCATTCGCCTCGAACACAACGGCCCCGGCTGGGACGATGGCATGGATGAATCCAATGCCGATATCAATTTCCTCCGTTCCTTCGCCCAAGCCACTGGCTTCAAGAAAATCGCCAACAAAGGCGAAAGCCACTCGATCGCTCTCCTCAAAAAATACCCGAAAGACGGTTTCCCGCCTTTTGTTTTCCTCACGGGCGATGGCGCATTCGAGGTCAATGACACGGATCGCAAAATCCTCCGCGACTACTGCCTCAACGGCGGCATGCTCATCGCCGATGCTGGTTCCGTGAGCTTTCATAACTCCTTTAAGCGCTTTATCAGCCAAGTCTTTCCGGACAAGCCGCTCATCGACATCGCCGATGACGATATGCTCTACCAAGTGCCCTACACCTTTCCGAATGGTGCTCCTCCCTTCTGGCGACTCGGTGGCACCCGTGCCCTCGGCATAAAACATGAAGGGCGCTGGGTCGCCTTCTACCACCCTGGCGACATGAACGGCGCTTGGAAATCGCAAGGCTACACCGATGTTACCCCAGAAATGCGAGATGCCGCCATGAACCTCGGGGTGAACTTGATTTATTACGCGTTCAATCAGTGGAACGATGCCGTCTCTAAAAAGAAACAATGAACGCCCATTCCTTCAGCATCCTCGGCTACCTTAGCGTGCTCCTCTGGCTCGCCGTCCCTCTTTTGTTTATTTTCCGCCGTCGATTCCCTACTCCCGGTTGGCTGCCGCTGGTTCTCGCCGTTGCAGCCTACCTTTTCGCCGCGATTAACTCCCGCACTCACGTCAGTCGCATCGAAACTGCCGTTCCCGAGGAAGTCTCTCCTGATGCCCTCATGCTCGCCGCAGAGAAACGCAAGGCACTGGAAAAAGCCCGCAGCGGCGAGGTGGCAGACATACGTTTCGCCGAGGATGGAAACGACGACTTCATCGATAAAGCCGGCATGGATGATGCTGATCGCAAGTACACAGAAAGTTTAAACCAAGCGGAAGAACCGGAGTGGAAAAAGCAGAAAAAACAACGCGGTGAGGCAAATGCCAAAAGTGATGAGTTTGATGACATGCTCGCTGGCGAGGAGTCCACGAAAAAGCTCGCCGATGCTGAACTCCCCCAAGAGAAAGAACCTCGCCCGCCCATTCTCATGCCTGAGGCCGATGCGACCACCGCTCGCCTACTCGATCGGCTGAACCGCAGCGTCTCATCTTGGGTGATTTTTCTCGGTTTCATCTTGCTGATAGTCGATTACCTTACCCGTGCCAACATCTACGCTCGTGCAGGATTACCCCTACCTTTCCCCGCTTCCTTGCGCAACGCATTTACCCCGCTGCCCGCCATCGTCACAATCCCCGAAAAACCTCGCCGTACCCTCGCAGAGGAACTTGCCCATCTAACCCGCCGTGGCGATGTATTTCTTTGCTTCACCAATGACCTGGGCACGATTCCAGAAAGTCTGCCCAAGTATGGGAAAAATCTTTCACCCATCGAGGTCATTCGAGTCGAAGGCCACATGATTACTCCGGAATTGATCTTCGAGTGCCTCTGGTATGGTCGAGCCTCCTTTGTAGCCGATGCCGCGCAGGCGAAACCTCTTCTCACCGCGCTCCTTGCCAAGCTCGCGCAACGTCAATCTGCCCGTGCCCGTGCCCGACAAAACATTCATCTCGTTTGGGATCTAAAAGACAGCATGAGTCCATCCGACCGCGAAGTTTTTCAACAACTCGCCAGCACCACAGGTTTCTCGCTACTCCTCTACCCCTCAAAGTAAAAGGTCTACAACCATGCTGCCGCGGTATGGATTTTGAGTGCGTCGGCATGACGACGCTGGGAAGGGGGCGACATGCCGCTCTCAAATTACTCGATGACACTGCGCGAAGGACTGCGAAAAAAAGTGAAATTTTTTATTGACTTACATAGGAATGTGTATTGTGTGGCTCTCACATGAAAATTAGCATCATATCTTTAATCGCTATAGCATCGGTTAATGCTCAATCTGTAAGTTTTTCTTTTGGTTCAGACACATGGGATTATGCATCCGGTCCTTCGACAGTGGGATTTCTAAAGCAAACCCCGGCAAATTCGACGATAGTATCTAGTGGTTCTGTTACCAAAAATGGTGTTACAATGAAATTTGGCGCATCATTCGTAGGCGGTGCTGATTCGGGCACAAATTACAGCGGACTTTCTTCCGGTTCGAGCATGACGTTCGCGCCAACTGGGCAAAACCCCTCAGGGTTCTTACTTACTACAAATGATAACGATTCTACAGGGCTGTCGGGCACATCGACCAGTTCATCATTATCTGGTAATGTGACCAAGTATCAAAGATGGCATTTTGAGTTTTCATCCCCAATCACAATCAACAGCTTTTTGATACAAGACATTGATAATCTTTCAGGGGGGTTTCGTGATATTCTAGGTGCTGAAGGATATATAGCTACTGGCTACAACAGCGCATTTAACGGAAACGCATTAAACGTTTCCGCACTCCCTACTGCTGGATCAGGTATTGATCCAACTTTTGGATTGGCTAACAATTCGGAGCTTGATCGGTATACTTTGAATATTGGTTCACAGACACTTAGAGTAGTAAGTCCTGGTGAAGATACAAATAATCCATCAAGTGATCCACAGCATCGTGCAAACATCACATTTGCAGATACGCAAATCCGAGCCTTCAGCATTTATGCGATTTCGAATCAGAGCAGTAACCATCGCATGTCTCTTGATAATGGTGTGTTCCAAGTAACGATTCCTGAGCCATCTGTTTGGATTTTAAATGTTTTATCTATTACCTGTATCGTAACTCGTCGCAGACGTGCATAAAATGCCACGTTTCTTTTTCCAAGAAATCGTCTGGTTTTGATAATTTCATGTAAATAGTCTAGATCGTAAAATTGAGTATTTTTTCCTTAAAGTTATTAATTCACTTTTTTAGATAAATTCTTGGTCTAACAGAAACTTCTCGACAAAGTCTCATTAACGTTATGTTAATGAGACTTTTTATTTGCGCAGAGCTTTTCGTAAAAATGGGGCGGTGATGCTGGTTTTGTGGG
>CAMAYN010000169.1 GCA_945862285.1 Akkermansia muciniphila | reverse complement strand
ATCGTAGATTTTGCCGAATCGCCTATCGTTGGCACGCTATTTCCCATTTTTCCTCTCACTTTTCCTCTTGCACCGTCTGAACGAACTGCTATTTGTACTACGCAACCTATAACGTATATGATAGATCCATTACCCCAATCCATCCTCCTAGCCGAAGAGATTGATGCCTGCGCGGAACGCATCGTGGCTCTTGTCACCAAGGCTCTGCCTACGGAGTCTGTCGTTTTGCCGCTTTTGGCGCAGATCGCGCAAGATCGGGCCGATTTGCAGAAGGCGCTGAATAACTCACCCGGCAGTGCTTTTACCCGCCTACTGGAGGAGGCCGATGATGTCCGCGATGATCAATTTCTCGCCTTCCGTGGTTTGTGCGAGAGTGCCACGCGACGCCGCCGTAATCCGACCTTCATGGCGGCGGGCGAGTTGCTGATGCGCCACATCCGCACCCATGGTTATACCTTGCAAGATCTGGGAAATTCTGCGCAAACGGGCGCGTTGAGTGCTCTTTTTACCGCGCTAGGGGAAGCGGATGCCGTGTCGGCCATCGCGCAGATCGGCGCGGGTGAATGCCTCAATGAGTTGGTGGAAGCACAAGGTGCGTTTGAGAATGTGCTGAATTCGCGCACGGAAGAGCAAGCCGCCAAGGACTATCCGCTGCTTAACAAAGCAAAATCGAAGCTCGGCAAGCGTGTGCAGAGTTTGCTGGGTCTCATCGATATTCTGGATACGAACGATAGCACGGGCAGCCGCCCAGAGATAGATGAACTCATCGCACAGATCAATGAGGCGCTGAGCGTTCTCGTGGCACCGGCACGTGCACGCCGCACACGAGTTGAGGCGGAGAAGGAGAAAGAGGACGCCGCGCCTCCTACACCGCCCGCGCCCAGCGCGTGATGTCAGCTTCTTCGATGGCATGAGACAGCACCAAGGATTCCGCCATTCGGCATCGGTCACAGACTGCAATCTCTACTATTTCTGCGGGAATTTGCATGCTCTTTTATCCCCAAAATTCCGATCATCATGTTAGGAGTCTTTAGCAATCTTTTCACGATACTATTCCTAGCGTTACCGATCTTCTCGGCGGTTCGATTGATCCTTCGGAGGCAGACTCTGTTAGGTCAATGGGTTTTATGGGCGGTGCTGGCTTCTGCGGGTTGCTATGTTCTTTTGCTACTGTCTGTTATAACAGAGTCTTTTCACCTAGATAACGTATTGTATCAATACGATCTAAATGGTGATGGGGGATTTTCGGGGATCGAGATTAATCCAGCGATGGAACAAGCAATGGAAGATGCATCGAGCGACACCGGAAGAACTTTTGCCCCATTCACAGGCTTAGTCACATGCCCCATCTACTCTGGTTTCTGGCATTTCGTGATGGGAGTTCCGTATCTCATGATCTCAGCCCGTAAACGAAGAAATTGGAGAAAACATTTTTACCACTAATGCGCTGGACTGGCATGTTGCCGCACTGTTAGTTCTGGAGAATCGTGGATATTCCCAAAGGAATGAATACGGTTTTCATTGGAATTACATTTCTCGTTACTATTTCTGCGGGAATTTAGCATGCTGACCCCGTTGCATTAGCCGTTAAAATTCGCCGATTTTTCCTTTGATCCGATCGCCCAGCGTCGCGACCGTTGGCCGATTGATGTTCACAGAAAATTAGTAGATTGACATTCCATCAACATGCAAAAAAACTATTTTGTGGGAAAAGCGTGGTCGATTAGTTCTGCGCAAATTCATAGAAATAATACGCATTTGCAACTTGCGATTATCGCTGCTGCTCCCTAGCTTTGAAAAGTCGTTCGACGAATACGATTGTATCGTTTGATACAATCGTCGGCGAAAATCCCAAATCCCAAATTGAATTTCGATTATGTGTCTCCGTTCATTTTTTTCTGCATGGTTTTATGCTCTTTTCATAAGCATGGCATTAGTAGTTACGGCTTACGGTGTCGAAAAAACTAAAAACAACATCCCCGAAGTAGATTTCACCACCCACCAAATCGCCATCAATCAAATTGGCTACGAAACAAAAATGCCGAAGCGCTTCACGGCGCCTCTTTCGCCCGATGGCACATCATTCATCATTCGCACCAAGGAAAATCCGCAAGCACTTTTTAAAGGCACGATCGCCAACAATATCGGCGATTTTTCCTCCTTCCAGCCAGGCGATTCTCTCACGCATTACCTCATCGAACTCCGTGGCGGTACGCTCAAAAGCGGCACTAGCGAGCCATTTCTCATTCGCTCGAATTTGATCAAAGAACAACAATGGCAAGCTGCCGTTGATTTTTTTATCGACTCCCGTTCCGTAACAGGTTCCCACGCCAGCGGTTACGGCGGTTGCCCGTGGCGCGATGGTACGTACTACGATGCCATTATCCCATCGCTCGCCATGCTTTACGTGGCGGATGCCAAAACCATCGGTGCCATGCCGCGCCAGATCGATTGGCAGGCCGATAAAAAACGCATCCTCGCCCCTACTTTCAAATACGACATGAAAGACCCCAGTGGTCCAAACGCGCTCCGTGCCGCCAAGGCCTATTATGAACTAGAGCCGCCCAAAGCGGATGCGCCGGATGTGGTAAAAATGATCCATTGGGGCGCGGGATTTTACCTTGTGAACCCAAAGACCAAAGACCCCAGCGGTGATCCCGATAAAGAAAAAATCCACGCCCAAACCGTCGAGCAAGTCGCCTACGTATTGTGGGCATGGCCATCACTGCAGCAATGGCTTCCCGCCTCGTTCTATGAAAAATGCCGCGATTTCTGCTTCGCGAACTGGCAACCGTCCTTAGGCATCAGCCACTGGTGGGTGCCTAAAACATACCTCGCACCAGAACAACTCAAAGAAGGCAACCCCATGGGCGGATTACTTCATCCTTACAAAGGTCGCCACGCGCCGGGGCATTCGATTGTACCGAATCTCATCCTGCACGAAGTCGCCCTCCGTGAAAAACGTCCGGATGCAGGGATTTACCTTGATGCCGCGGTAAAGCAGGCCGAATGGTGCATCAAAAATCTCGATTGGAATGACCCTCGTACCACCAAAGGCCATCGCATGAGCGAGCACCGCACCATCCCGAACCTCGTTTGGCTGTTGCAAAAATACCCCCAGCACGCACCTGCCGGACTCAAGGAAAAAATCAATGCCTGGGTGGATGTCGCCATTAGTCGCTCGGAAAATCTTTGGGACTTCCGTCGTTACGATCTGCAAGATCACTGGACGATACCTAAAATCAACGATGTTGGAAGTTCCCTCGGCCTCCCCGCCTGCCTCATCGCCGCTTCATGGGTGGCTGATCCTGCTAAAAAATCGCGCATCGAAGAAATCTACGTCGCCTCCATCGACCACGTCTTCGGGCGGAATCCCCGCCTCGCCGCCGCCCCCTGTAAACCACAAATGGGATTTCCTGAAATCGAACGCGGTTGGCCATGGCATCACAGAGATGGCATTTGTGCTCGCTTAGAAACCTGCCGTGGTAGCATTTCTACCTTGCCAGGCAGTGAAATGTATCCCTTCAAGCCCATGCCCACAGGCCGCCATGCCGAAGGCTGGGTAAACTACGGAGCGGCATGGTGCGTGAGCTTATCCTACCTCGATTACAACAGCGAAAAATCCACACCCTAACCCTTTTTACCTATGAAAATCAAAGGAATGCGCTGGTGGATTATCGTCCTCGTTTTTTTAGCGGCGGCACTAAATTACATCGATCGCCAAACGCTATCGTTACTCGCCCCCACCATCCAGAAAGACCTGAGTATGGATGATCGGGATTATGCAAATGTTCTGAACGTTTTTCTCATTGCCTATACCATTGCCTACCTTGTCTCAGGAAAATTGGTCGATAAAATGGGAACCCGCAATAGCACTCTACTGTTTGTCATCTGGTGGTCCATTTCCAATATGCTCACTGCGTGGGTCCATGGAATCAAGTCAATGAATGTCGCGCGATTCTCGTTAGGTTTGGGTGAAGCTGGGATTTGGCCTGCCGCGTCGAAGATCGTTTCGGAATGGTTTCCCTCGAAAGAGCGTGCCTTTGCCATCGGCCTCTACACCATGGGATCCACCATTGGTGCTACCATTGCTCCCAGCATGCTCAATGCTCTGGTATCGTATAATTACGCAGAAAAATTACCTCTTGCCATGACTCTTTTCGCCCAAGGTACCGGCTGGCGTATGGCATTTTTGCTATCAGGTCTTGCTGGTTTACTATGGGTGATACCATGGATGATTCTCTATCGAAAACCCCGCGAAAATTCGTTCGTCACGGAAGAGGAAATCAAGCATATCGATGACGCAGACAATTCCAGCACCACAGTTGATGAACCCGCTTGGAAATGGAGGCAAATTTTGACATACAAACCACTATGGCTCTTGCTTTTCGCCCGCCTGTTGACAGACCCCGTCTGGTTCTTCTATCAATCTTGGTTCACGAAATATCTTACTGCGGAACGTGGCTTATCGCAGGCGCAAACATCGATCACTTGGATGGTCTATGCCGCCGCCGGTGCTGGCTCACTTGTTGGCGGTTGGCTCTCAGGTGTTCTGATTAAACGCGGCATGTCACCCGTAAAAGCCCGCATGCTGATGATGCTCGCAACCGCTCTTCTTATGCCACTATCGCCCTTCATCGCGAAAGTCGCTGGCATCTCCACTACAATGGCTGTCACTGCTGTCGTCGTCTTTGCCACACTTTCCTGGTTGATCAATATCACAGCACTCATCGTCGATTGCTCGCCGAAACATTCCGTTGGCTCGATTTTTAGCATTGTTGCTGCTGGCAGCACCCTTGGCGCAATTATCATGAACATGATCGTAGCCAACATGGTCTCTGGTCCCTCTAGCAAGCCGCTTGGATTCCTTGACCAAGCATTTAAAGCCATCATCGGCCCCTTGCTCGATACCATTTCCGGAAAAGGATATAGCGCATGGTTTTTGGTCATGGCATTTCTGCACCCAGCAGCATTGCTTCTTCTCTGGCTTGGCGGTATCAATCGGAAACAAGCTGTCGCCTAACAAAAAATTTTACCCACTCAACATTTTAAAACATTAAACACTATGATTACCGAACTCGCCACGGATCGCCGCGAACTCAAAACTGTAACCCAACAAGCCGACCTCGTCGTCGTCGGTGGTGGATTAGCCGGTACTTGCTGTGCCATCTCCGCCGCGCGCGAGGGACTCAAGGTCGTTCTCGTGCAAGACCGCCCCGTCCTCGGTGGAAATGCGTCAAGCGAAGTCCGCCTGTGGGTCCTGGGTGCGACTTCCCACATGGGCAATAACAATCGCTGGTCTCGCGAAGGCGGGATCATCAACGAAATCATGGAAGAGAACCTCTATCGGAATCGCCAAGGCAACGCGATGATCTTCGATACGATTCTGTTAGAAAAATGTGTGCTCGAAAAAAATCTCACACTTCTTCTTAACACCGCCGCCTTCGATGTAGAGAAAAGCGATGCCGACACCATTTCCGCTGTTCACGCCTTTTGCTCGCAAAACTCCACCCGCTACCTCCTGCAAGCACCGCTCTTCTGCGATGCCTCGGGCGATGGCCTGCTCGGCTTCATGTCCGGCGCCGCCTTCCGCATGGGAGCGGAAACCAAGGAAGAATTTGGCGAGGGCTTTGCGCCCGATGCCGCCTACGGGCAACTCCTCGGCCATTCGATGTATTTCTACAGTAAAGACGTCGGCACCCCCGTAAAGTTCGTGCCGCCAAGCTGGGCACTGGACGACATTACCAAAATCCCACGCTACCGCCAGTTCAATACCAACATGCAAGGATGCAACTTCTGGTGGTTGGAATACGGTGGCCGCCTCGATACCATTCATCAAACCGAGGATATCAAATGGGAACTGTGGAAAGTCATCTACGGTGTATGGAATTATTTTAAAAATTCTGGGAAATTCCCCGAGGCCGAAACCATGCAACTCGAATGGGTCGGCACCGTTCCTGGGAAGCGCGAAAGCCGCCGCTTCGAGGGCGACTACTGGATCAAACAACAAGACCTCGTCGAGCAAGTCACCTTCCCTGATGCCATCGTCCATGGCGGATGGGCCGTCGATCTCCATCCTGCCGATGGCATTTATTCTGAAAAAAGCGGCTGCACCCAGTGGCATTCGAAAGGCGTTTACGGCATCCCTTACCGCTGCCATTACAGCAAAAACATCAATAACCTTTTCCTCGCCGGGCGCATCATCAGCGCCACGCACGTCGCCTTCGGTTCTACCCGTGTGATGGCCACCTGCGCAGCGGGCGGACAAGCGGTGGGTGTAGCGGCGGCACTCTGCAAAGAGCTTGGGAAAAAACCACGTGATCTTTCCTCGGGCGATGCTCTATCGACTTTACTTCTCCGCCTCGACCGTAGGGGGCAATACCTGCCAGATATCGAGGTCAGCGATCCCTCCGACCTCGCCGCCAAGGCAAAGATCAGTGCCAGTTCCGAGCTAAAACTCGCGCAAATTCCCGCCAACGATTCATGGCTCAAGCTCGAAAGCGGCTGGGCAATGTTGCTGCCACTGGTTCCCGGCACTTGCCCGACAATTTCTTGTCCTGTTAATGCTGAGGTCGCTACCACTCTCCGCGTGGAACTCCGCCGCGCGATAAAAGCCAGCAATTTCACGCCCGATGAAACAATCGAAGTTCTTACTCTCGAAATTTCCGCTGGTGAGTCCATCATCAATCTGCCATTTGCCACTAACATCGAACGCAAGGGCTATCACTTTATTCAGTTTTGTGAAAATCCTATTCTGAGCGTCCGCCTCAGTGATCAACGCATCACGGGAATCATCTCCGTCACCAGTGCATGTAATCGTGCCGTCGCCACATCAAACACTCAATCCCCGCCAGACGGCATCGGCATCGATACCTTCGAATTCTGGTTACCCAAACGCCGCCCAGCCGGCCACAACCTTGCCATAGCCATCAATCCACCGCTTGCAGGCTTTGCGGCAGCGAACACGAATTTCGGCCCATCGCGTCCCACCACGGCACCGAATGCATGGGTCGCAGATCCAGCGGATGCCAAGCCTGAACTCCATCTAACTTGGAATGAGAAAGTAAAAATGAGCAACATCACCATTGAGTTCGATCCTGACTGGGATCACGCCATGGAAAGTGTTCTAATGACCCACCCTGAAGAAACCGTGCCATTCCTCGTGAAGGATTTCGATCTTCTCGATGGCGATGGCAAGGTTCTAACAGAAGTGCGCGACAACCATTCTTGTCGATTCCATCACGCCTTCCCTGTCGCGCTGGAAACCAAGCAACTCACGATCCGCATCCACACCACCCACGGTGCACCTGCGGCGATTTTCCGAGTTAGGGTCTATTAACGGAAATACAAGTAATATCCATAACAGGGTGGGCAGGGTATCATTTTTTGATGCCTTGATCCGTTTTGCTTCTCACTATGCAAGTAGAAAAGCGAATAAAGTAATATACATGGTTATCAGATGCGTAGCTAGAAAATGGAAGATTGCCTGCCGCATAGCATAAGCACTGCAGCACATCAACTACTCCAAATCTTGATTCCGTTTGATGCGGGCGATGGATTCGTCAGTGATATAGGAAAAGTATGCTTTGACCAATGCGAGTTCTATGTCCTTGCGTGCTTGTTGTCCTGCAACTGTTGTGGCTTT
>CAMAYN010000168.1 GCA_945862285.1 Akkermansia muciniphila | reverse complement strand
CTAGATTTTCTTAATACTTGGAAATCCACTTGAGTTCAGACTATGCCTCATATAAATTTCGGCCTAGCCACAACTCGGCAATCATTTCATGAAACAGGTATTTTTTAGCACGTATTTTTTCTCACTTGGATTACTTCACAGCTTTAGTGCCGAGGTTCCGGCATTATTTAAAGGGATTTTTGAAGAAAACAAACCTCGGATGGCCGAAGCGATTGCCGTCATTCCACCGGCGGAACTGGAAAAATACGTCAGCAAAGTAGAAAAAAATGCCATGAGCGACCCCGCATGGTTCAAAGAATACTCAAAAAAAACGAATCCTGGCACGCCACTTCCTTACCACGAAAAACTTGGCCTTACCAAAGAAGAATACGATGCCTATATTGCCTTGTGGGGAAAACGTGAGTTTAAAGTGATTGAAGAAGTGCCTATGGTTCTTCGCAATGGATCAGACAAGCTCTGGAATCTTCTCAACCTCGGCGGCAATGCTAGCGTAGCATCACTACGCTACAACAGCGAAGAAGACACATGGAAATCTTCCAATGGCGTTCTCAAGCGCATCGAAGATATTCATAGCAATCCCAGTTCGATCCTCGGTGAATGGAAGGGTAAGGAGTGGAGATTTCAGGAAGAAACGATGTTTTCCAAGGTGAAAGAAAATATTGCCATTGGGGAAACGGCCGATGGCAAATACAACTTGATTGTTTATCGCGCCCAAGAAATCACTAGCGAAGGGAAACCAGTATTTGATAAAAGTCTCGTCATCCGTCTCGTCAAAGCACCCGCCGCTCCAGACAAGGAGAAAAAAGAACTCAAGCCAGATCAGGCGCAAAAGGCGGATAAAAAACCATGACAGACGATTCTAGCGGCGAACAGCAGACTGACGAAACCATTCGTACGGAAGACCTGCCATCCGTTGTCGATACACCTTCGCAGCAGCCACCAGCAAAAAAGCGCCGCTGGCTGCGACGCATCGTCTGGCTAACGCTACTTTCCCCATTATTTTTCATCGTTGCTAGCAATGCCTGGCTGCTTAGCCCATGGGGGAAATCGTGGATTTGCGGAAAAATCAAGAGTCGCATCGAACTCGATGCAAGCATCGGCAGCGCTTGGTGGATTCCCGGCGGCAAGCTCCACCTCGCTGACTTGACAATCCATCAACCTGAGGAATTGCGATCAAAAATCCCTTCCCCCGTTGCCTCTGTAAAAAATATCACCTTACAACCACGATGGCAGCAAATCCTCCGCGGAAAACGCGATTTTTTCTCTTGTGAGATCGAGTCGCCAGACATCGTTCTCAGCTTGGAAATGCTGCGAAAAATTCTCGCCACAAATGCCAATCCCCTCGGTGCGTCGGCTCCTGCAAACACTCAAACGCCCATACTTCCAACGAAGCAGCCTCCCCTTGATGTTGCAATAAATCAAAATCCGCAAGCACCTCCGCCAAACGTCCCAGAGGGTAATCCAAGTAACCCTGCGCCGCCACCAGCAACGCCGTCGGCCAGCGACACGAAACCGAATCCGGCCGATGCGACTCCTCCACCTCCACCCGCTAGCCCTGAATCCTGGATTTTCGTGCGCAATGCCCGCATCCGCCTCCTGCATGCCAACTCTGGTGAATACCTCTTCGATCTGCGTGACATCACCACAGACATCCCGATTGAAGGACCCCAAGCCAAAGGTCGGCTCTCTTTTGCCTCGCTGGAAATCTACCATCAGAAAATATACGAAAAAACGGAAATCCCTCTCGAATGGAAATCGCCGCTGTTGCAAATGGGCCCGAAACAACTCGAACTCGATGGAATCCCCTACGAGTTTAGCATGCAATTTCTCAAAGCTGACGGCATTCCTTTCTCCGTTGTTGTTCAGCAACCTGGGAAATCATGGGGCATTCAAGAAGTTTTTCATGCCGAGCAACTGCAAAGCCTTCATCGCGGTGCCGGACTTCTGACACACCCCCTTTCATGGCAGGCGGAGTCTATCGTTCTCGCCGCGAATCTGCGCACAAGAATGGGCGGAATGCCAAAAGAATTTCACTTTCTGCAATCGCGCTGCATTCTCACAGGAGGAGTCCTTCGCTGCACGGACTTCCGCTTGATCAGTGATGAACTTTCCTTGTTAGGCAATGGCATGATATTGCCAAATGCCAATTTGCTCGGCGTTTTGCGCGTAGTCGCGTCGCCACGCGATGCGGCATTCATCGATGCAAATCTTACCAAGCTCACGCCCGAGACGCCCCAATTTCTGCCACCTTTTGGGAATCCTGACCGTCGCGGAAATGACTTTTTATTTGGCGGCGACCTATTCCATACTTGGGTCTCTCTCGACGGTGGCAAAAATCTCCTGGACCTGAGAAAAGTGCTCGCAGTCATCAAATCGCAACGCCAATCTGTTCTGCAAGCTCCCAGTAAATAATTTAAAAATCTAACGCATGACGCATCTCTCACCTTTTTTGCCCAAGCTACGACGCATCGTATTTTCGATGGCTCTCTTTGCTCCATGTTTACTCTTAGGCGAAGAAGCTCAAAAAAACCCGGTTCCCGCCACGCTGATGGGGAACCGATTTCTCACTTTGAATACCATCGTCCGCGTCCGCCAAATCGAAGTAAGTCGCACCGAAGCGCACGGCCCGGACGAATCCAGCGTTCACACCACGGCCGAAGCGCGCCTTTTCCGCGCTACCATCGAAAATGCCTGGCCCGGCGCGCGCATCACCTGGGCATTTAGTTGGCTGGCACTCCATGATCAACGCGAGCAATACCGCGAACTCCGCGAACTCATTGTTTCCTACCAAAAAAAATACGGCGATGAACTTACCTTTATCCCTGGAGCCTATTTTTCTAACATGTACAACAGCCGCGAGCAAGTGAACCGCGATCTTCACGAAGGCTTGAAACGCGTTTCAGAAATCGTCGGCAATGGCTATCGCCCGAAAAGCGTCGTCGCCGGATTCCTCGCCGCAGACAATCAACGTTACCTCGCCGAAGTTGAAAAAATCCACGTTTGCCAAGGCAACATTTGGAGTCAGTATGCCGTCGATAATGGCGATGGCGAGGGCTCGATATGTTACCCTTACTACCCATCAAAACAACATTTTTGCAAACCAGCCGCTGGGAAGGATGACCAAATCGACATCGTGAACCTCGATGGATGGACGGTCGATTTCTTATGCGCACGGATTCCCGGTGCGCGCATGGTCAATGGGGAGAAATGGCGTAGTAGGCAGGGTGTTGGCCCGATTGAGACCTTGCTCGATATGGGCACCGAGCGCGGGCATCAAGCGATGATGGCGACAACTGCCTCTCATTTCGACGATGGCTTTGCCCGCAATGGTTTTGCGTGGGTCACCAATGGCTGGGAACTCAGCCTTGTCGAAGCCCGAAAAATCTACGGCTACGGCGGACGAAATGGCATTGATGGATTGACCTTGTGGCTCACCGCAATTCGCAAAAAATGGCCCGATGCCAAACTCATTACCCAAGGAGAATTCGGCGAACTATGGCGCGCACATTATAAGTCAAATGCCGAAGTCAACTATCGCTTTGTTCATCGGGGATGTGGCATTCGTGCCTCGGAAGCAGACCAAGAAATCCGTTGGTTCATGAACCAAGATTTCCGCCTCGCCTTGTTGAAAAATTGGAAAGAAAATAGTCCCGAAAAAGTCATCGACTTCACACGCTACGACCTTACCCCACCCGAACCAGCAGATCCACAGAAGGGGGGAAATTCTCGAAATTGGAGCATTTTCAACAAAATCAATCAAAAAGGCCTACGTCCCCAAGATCAGCCCGTGGATCTCCAAAAGCTAGAACCCGAGGATCAAAAAATCATTTTCGCCCGATATCCCGAACTCGCAAATCCAGCGAAATCGACAAAATAGTCCCCCACCCTATCGTCCCCGCATCATGAGAATTATTGCAGGCAGTGCTGGCAGAAAAACCATCAAAGTACCAGGCGCGGTGGCTCGTCCCACGACCGACTTTGTGCGGCAGGCGATGTTTTCGATTCTCGGCGAATCGGTCATTGATGCCCCCGTAGCAGATCTCTTCAGTGGCTCGGGCGCGCTTGGACTTGAAGCACTCAGCCGCGGCGCGAGTTCTTGTGTTTTTGTCGATGATAGCCACCAAGCGACAAAAATCATTCGCGATAACCTTGTCACAACAGGACTCACCGGCGGTAGAATCGTACTCTCTGATGTGCTCACTTTCCTCAAACGAGACATAGGCAGCTACGGACTCATTTTCGCAGATCCGCCTTATGCCAAATCCCCCCTTGATACCGAATGGATTGGAAAAATTCTGAACTCAGGATTTCTCGAACCTCGACTTTCAGACAACGGAATTTTCTACTCCGAAATATCCCGCACTACCGCTACGCCAGACGCGCCTGCTTGGAAGCTCATCGACCGCCGCAATTATGGCAGTAGCTCGATTCTGCTCTATCAAAAATGCGGAGCCTGAGTCTTTGCTCTCCAAAGGCACGTCAATCTTCTCTGCATTCACCAAAGAAATCCCAAAGAAAAACCGAGCGATGCATCTTTGGCAATTCGCTCGGTTTTGATCGAAAACACCCCAAACGGAGTGTGTGATAAGCTTCGGATTAGGAACCCGCAAGCAGCTTCATCGCTTCAGCAGCGCGATTCGAGTAACCCCACTCGTTGTCATACCATGAGCCTACTTTGACCATGTTACCGCTGATCACGAGAGTGAGTTCAGAATCAAAGATCGAGCTGTGGGGATTGGAAACGATGTCCGCAAGAACGATGGGCTCTTCTGTGTATTCGAGCACGCCCTTCATTGGTCCTTCGGCAGCAGCTTTAAAGGCCGCGTTAATTTCCTCGACGGTAGCAGGATTTTTCAGTTCCGCCACAAAGTCGGTAAAAGAACCTGTAGGCGTAGGAACGCGGAAGGCACCACCATTGAGTTTGCCTTTGAGGGAGGGAATTACTTCTCCAATGGCACGTGCCGCACCTGTGGAGGATGGTACGATGTTCACAGCGGCTGCGCGACCACGACGAAGATCTTTGTGAGGAAGATCGAGAATGTTTTGGTCATTGGTATAAGAATGGATGGTGCTCATCATACCGCGCTCGATTCCCCATGTGTCATTAAGAACTTTAACAAGAGGAGCAAGGCAGTTGGTGGTGCAAGATGCGTTCGATACGATGTGATGCTTTGAAGCGTCGTACTCGTCATGGTTGATCCCGATACAAATGGTGATGTCGGGGTTGGTGGCGGGTGCGGAAATGAGCACTTTTTTGCATCCAGCTTCGATGTGAAGAGCTGCTTTGTCGCGTGAGGTGAAGAAACCTGTGGACTCAAGCACGACGTCAACACCAAGTTCTTTCCATGGCAGTTTCGATGGATCACGCTCGGCGAGTGCATGGATCTTATGTCCACGAACCGTGATGTATTTCTCATCGTAAGTCACTTCGCCATCGAATTTACCCTGCGTAGAGTCATATTTCAAAAGATGTGCGAGAGTGTGGTTGTCGGTAAGGTCGTTAATGGCGACAACTTTTTGAAGCTCTGCGTCGCCCATTTGAGCGAGAGCGCGAAGAACATTGCGACCGATGCGGCCGAATCCGTTAATGGCGTATTTTGACATGATATTCGATTCTGGTGATAGATTGCTGATAACGCTTTATGCGGCTCAGGCGGCGGGAGTATAGGGGAAAAAACGCCTGCGTCAATACACGATGTTGTGAAAATTTTCCACGCTGTGAGAGCAGAATTTTCGGGCAGATAGCGATACTAACGGGGAAACATTTAGGAAAAAATTTCGCGATCTTGTATATGCTGCGTCAGGGCAGTAAAACCTTTTCGAGAAATATGCAAAAAAGATCATTCATTCACTTGCTCACGATTTTTTCCCTGTTCCCACTTTTGTCACTGCCGCTTTTCGCGATCGAATTAACCGTGGTTACTTTCAACATTCGCTATGATGCAAAAGAAGACCGTGGTTGGCGATCTTGGACGGAGCGAACCAAGCACGTCGTAGCGGCGGTGAAAGCCATGAATCCGGACGTCATGGGCGTGCAAGAAGCATTGCCGAACCAAGTTGCTGACCTGCGGCAACAATTGTCTGACTACGACTACTTTGGCGTCGGGCGCGATGATGGGAAAAACAAGGGCGAAGCTTGTGGCATCTTTTATCGTAAATCCCGTTTCCGAGCCGACGCAGAAGATGGAGGCACATTTTGGCTATCGTCCACACCCAAAGTTCCTGGGTCGAAGTCATGGGGAAATGAAATTCCCCGCATCGCGACATGGCTGCATTTGATCGAGATTTCCAGCGGCAAAGGCCTAACCCTATTTAATACTCATTGGGATCACCAGCACCAAGGTTCACGGGAAAAAGCCGCCGTCTTGCTTCGCCAACGCATCGAAGCGAGGCGACATCGGCTTACTCCCGTTATTCTTCTTGGCGACTTCAACGCCATCGAGACCAACCCCGCCATTTTACATCTCACGACCGCCGATCCAGAAAAATTTCCGACAACCTTCATCGAAACCTTCCAAGCAAAAAATCCCAATCAAAAAGACCGCTCTACCTTTCACTTTTGGAAAAACGAGCGCCATGGGACGAACAAGATTGATCACATTTTTTGTTCATCCCCCTGCGAAGTGAAATCAGCATCAATCATCTACCCGCCGAATGGCGAGCACCCACCATCCGACCATTTCCCCGTGCGTTGCGAAGTGAAATGGAAGTGACTTTGGAGTGCATCGGCATGACGACACTAGGGACGGGGCGAAATGATGTCTGGGTGGGCAATCCGCATCGTGCCGCAGCAACATAAGAAGGATCCGCGGCATATTGTTTCGTAATGATGCTGTCCCTTACATAAGGAACTCGGCAAACGCATCGACACGGAAGTGCATTCTGCCGCACGAAATTCACGATCTCGAAGAGAAAATCATCGCCTACCTATATCTGCCCCATGAATCGCTGAGATGCGAACCCATTCTGATAATTCAAAAATGTTACCATGCGCGGACTGCCCCCTAAAATTCCCAAAGCCCAGAGGGCTGTGGCGAAATGAGCCGGTGGTGGCAACCACCGGAACGGAAAGCCCCCACAACACACCATCCGCCCCAGCGGGGCGGCGGAAGACCTGTCGCTCACCAAAGATACCGTTCATCATAGTCCACGCCGCAGCGTTTCAGCAGTTCGAGATATTCCTCCTGAAATGTCCTCTTCCGATGATGCTCCTCCTGCTTGGTGATGTAGGCACGCACAACATCCCGCTGCGATGCGCTGACCGTGAATGCTCCATATCCCTCCTGCCAAGCAAAAGAGCGCACACCGATTTCTTCATGCACCCATCGCGAGGAAACGGCTTTGACGTCGCGCACGACGTTTGCAAGACACGCTGTTGCGCGTAGTCCGATGAGCAGATGCACATGATCCGCAACGCCACCAATGGCATCTGGCACACCTTCGACATTACGCACCACTCCGCCGAGGTAGGCAAGCAGTCGCTCACGCCATGCGGTGTTGATACTGTCAACTCGGTTCTTGGTGCTGAACACGACGTGATAATGGAGCGATAGGTGTGTCGATGGCATGGCGATTCTTATCCCGCGCCCCTACCGGGGCGCAACTCTTGTTTCTGTTTCCGTTTCCGGTGGCTGACACCACCGGCTAATGTCCGTTAGCCCTCCGGGCCGAG
>CAMAYN010000167.1 GCA_945862285.1 Akkermansia muciniphila | reverse complement strand
TTTAAAAAAAGGCCGTATTCGGTGCCGTATGGGATGACCTTTGTGTTTGGTAAGCCGCGTGAGGCAGAAAAAGCGACGGCGGAGTGGTTGCGGCAGGCCTTGCAGGCAGGGAGTGCCTTGGCGTTGCGGGAGCGCTGTGGTCGAAATGGCTGGTTAAAGCGGGATGATGCGGCGGCGTGGTGCAATGGCTTTCAGTTAGGGTATGTCAATGCCTTGGCACGTGGAGGGGATTTTGTGTTATGGAAGGATGATGCGATGTGTGCGGAGTTAGCAGGGTTGGAGCGATTTGTGATGATTTTCGGCGGTAAAGTATCGCGTGGCGCAGCGGATGTGGAATCGATGCCCGTGCGTGTGGGAGGAAAGGCGACGCGGGAGTTGTTGGAACGCGCTGAGGGAGGAAAAGTGGGTGTTTTTTACGACTTTGAGTCAGTCGATGGCTGGCAGAAAGAGGGCATTTGTTATTGTCCGTGCTGGTCATTAGACGGTGTGGTGGTTGCGATGTCGATGCCGGAACCGCCGAAGGCCATGCCGACGAGTCTAGATCAGCCAGGACGGCGGGAAGGAAGTTTGGGGCGTTTGTTGCCGGGATTTGAGGTGACGGAGGATGGAAAAAGGATTTACAGTGCGGCGTTTGTCGAGGGGTATAGGGAACTTCCCGATGGGGTTACTTTTGATGAGTTAGGGTTTGTTTTTTTAGCGAAGTGAAGGATATGTCTGGTGAAATTGCGATTGTGTTAGGTTCAGGTCTGGGTGGTTTAGCAGATCGGCTGGAAGTGGAGCAAGAGTGGGGATTTGAAGAGATTGGTCTGCCGTGCTCGAAGGTGAAGGGGCATGCAGGGCGGATGCTTTATGGGAAGTTGCTGGGAGTGCATGTATGGATGATGAAAGGTCGCGTGCATGTGTATGAGGGACACTCCGCCCAAGCGGTGACGAGTGGTGTGCGTTGGTTGCATGAGCAGGGAGTAGGGCGATTTTTACTGACGAATGCGGCGGGGACTCTGAATGAAAGATATGCACCGGGGACATGGATGATGCTGGACGATCATTTGAATTTGACGGGAACATCGCCTTTGGAAGGTGGTCCGAATTTTTTCGATATGTCGGATGTTTATACAAAATGTTGGCGCGACAAGGTGAAAATCGCAGCGGATGGGATGGGCATGACCTTGCACGAGGGTGTGTATGCAGGTCTGCGCGGGCCGCAGTACGAGACACCAGCGGAAATACGGATGCTGCGGCATTTGGGGGCTGATGCGGTGGGAATGAGCACGGTGCTGGAAGCGATTCAAGCGCGGGCGTTAGGCTGTGAGGTACTGGCCTTTTCTTGTCTAACGAACTGGGCCGCAGGCATGGGTGAGGCGGAACTGGCGCATGCCGAGGTGATCGAAACAGGTCTGGCCGCGGCAAGTCCGATGATGGATTTGATTGATCGGATTATCGCCTTGTAGGTTTAGATCACGCCTAGGGATTTTCCGGCTTTGATGAAGGCATCGATTGCTTGATCGAGGTGCTCGAGTTGATGGGCAGCACTGATTTGCGTGCGAATGCGGGCTTTTCCTTGTGCGACAACAGGGAAGAAAAACCCCATGGCATAGACACCGTGCTTGAGGAGTTCGGCGGAAAATTTCTGCGCCAAGGTGGCATCGCCAAGCATCACGGGAGTGATGGGGTGATCTTTGCCAGAAATCGTGAAACCGGTTTGCGCCATGGCTTGACGAAAGTAGTTCGTGTTGGCCTTGACGCGGTCGGCAAGCTCGGTGGATTCCTCCAGCATCGCGAAAACTTCCAAAGAAGCGGCGGCAATTACGGGGGCAATGGTGTTAGAGAAAAGATACGGGCGCGAGCGTTGGCGAAGGAGTTCGATGATTTCTTTTTTTCCCGAGGTGTATCCACCTGATGCACCGCCGAGGGCTTTGCCGAGGGTGCCGGTGGTGAGATCAATTTTTCCGAATAACCCACAGTGTTCGTGAGTGCCGCGCCCTGTCGCACCGAGGAATCCCGTAGCGTGGCAGTCATCGAAATGAACAATGGCGTTATATTTCTCAGCGAGATGGTGGATGGTGGCGAGATCGGCGATGATACCGTCCATGGAGAATACGCCATCGGTCGTGATGAGCTTGTGACGGGCACCATTTTGGTCGGCAAGTTGCAGTTGCTGTTCCAAGTCCGCCATATCGTTATTTGCGTAACGATAGCGTTTAGCCTTGCAGAGGCGCACACCGTCGATGATGGACGCATGGTTTAGGGAGTCGGATATGACGGCATCTTGATCGCTAAGGAGAACTTCAAAGAGTCCGCCGTTGGCATCAAAGCAACTTGGATAGAGTATCGTGTCCTCTGTGCCTAGAAATCGGCTGATGGTTTCTTCGAGTTCTTTGTGCAAGGTCTGTGTTCCGCAAATAAAACGAACAGAGGCCATGCCAAAACCCCATCGGTCGAGTGCGGCGTGGGCGGCTTTGACTACCCGTGGATGATCAGCGAGGCCAAGGTAATTGTTCGCGCACATGTTAATGACTTGCGTGCCGTCATGTAAGCGGACGAGGGCGTTTTGCGTTGAGTCAATGTAGCGCTCGGTTTTGTAAAGACCGGATTTTGAGATTACTGCGAGGATTTGTGTTAGATCATCGGCAAACGCGTTAGGGATCATGAGTTGATGCTAAAACACACTACATGATTCGCAATTTTTATTTGCATGGAATTTCGAGGCTGCTTGATTCGTTCGATAGAGTAAAGCTGATCAGAAAATTTTATTCCGCGAGTGTTTGTTTTTTCCGATTGCTATTCAAACGAGAATGCTGCATTTTTTTGCAGCTATGTCATCGCCTACAAACGTTCTCGCACAAGGTATCGAAATTATTGGTTCCGTTCGTTTTTCGAACGACATGATTATCGACGGAAAAATCGAAGGTCAAATCATGTCGGATAAAGGCCGAGTAACGATAGGCGAAAACGCAGTCATCAAAGGGGACATCAACGCCGGTGAAGTTAAGGTTTTCGGTAAAGTAGAAGGAAAAATCACATCGGATCGCTGCGAACTAAAAGCAAAATCTCGCTTAGATGGAGATATTAAGGCGAAAATGTTTGCCATGGAAGAGGGTGCCCAACTCGCGGGCCGCACCGAGATTGGTTAAGTAGCTGTTGTTGATCGGCTACATCTTTCTCATCATCGGTTCAGCAGCCAACCGAGGGTAGTGATTTGCGGTAGCGTGAGAATGGGTAGTATGAGTGCACAAATCCATTTTTTCGTAGTTTGTTTCAGAGCCATGACCTCGGTATAGTCCGTGGCGGCACCGGCCATGAGAAAAACAAAAGCGTTTCCTGGTGCTTTTGCCGTATGAAAAATGTCCGCAGCGAGTGGGGAAGATCCTTCCGTACAGACTTCCAGAACGCTGGTAACAAGAAGAGTCAAAAATAAGCCAGAAATTGTGGCGGCAAATCCGCTTTGTACCCATGAAATCGGGACGAATGCTTTGACTGCGGCTGTCATGACAAAGCCGAAAAGGATCCAGCGTAGCACCATGCGGGAGTCAGAGATGCCGATTTTCACGAGTCGGTAAATGTTCTTTGGGCTAGGTTGAATCTGTTGGATGAATTTTTTCCAAAGCACCAAGGGGGTGTTTTCGCCTGTGCTTGCTGCGATGTGGGTATTAAGGGGAAAAATCTGCGGTAAGCTGTGAGGATTACGCGGGAGGATGCCGCGCTTGGTTAGACATTCCACCAAATATCCTGTTAGAATACCGACGATGGCTGATAGGATCACGAAAATCAGCATCCAATGCCAGCCGATCAATGCGCTAAGCAATAACGTCATCGATAACGAATTCCAAGGGCTAGCGATCAGAAAAGCGAGTGTCTGCCCCAACGATGCTCCACGTTTGTAGAGACCCATGGCAACGAGCAGAATACCGTGGTTACAGAGATCGAGTAAAAGCCCTGTGGCAGTGGCGCGGATAATACCGCTCCACGTCACCGGACGACCTAAGAGCATGCCCACGAGTTGTTTCGGCATTTGCGATAAAATCGCCATCGATAGAATCCCACCCAAAATCGCCCACCATGATTTCGCGAGAAGATGGTAGCATGTTGTGGAAAATCGTAGCAACCATGGCGGGACAGCGGGATCTAGTGCCGAGACAGCCGCTGCGAGAACCATCACGGATAAAGAGACCCAAAGGAGGAAATCAAATTTCTTTTTTTCACCACCGCAGCAAGAGTGCAGTTCCTTGCAGACGACCTCTTGTGCTGGCTTGCGAAAGTCTGCCTTGAGCAGATCAAATGGGGGTGTATTCATGGGCGATGGGATGGATGATTTACATCTTTGCGAAGGAAAGCAATCGAGATTCTCCATTTCAGGAAAACAAAAAATGCCGCATCCTGATCACAGAATGCGGCAAGTGAATGGTCAGGCGGAAGATTACGCTTCGGATTTCTCCTCGGCTGCTGGTGCATCGGCTGCAGTTGGCTCACTGGAGGTGACAACGAGTGGAGTGTCGCAGAATTCGATGTAGGCCATGGGAGCTGCGTCTGTGAGACGAGCGGCCAATTTGGTGATACGGCAGTATCCGCCGGGACGATTTGCTGCTGCGGGGGCAACGGTAGCAAACAATTTTGCTACGATATCCTTTTGGCGCAAGAATGCGAGAGCGATACGGCGTGAGTGAATATCGCCTTTTTTGGCAAGAGTAACCATTTTTTCTGCTACGGGGCGTAGAGCTTTGGCTTTGCCAAGAGTTGTCTTGATACGACCATGTTCAATCAAATTGCATGTAAGGCCGGATAATAAAGCGCGGCGCTGTGACGCGTTGCGCTTGAGTTTGGATTTGCTACTAAGGTGTCTCATCGGAAGTGATTTCTAGTGGTAATGGTTGATGGGTAATGGTGATTAGTCGTCAAGGTTTTGGGCGATAAGGTCAGCTAGGCCGACTTGTGATTCATCATCAGCTCCGAGGCGTGGTGCGCGGAATGCGGCGGATGGACCAGAATAAAGAGATGGATCGATGGACATGCCAAGAGAAAGGCCGAGTTCTACGAGCTTGTCCTTAATCTCATTAAGCGATTTTTTACCGAAGTTACGATATTTAAGCATATCGCCTTCGGTCTTGGTTGCGAGTTGACCAACGGTGGTGATGTTGGCGTTGTTCAAGCAGTTTGCCGCGCGAACGGAGAGTTCGATTTCATTGACGCTCATGCCAAGAAGTTTCTTCAGAGCAGCATTTTCCTCGGTCGCTTCCGCAGGAGCTGCGTCGAAGTTGATGGCGTTATCGTCATAGTTGACAAACACATCAAGGTGATGACGAAGGATCGAAGAAGCGTGAAGTAGCGCGTCTTGTGGAGAAATGCGCCCGTCAGTCCAAATGTCGAGAACGAGTTTATCGTAGTCGGTCATTTGACCCACACGTGTGGTATCCACAGCGTATTTGACGCGAGTGACAGGAGAGAAAATCGAGTCGATCGCAATAACGCCGATCGCTTGATCTTTGCGCTTGTTTTCGTCGCCCGTGCGGAATCCGCGTCCCACTTGCACTTCGAATTCGCAATCGAATTTCACTTTGCGGTCGAGGGTGCAGATGTGCTGCTCTGGATTGACGACTTGGTAAATATTGTCCTCTATGATATCGCCAGCGGTAACGATCCCGTCGCGATCAACTTGGATTTTAAGAACCCGAGGTTCTTTATCGAAATGGAGGAATTTCACTTTTTTCAGGTTGAGAACGATGTCGGTGACATCTTCTACAACGCCAGGAAGGCTGGAAAATTCGTGTTGTGCGCCTGCGATGCGGACAGAGGTGATGCTTGCACCTTCAAGTGAGCCGAGTAGCACACGGCGTAAGGAGTTGCCTAGTGTATGACCGTATCCACGTTCAAAGGGTTCTGCAATGAACTGTGCGTAGGTTTCGGTCGCGGTATCCTCATTTTTGATGAGGCGATTTGGTAATTCGAAACGCCCAAGCTGGGTTGGTTTCTTCGTTGTAGTTTCTTCTGTTTCGATTGACATGATGTTATGTTTGTATGACCGGGTTACCCTCTCAAGGCGAGCGCGCCGCATAGTTGAATATGCGTTTGAGAGGACCTACGGAATACGATTTGCTCGCAGGGGCGGACAAGAAAGAGTATTTTCAAAAATTTAGCAACTCCATTTTTCGATATTTTTTCTGTTTTTGCAAAAAACCATCGTGCCGCGTATCTGAAAAACGCATGAGTGCTCTAAATCATGAGGTGGCGGGCTAATTCGGGGATTAAACATCCTAAATTTCACTGATGAATCCATGATTTTATGGAGTGATTTTGTTCCTTGATATGAGTCAGCATGCAATTTACGTATGAAAATTCTTGGCATAAACTGCGAAAAAATTATTCTGCCGCAGACCTTACTCCACATGATTTGGCTTTCATTTACCCGCTCGATAAACCTTTCCGTTAAAAAAAATGGCACTACTATGCTGCTTTCTGGACTATTTGTGTGCACTAGTTTTGCCAATGCCGAAAACTCTACTCTGGTCTTCGGTGAACCTAAGCCCTTCACCTTTGATGCTCTGATCAAACAAGCGCAGACCATGGCGAAAGAAGAATATCAGGCACCCGCCTTGCCTGATCCTACGATCGTTAGCCAGATCGACTATGATGCTCATGGAAAGTTGAATTATCGTCGCGATTGCGCTCCGTATGCAGACGGTTCTGGTGCATATCCACTAACATTTTTCCATCTTGGCCGCTATTTCACCAAACCCGTTCGCATGCATCTGGTGGAAAAAAACTTCGCCAAGGAAATTATTTACCAAGCGAAATCTTTCGATATGCCAGAGGATAGTGTGGCGCGCCAACTTTCGTCCAACATCGGCTTTGCAGGGTTTCGTTTGCATGAACATGTGAAGCGAGACGACTGGAAAACACAAGACTGGGTTGCATTCTTGGGGGCATCGTATTTTCGTGCCATTGGCGACGATGGACAATACGGACTGTCCGCGCGCGGCATCGCGGTTAACACAGCATGTGGTGTCCCCGAAGAATTTCCTGACTTCCGTGAATTTTACATTGAAGAAGCAAATCCGCAGATGCTCCAGTGACGGTCTGCGCCTTGCTTGATGGTCCAAGCATCACGGGCGCGGTACGAATGAATATCAAGCGCGGAACTGGCGTGACCATGGAGATCGAAAATTTTCTCTTCCTCCGCAAAGACATCGAACGCCTAGGAATCGCACCAATTACGAGTATGTTTTGGTATTCTGAGCAGAATAAATCCTTTCGCTTCGATTGGCGCCCCGAAGTTCACGATAGCGATGGCTTAGAAATGTGGACGGGTAGCGGCGAGCGCATTTGGCGGCAACTGAACAATCCAGAAGTCACGCGTGCTTCTGCATTTGTTGATACGAATCCGCGTGGCTTTGGGCTCATACAAAGAGATCGTGATGTTTCACATTTCTATGATGGCGTGCGGTATCATCGCCGCCCGAGTTTATGGGTCGAGCCGATTGGCGATTGGGGCAAAGGAGCTGTTCAACTGATTGAAATCCCGACAGATGATGAAATTCACGATAACATTGGTGCCTTGTGGGTTCCTGATGGTGCAGCAAAAGCAGGAAATTCTTATGAGTTTCGCTATCGTTTGCACTGGCAGGCGCAAAATCCGATTCCCTTACAAAATCTCGCTCATGCCTCGGCCACCCGGATTGGTCGCGGGGGTAATCCGGGCGCTCCCAGGCCACAGGATCTCACGAAATTCTCCATTGAATTCCAAGGAGATATTCTTGGAAAATTAGCTTACGGCGAGTTTCCCGAAGTT
>CAMAYN010000166.1 GCA_945862285.1 Akkermansia muciniphila | reverse complement strand
GAACAATAGGTAAGTTACTCGTTGGTCGAGCTCCCGCGTAGCGGGTCAGGCAGATAGGGAATCCCAAACAGACCAATCAACTCGAAACCCAAAGAGGAGAAAAAGACGCTCGTTGCACCCGGCGATCATGTGCTGTTAGATTTCGGGCTTCCTTAACGGCCGTGGGTATGCTTTTCCTCTCTGCCTTAAAAACTTATGCAAAGAATCATTTATACAATCGAACGCGCAAACTTGCTCGCGAATCAATTTCGGCGATTTAAGCATCATCACGCCTACCAATTGGCTGGTATTTTTTCCAACGTCGATTTTTGGTTGCACGAAGTTGAGGAGTCCTACAAGGCTATTGATGAATACAATCACCGCTTCACGAAGCTGCGTGAAGCTCAAGAAGCATGGGTAAATCAGTTTGATGTCAAGGAGTATCGATTCTGTCAGATCTGTGGCGGTCGTTGTGAATGCGATGATGGAACGCCGCGACCACCACGAAGAACCTCAAGTCACGATCTCCAAGGTGCTAGGGTTTCTCTCCGTGAGGAGGCGCGTGAATTTCTTTTGCGCTGCTATCGCACCGGCTTGATGGATGAGGGGGATTTACGTAAGATGTGTGATCGTATCGGAACAGGTTTGGAGCCATCGGAACTTGATCGCCATCTCTACGGACATAACGAGCAATAATCATAAGAAGCCCTCCGCAGAATTTTCAGAGATTCTTGTTCCCGTGAGGGAAATCGCTCGTAGGGCGGGGGTTTCTGCGCAAAAAACGGTGGAGTCATGTCTCGGCAAATCGAAATGGGGCATGGGGAATTTTCCTAACAAAACTCTGAATAACTTCCGATTTGGCTCGTCGTAAGTGAGTCATGAAAAAATCGTGGTTCTTGTTTGGTGCCAGCTTGGCGATGGTTGGGGTGATGAGTTCTTGCGCTGATCCATATTACGGCGATGGCTATGGTGGCGGCGGTGGCGGAGGTTATCCGCGCAACGCCTTTGAGGCAGCAGTGCCGATTGTAGTAGGCGCTGCGGTCATCGGTGCACTGACGAGCAATAGTCGCGGTCGAGAGCGTGAATATCGACGCAGTGGATACCAATTCGATGAATGAAATTGGGGTGGTGCCTATCGAGGTTGCCATCCTGGGCATGGATGGTGATTGTGGGTCGAGTTGGTGCAACTCCAGAAGCAGTTGCGAATTATTTAAGAAAAATAAAATATCCCGAATGCTTTCCTTCATCGATTTTTCAAGCAAACTAGATATGTGAGTATTTTTCTTTTGACGCTACTATTAGTGGTGTGATATGGATTCTTTTTTCCGAGCTATGCGCTGTATTCAATGTGGATCACTCAAAGATAAAGTTCTCGACTCGCGTATGTCGAAGGACGGGACGACGATTCGGCGTCGCCGTGAATGCATTGTTTGTAATTATCGCTATACCTCGTATGAGCAGATTGAGCGCACGGAATTACGAGTGGTGAAACGAGATGGCACGCGAGAGGCATTGAATCGGGAAAAGTTGTTGCGTGGCTTGGTAAAAGCCTGCGAGAAGCGTCCGGTTTCGATGGATCGTCTGGATCGTGCGGTGGAAGAAATTTTGACAGATTTGCATAAAGACCATTTAGCGGAAGTCCCCTCGTCGGTGATTGGAGCCAAGGTAATGGACAAGCTGCATTCTGTGGATCCGGTGGCGTATGTGCGTTACGTTTCGGTGTATCGGAAATTTGATAATGTCGGTGAATTTATTAACGAAATTCAGGCCTTGGAACGTCGTGCGGCGCGCGATCCCCTACAACGTCGATTGTTTAAAGACTAAAGATTGATCGAATTGTGATTGCCTTCAAACGAAATCAACCCGTGCTGCAAGTAGGGCGTCATCAAGTGACGAACTATGATTCGGAGTGGCTGTATGATGGCTTGCGACGAGCCATGCATGCTGCGGATCACGATGATTTTCCGCTGGTGAACGAGGTCTGTCATGCGACGTTTGAGTATTTGGAAAACCTTGCGCCGTTGCAATTAATGCCGATCGAGTCTTTAATTAGCAAAATGCGGAAATTGTTAGAGCAAATGGGTTTTGGCGTAATTGCGGAAGAATTGCGGCCCTTTGCGCCGCCGATTCAGATTTGCCTGCGTCGGTTAGTGGAAGAAAGTGGCTGTGCCATGGAGATGTTGCTTTTTTCATTATTGCGAAAAGAAATGGATGATCTGGGCCATGCCGGGGCGAGAGAGGTGAGATTATTACATGTGCGGGACTGTGTGATGCATGTGCGTGGGGCGAGGCAGTGGGATCGAGGGTGTCAGCGTTTGTTGGCGGAGTTGTGTGGATTTTTGCGCGGATTTGATGAGCAAGTGCAAACGACAACGAAGGAAGCAAGTGTGGTCTTGCATTTGGATGGCGTGAGATGAAACATGCGGGGAACATGGCAGATGGAGAAGCGCTATCCCCCCCCCGTTGCTGGGCGGAAATTGATTTAGGAGCGTTACGGCATAATGTAGAGGTGGCGCGCGAGGCATGTGATGGCATGGCACTCATGGCAGTGGTAAAAGCGGGTGCTTATGGTCATGGACTGGAAAAAGTGGCACGCGTTTTTGCGGCTGAGGGCGTGGCGTTTTTAGGCGTGGCGAATGTGGGAGAAGCACGCCGAATCGCCGTGTCGGGTGTTACTGCGCGGATCTATTTGCTTGGCGCGACGTGGAGCGAAGAACGAGCAGAAATTGTCGCTCGTGGTTGGACTCCGTGTATTTCCTCCATGGATGAAGCGGCGCATTTCGATGCATTGGCACGAGCCGCGGGAATCGCGCTCAAAGTTCACCTAGCAGTGGATACGGGTATGGGTCGTGGTGGATTTGTTGTTGATGGCATTGCCGATGTTTTTGCCAAACTTCAGCGAATGAAAGGGCTCGAAGTGGAAGGTATAGGGTCACATTTGCCATCGGCGGATGAAGATGAAGAATTCACCCGTGAGCAGTTCCGCAAGTTCTGGAAAATCATCGCAGAGATCGGCGTCGATTTCCGATGGCGGCATCTGGCGAATAGTGCGGGTTTGTTAGGATATGAGCAGGGTTTGTGCAATCTCGCCCGTCCAGGACTGATGCTCTATGGCGTCTCGCCATTCGTAGATGCAAGATCACAATTACGCACGGTGATGTGTTTAAAAAGTCGGGTCACATTGATTAGAAATCTTCCCGCAGGACATGGCATTTCCTATGGGAGAAGCTATGTCACCCAGCGCGAAACCCGCGTGGCAACCATCGGCGTGGGGTATGGCGATGGCTATCCTCGTCATGTTTCTGGACACGGTGCCGCGGTGGTGATCCGTGGGCGCCGATTCCCTTTGCTAGGTCGCGTGACGATGGATCAGATGATGATCGATGTAACCGATGGAGCTGAAGTTTGTGATGGAGATGAAGTGGAACTATTTGGAAGTCAAATCTGCGTCAGTGAAGTGGCAAGATGGGCAGACACCATCGCATGGCACGTTTACACGGGGATCACGCCGCGAGTGGAACGCATTTATCTGGATCGATGATCAAGACGCAAAAAACGGATTGCTTTTTTTTTCTTGAGCAACGGTAGTCGCGGGGCCATGGCCTGGCAGTAATATCGTATCGTCTGGTAGCGATAAAATATTTTGCTTAAGCAGACGTAGCGCGAGATCGTAGTGAAAGGGATCCTTGCAACCGCCGATGGAACCCGCAAAAAGCGCATCACCGACGACGCAAAGATTACGACTCAATCCACGAATGAGATAGGCTGTCGATGGATTATAATGTCCCGATAAATCAAATGCCGAAACTGTAAGCGAGCCAAACGACTGCGTTTGCCCAACGGGGAGGTTCCAATGCTTTTTAAGATGAGGAGCAAGGGCGGTGATGCCGCCAATGTGATCACGGTGCTCATGGGTGATAAAAAGATCGACTGGTGCAGCTCCCAAATTCGTTACTAAGTCCGCAATATGGCTCGGTTCATAACCCGCATCGAAAACAAGGCAGGTGTTTTCATCGCGAATGATCCACGCATTGACTCGCTCCCCATCGAAGGACATATCGCAGCGATACACACCTTGGATTTGCGGAACGATGGGCTGGTAAGTTGCGAGTGATAGAAGAGCAGGCGCATGGAGTTTGAGAGCTATCGACGCTAGTTCTAATGTCGCGGCGTCTCCCTTCCCGGCAAGGCATGCGGCCCAAGCATCTGAGGAAATGCCCGCTACGTCAGGAAACTCCTCTGGCGAAATAGAGGTGCCGCGAAGTGCCTTGCGTAACACGTACTGAACCTCGTCCTCGAGGGGGCAAGGTTCATGAAGTTTGCAGACTTGATGTGTGATCATTTGATCGTAAAGACCCGACCTTTCCCTGTAATCCATGTATTTTTGACACTTGCATACAACACATCAAGATCTTGGGGTTCCATCACTCGCAGCTCTACGGTGCGAGCGTGGGTGGTAAGTGGGTAATTTTTTTCGACCATTTCATGAAGATTGGAGCCGAGGCGACCGCTTCGATCGGTAGCAACTTCGCGAACTCGATCAACGATTTTTTTCGCCGTATTCGTTCCCATCGTATCCGTGACAGGCCGCACACAATAAATCCGGTTTAGTGCCTGACCGCCGGTAGATTCGATCACGACTTCATCTACAATAAGCCCGCCATCTAGGACATACTGTGTTTTGCTAATGGCAGCGATGCGATCGACGGCGATCATGAGTTCGTTGCCTTTGATATTGCATTGCCAGAAACGCTTGATGCCCTCAGTTTCCATCTCTTTGAGCTTTTCTTCAATCGCATCGAGGCGCTGTTGTTGATTCTGATTGTTTTGTTGATTGGTATTTTGCGCATGGGCAAATCCTAGAGCAAGTGTTGTGAGAAGCAGCGTAATTTTCATAACGTCCTCATTATAGCAGAATGAACGCGACTTGACCAGTACGGATTTTTAGAATTTCGGCTTGGCTTATTTTTTATCTTTCGTTAGTTTTCGGCGTGATTCGGTTTCGCCCCAATGTTGCGGCACTTTTTGTGCGTCCCGAAGGCCAACTATTGGTCTGCGAACGAGCATCTTTCCGCGGTGCCTGGCAATTTCCTCAAGGGGGAGTTGATGATGGAGAGGATTTATTAACCGCGTTACATCGCGAAGTGCGAGAGGAAATTGGTCTTCTCCCTCAGCATTATGATGTGGTGAAACAAAAAGACGGGTATCGCTATATTTACCCACCAGAGGTGCGTGTGAAAAAGCGCAAAAAACACGGCTATCACGGACAAGAGCAGACGTATTTCTTGTGCATGTTAAAACACGATGCACCACAGGTAAATATCCATCAAAAACCGCAGGAATTTTGTGCTTACCGCTGGATTGAAATGGACGAATTCGATATCAACTGGCTTCCCGAATTCAAACGCGAAGTGTATCGGCAAGTCATGCACGATTTCTTTGCGTTGGATTTATGATGGGCGGAAAAAATCTGCCTAGCAATTAGAAGCCCGGGATGGGAAGTCCACCCGTGTGTTTTTTCATCTCAGCCGCGGAAATATCGCGTCCCTTTTGAATGGCTTCTTGCACAGCCTTGAGGATGAGGTCTTGAAGGAAATCGACATCACTCGGGTCAACGACAGATGGATCAATTTTGAGCGCGAGTATGTCTCCTGCGCATGTGGCAGTGACTTGGACTTTACCATTGGCAACGGCAACTTCGACGGTGCGTTTGGCGAGTTCTTCTTGTGCGGATGCTAGCCCAGCTTGCATTTTCTGGGCTTGTTGCATGAGTTTGGCTATGTTCATAAGGTGGTTCGATCGTAATGGGAGTTCAATTTGAGACAATACGGGCACCGAAAATTTCAAGTGCTTTTTTGATTAAAGGATCGGAGTGAAAATCATCATGAGCTGGCTTCGTTGGCTCTTTTTTCACTTCTGGTGCGGGCATTGGCGCAAATGTAGGAGCAACTGCTACGGGCGGAGGTTCCGGGTGAATTTCATCCGTGGCAGTTTCGATCATGGCATCCAACGCCGAAAACATAGCAGAGGATGCGCCTGCAACTGGTAAAGAAGGAGTTTGAGGAATCGAGGCCGATACTATGGGTCCACTGGGGGCTGGTGCTAGGGGAAGAGTTGGGAGTTTATCTTCGACTGGATTTTCTTCGAATGGCTCTTCTATTTCCTCGACTTGATCAATGGCGGGCTTAGTCGTGGGCTCAGTTGTTGGAAGAACGGGAATTTGTGGAGCCTCGCTGATCGTTTCAGCCGGAGTCGATGCTTGTTGCGGTGGCGGCGCTTTCGACTCGGGTATGGTGGAGACGGACATCGCATCGAGCGGTGCTTGACCTAAGGCTTTTATGACATCCGAAATACGAACTTCACTAACGGCTTGAATGGCTTTAATTACGCCTAATTCCAGATGAAGCTTGCGATTGCTCGCCCATTTCATGCGGCCTTCGGTCTCGGCAAAAACATCGATGACGGCAAGCAGGCGATCCGCCTTGCATGGTGCTGCGGCATTGAGAATTTTTTGCCAAAGCTCTGTAGGAATCCCTTCATTGGGAGCCTCGGGATCGACCTTGGCGACGATGATCGCACGCAGGACGTTGATCAGTTCATTTAAAAGTTGGGAAACATCGCGCCCCGTGGATGCCTCTCTCGCAATAATCCGCAGTGCAGCGGCGGTGTCTTTCAGGAAAATCGCCTCACAAAGAGAGGCGATGGTTTCGCGCGAAGTGAAGCCGAAGATGTTGAGCACATCTGGCTCGGTAATTTGGTTGCCACAGAAAGCCACCAGTTGATCGAGCATGGATTGAGCATCGCGCATGCCACCATCGGCACCTTTAGCAATCGCCCATGCCGCAGTTGGATCAAGGGAAACATTTTCCTTTGCCGCAATGTATGTAAGGTGTTGCGCGATGATGTCGGTAGGAATCGGGCGCAGATCAAAGCGTTGGCAACGCGAAAGGATAGTGGGAAGGATTTTGTGTACTTCCGTAGTGGCGAAGATAAATTTAACGTGGGGTGGCGGTTCTTCCAGGGTTTTTAGTAGAGCATTGAAGGCCGCCGTGGTCAGCATGTGAACTTCGTCGATGTAATAGATTTTAAAAGCACCACTCATCGGCTTGTAGTTCACCGATTCCCGCAGGGCGCGCACTTCATCGACGCCATTATTCGATGCACCGTCAATTTCTACTACGTCGAGGGAATTACCTTCCGCAATCTCACGACACACGGGATCATTCGGATCGAAATCAATTTTAGGGCCGCCGGGGCAATTCAGAGCCTTTGCAAAAATCCGAGCCGTGGAGGTTTTTCCTGTGCCTCTTGGTCCCACGAAAAGATAGGCATGCGCGAGGCGTTGTTGTTCGATGGCATTGCGCAAGGTTCGCACGACGTGATCCTGTCCCAAAACGTCATGAAACGTAGCGGGGCGATATTTACGTGCAAAAACCTGATAGCTCACGCGGGTGAGTGTAACGCAAGATTCAGAAGGAGCAACGATTGAATTCAAGGAATCTAAAAGAATCAGCCCCGAGACGAAACGAGGCGAGAAAATCCGCAGAAAGCCCTAAAACAACGCAAGGTCCAAAAGCACCTAAGCTCTCCTGACCAGAAACAACCACGCCCTAAAATCGAACGATAAAATTCAAATGGACGCTTGAATATATCTAATGCTACTGCCCCCCTGAGATGCCTTGCTGCCCCGCAGCAGTCATTTCTTATCTTTTTCAACATTCAGAAATGATTCCATCGCTTGACGTAGATCTTTCATTTTCGGGTAATTTCTATGATTGACTAAACTTAAGCCATATTTCAGATATCCGATCTCTGCCCGACCAAAGCCCAGGGTTGG